>CABUAS010000014.1 GCA_902489595.1 uncultured Oscillospiraceae bacterium | reverse complement strand
TATATAATATGTGTGTTGAATTTCAATAGGTATATTATACCTTTGACAAAATTAAGGAGATTTCCATATGAAAAAAATCATTTCACTTTCACTTGCAGTAATTATGATTGCATTATCATTATGTGCCTGCTCAAAGCCAACAGCAAAAATGAGCGAAGGCAACATAAAAAAAACAGTAAATACGGCTTTTTCGGCGCTTAAAGATTTTGATACGGAAGATTTAAGAAAATATGTTGATTCTTCAACGCTCAGCATTATCATTTCTTATGCAGAACAGCACCGGCAGTTAGCCGACCTCGGTAAAGCAATCTTTAAAAATCTCGATTACGAAATCAAAGAAATTGATGTTGACCGCAAAACTGTTGTAGTTTCTGTTAAAAATAAAAATCTTGCAAGTGCGGCGCAGACTTTTGCCGACGGGCTTAAAGGATTTTCAACTTTTGAACTGCTTTCAAAACTTTCAGATGACACTTGGCTTGATGAAAATTTAAGCGAACTGACATCTGCAATCAGTGCATCACCGGATAAAGAAGAATATGTTGATATAACACTACACGTTAAAGAGGCAGGCGACCACCTTACGCTCGGTTTTACTTCCGATGCCGAAGACGAAGTTTCGGGCGGAGCAATAACGGCAATCAAATCCGTATTTTGATTTGCAAACAGGCGGTATATATGTTATACTAATAGATGGTGCGTTGAGAACAGCGCACCATACGGAAGTTTTCAAAGTAATACTGTAGGGGCAGGTCTCTGTGCCTGCCCGTTATATTAAATCAACCCCCCGTGCAGATAATATCTGCCCACATAAACATAAAACAAATAATTTCTGAGGTGAAATATGGCAAATAAATTATTGACGGCTCTGTTCGGCGATTATTCAACAAAAGAACTTAAAAGAATAAGAAAAACCGTTGACAGGGTTATGGACCTTGAATCAAAATACGAGCCGATGAGTGACAAAGAACTCGCATCACAGACCGATATACTTAAAGGCAGACTGGCAGACGGCGAAACGCTTGACGATATTCTGCCCGACGCATTTGCAGTATGCCGTGAAGCATCGTGGCGTGTGCTTGGTATGAAGCATTTCCGTGTGCAGGTTATCGGCGGTATTATTCTTCACCAGGGCAGAATTGCCGAAATGAAAACAGGTGAAGGTAAAACACTTGTTGCAACACTGCCTGCTTATCTTAACGGACTTACCGGCAGAGGCGTTCACATTGTAACAGTTAACGACTACCTTGCAAAGCGTGACTGCGAATGGATGGGCAAGCTTTACCGTTTTCTCGGTTTATCCGCAGGTCTTATCATTCACGAAAAAAATAATGATGAGAGGCAGGAGGCTTACAACTGCGACATCACTTACGGCACAAACAATGAAATGGGATTTGACTACCTGAGAGATAATATGGTGCAGTACAAATCACAGAAAGTGCAGAGAGGCCACGTTTTTGCCATTGTCGATGAGGTTGACTCAATTCTTATTGATGAAGCAAGAACTCCTCTTATCATCAGCGGCAGAGGCGAACAATCCACAGATATGTATGCCCGTGCAAACGCCTTTGCAAAAACGCTTAAAATGGACAAGGTTGCCCAGATGAACGAAAAGGAAGATACCGAATCTGTTTATGACGGCGACTATGTTGTTGATGAAAAGGCAAAAACAGCAACGCTTACACAAAGCGGTGTAAGAAAGGCTGAAGAATATTTCGGCGTTGACAACCTTATGGATATGGACAACACAACGCTTCTTCACCACATCAATCAGGCAATCAAGGCAATCGGCGTAATGCGCCGTGATATTGACTATGTTGTTAAAGACGGTCAGGTGCTTATTGTTGACGAATTCACAGGCCGTATTATGCTTGGCAGGCGTTATAACGACGGTCTGCACCAGGCTATTGAGGCTAAGGAAAATGTTAAGGTTGAGTACGAAAGCAAGACGCTTGCAACAATCACTTTCCAGAATTATTTCAGACTTTATGAAAAACTTTCGGGTATGACGGGTACAGCGTCAACAGAGGCTCCCGAATTCAGCGAAATCTACAGCCTTGATGTTGTTGAAATTCCGACAAATAAGCCTCTTCTGCGTGAAGATTTGCCCGATGTTATTTTCCAGACAGAAAAGGCTAAATTCTATAATGCGATTGACAGAATCAGAGAATGCCACGAAAAAGGCCAGCCTATCCTTGTAGGCACAATCAGCATTGAAAAATCAGAAGTTCTTTCAAAGCTTCTTAAAAAGGCAAAGATTCCGCACAATGTGCTCAACGCAAAAAATCACGAGCGTGAGGCTGAAATAATTGCGCAGGCAGGTAAATTCGGCGCTGTAACAATCGCAACAAATATGGCAGGCCGTGGTACCGATATTATGCTCGGAGGCAACGCAGAATTCCTTGCTACTGCCGAAATGAAGAGAATGCAGTTTACAGATGAAATGATTGCTGAAGCTAAAGGTTTTGCCGAAACCGACAATGAAGAAATCCTTGAAGCACGCCAAACATTCAGAGACCTTGAGGCTAAATATAAAGAACAGATTAAAGACGAGGCAGACAAGGTGCGTAAAGCAGGCGGTCTGTTCATTCTCGGCACTGAACGTCACGATTCACGCCGTATTGATAATCAGCTGAGAGGCCGTTCCGGCCGTCAGGGCGACCCGGGTAAGTCGCAGTTCTACATCTCCTGCGAAGACGATTTAATGCGCCTTTTCGGCGGTGACCGAATGAAGATGATGATGGGCAGACTTGCTGAAGACGAAAATATGCCTATTGAAAGCAAAATGATTTCAAAGACTGTTGAATCGTCACAGAAAAAAGTAGAGGGCAGGAACTTCGGCATACGTAAGAATACGCTTCAGTATGACGATGTTATGAACCGCCAGCGTGAACTTATCTATAAGCAGAGAGATATGGTGCTTGACGGCGTTGACCTTGACGATAAAATTACGGATATGCTTGTAACAAGCATTGAAGAAAATGTTAAAACCTACTGTGCAGAAGATGCAAACAAAGCAGACTGGAACATCAAAGGTCTTACCGAAAAATACAGGCACGCCCTTATTGAAGACGGCGATTTTGACAACCTTGAGGCGCTTTCGGTTGACGATATTATCAATATGCTTACTGAAAGAGGAAAGCAGAGACTTGCTGATAAAAAAGAACGCCTCGGCGAGGAACTTTACAGCGAGTTTGAAAGAATGGTTCTTCTGCGCAATGTTGACTCACTGTGGATGGATCATATTGACGCTATGGATAACCTCAAAGAAGGTATTCACCTGCGTTCATACGCTCAGCAGGACCCTGTTGTCGCTTTCCGTATGGAATCATATGATATGTTTGATGAAATGACGGCAACAATCCGTGAAAACACTGTTATGATGCTTCTTACTCTCGTTCCGAGAAGAAAGGAAGATGTTGAGCGTAAGGCTGTTGCAAAAGTTACCGCAACATCGGCAGGGACGGATGATTCCGTTAAATCATCGCCTGTCAGAAAAGGCAAAAAAGTAGGCCCTAATGACCCGTGCCCCTGCGGCAGCGGCAAAAAATACAAAAAATGCTGCGGCTCACCCGAAAAATTGGCACAAAAAAATAATTAATAAAGGCATAACAAAAGGCGTTCGGAAATCCCGAACGCCTTTTTATAACGGTGCGTCGAGGACGCCGCACCCTACGAAATCACCAAAACGCCGTGTAAACAAAAACGGGCGGATATTATCCGCCCATACGAAATTCAATCTTTATTTACCATATATAAGCATACAATAATAATGAATACTGCTATGATTTTTATGATAAAATCACATATTATTAACATTGTTTTTAATTTTCTCTCTGAGTTTTTGCAGTCTTGTTCTTACAGCCGAAGAACTTAAGCCGAGCATTTTGCCGATTTCACTGCTTTTGTAGCCCTGCCCTGTCAGCATCAGAAGTTGCTTATCCTGCTGTGTTGTAATACTGTTTAACAAAAATCTGAGGTCTGCACTGTCTGTAAAACTGTCGCTGTCGCTGATTTCAAAATCATCTGCAAGCGATAAAGTATCAAGCAGCATTGATTTTTGGCGATACCTGTCACAGCGAACATTTTTCGCTATACGAAAGATGTACGCTTTTTTATTTTTTATAAACTGTATATTCGCAATCCAACTCCAGAGCTGCAAAAATGTCTGCTGGGTTAAATCCTCAGCCTCGTCAGCGCTGAACTCTTTTTTGAAGTATGATAAAACCTTTTTATAATATTTTTCATACAGTTCATTAAAAAGTATAACGCAGTTCTGATTATTATCCATTAACTTCTATTTTCTCACCTGCTGTGGCAATCGTCTGTATATAGCCCAACATATTTGCATCACATTTTATTTTTGCGCCTGCCACGAAATAAATTTGTTTGCTTTTAAGCAGTTCAAGCGAAACATCATTATATATTACCATATTGGTTCCTGCCGCAACAACCGTGTTGTCTTTTAAATTTTCAACAAAAAGACTGTCGATTTTAGCATCAGTGGCAAAAAGTTTTGAATCTTTTATTTCAAATGGGGATTCAACACAGACACCGTTTCGCATTATAAAGTTAATTTTCGTTGTGCAGTCATGAACTGTAACTCCGTTTGAAATAATCTCAACAGGATTTTCGCTTTCAATTTTTTCAATAACGCCCACACCGTTAAGCATATGAACTGCATTTTCTGTATAATTCGCCTGACCGAGTGCAGTCACGCCGTTAAGCATAACAAACTTTTTATCGTCAGGCAAATTAAGCGTTGACGCAACATTTTTAACTTTTATATTTCCGTATGCCGTCATAAGTTCCTCACCGGGATTTTCCGGAAGAATTACACAGGCAGAATTTATCGTACGCACGTTTTCAAGTGCCTGCGGTGTGTATTTTCTTAAATCAAGCAATGCCGCATTAATGACATTCTTTTTCTTATTTCTGTTGAAGAACATAAATTCTCCGCCTTTCATTAATTATTGAGCGCTCTCACTTATACAGACGATAAAAAAACAAAAAGTGTCCGCGGAAATTTATATTTTTTTGCATTATATTACGACGGGAGGGCACGGAGACCCTCCCCTACAAAATACTTAAATGTAAATGCCGCATAAACAAAATCGGGTGTGTATTATCTATACATAATCAATGTATGAAAGCCGTCCATATCGCCTGATGCACCCTGATTTTTGATGGAATTAAATTTAATATCAACGATTTCATAACCGTCCATCTGCATCATTGAGACAATCGTATCTATTTGTGTTGTATATTTATCTTCGCACTCAAAGGTCTGATTAAGCCATTTGCTGAAGCTGTTTATCATAAGCACGTGAACCAAACCGTCTTTAGGTCTGATATATTTTTTCATATTCATATATGCACCCTGTGCATCCCATTTCTGAACCGATGTAAATAATCCCATAAGCTTTCTCCTTTTATAAAATCAAACGGGCGGAAAATATCCGCCCGATGAAACATTAATAATGAATTGTATTTGTTGTGATAAGCGTTACGCCGCTGTCAATCATACGGTTGAGCGCATCGCCGTTATCTATCGTCCACGCACCCATAAGAAGGCCTTCATCAAAGCATTTCTGAATGATTTCAGGTGTATTTTCTTCCTTATTGCCGTTGAAATCAATGCCGCAGGCGCCGCCGAGCGAAAGTGCATCTGCAATTGCCTGATCGTCAATCTTCTGAACAAGATAATAAAGCGGAGCATCTGAAAGCGCTCTTAACTTTTTCAGATTATCAAGGTGGAAGGAAATGTAAATAACATCTTTTGCACCGACCTTATTTACAGTATCAACAACCTCATCATAATGCTCTGTATTATTTTTGCCTTTGAGTTCAATAACAGCAGTCATATTATAAGACTTGCAGACCTCAAGATACTCTTCAAGCGTGCATATCTTTAAATTCGGATAATCGGCAATATTTGAGCCGTTATCATATGTATACTGCATAAGTTCATCATAAGTCAGTTTTTCAATAAATGATGACTGATCCATCATTCTGTAAGTATGACTGTCGTGATGAATAACCCAAACGCCGTCTTTTGTTCTGTAAATATCGCACTCTGCACCGCTGAAGCCCGATTCGCCTGCTTCTTTAAATGCAGGAACAGTATTTTCAGGTGCAACGGCAGTAAAGCCACGATGCGCAATCAGCGTAATATTTTGCGAATCCGTTACTGTTGATACCTTTATAGGCTCATAAGTTTTCGGCTTGCAGTATTCATGAAGATATGCAAGACCGCCCACAAGAACAACCACGATAAAGAATGCAATAACAGAAACCACAATAATTACCGCCTTTTTACCTTTACTCATTTTCTTTTTTTCAGTCACTTTGTTTACCCCTTTTCTGACTTTATTCCGCTGACGGGAATTTTAAGATTTTATTATCATCAATCAGGAACTTGCCGTTTTTCCACTCGCCCCTGACGCCTTTTGCAGACGCTCCGAGCTGAAAATGGAGTTTGGCAATTCCGAAATCAATGCTTTTATCCGAATACGGCTCATCTACAGAAGCAGAAACGACACCGTTTTCAAATCTGAATTTAACAGGCCTGCGGTTTACTTCGCTTGGCGCTTTTTCAACCATTTTAAGACCGTATTCTGCATATTCCGGAAGTTTATCATCACACGCCTCAAGCATCTTCTGATAAGGCTTGTTGCTTTTATGTGTGGCGCTGTATATTACCTTTTCCTTAAGAGTTTTTTTTGATTTGACAAAGCCTATGATAATGACGCAGTAAAGACGGATATCCTTTGGCAAATCAAGGTATTCAAGCATTTTGTTTTCATTGTAAGAGCCCGAAACCCAGCAGGTACCGAGCCCGTGATAAGCACACTGAAGAACGATTGTTTCACCGTAAAAGCCGCAGTCCTCACGGGCAGAGATTTTATCCGGTCCGCACACGGCAACTGCGCTGAATTTGCCTGTAAAAACAGTAAATGCAAACGATGCATCTTCAATAAAAGCAAAATTAAGATTTGCCTTCTGATTAACATAATCAACCATATCTTTTATTATACCGGCAGTCGTATCATCAGGCAGGATATTTGTATAAGCCCGCCGTGAAGTGCGCACATCTATTGCTTTTATATATTCTTCATTTGTCATTTTAATTACCCCAGTTGTTTATAACGGACATAAGCATATCATATTCCTTTGTGGTAATATTATCGGGTTTCATCATAAGTGCCCGCTTGGCAACGCTTTTTTCATTGACAGTCCACACTGATAATTTATAACCGTTATCGTGAAGAACCTGCGACAGAGTAGCACCTGCATACTTATAATTACAGTTTACACCAACTGCACCTGTTTCTTCAAGTGTTTTTAAAAGTTTTTGCTGATAATCTTCACCGAAAATTTTAATTCTTGACGGCTGGCAGTTAAGATAATAATCCATATCCCTGCAATTTGACTGCTTAACGTCATTAACGTTAATTGACTCAATACCCGTTAAAAAGGCACGGTCAAGCAGATTATACTCAACAAGCAAATCATGAAGTGCATTAAGCGTTCTCGTTTCCTTAATGTCAAGATTTATCATAATATCGGTGTTTTTAAGCAGTTCAAAAGCGTCTTTTATCTCAACGCCTGCATTATTTGTAACAACAATATCGTGAGCCATAACAAGCGTGCCGTCGGGCCTTTGCCTTACATCAAATTCAAGCACGGCAACATTGTTGCGTATTGCACTTTCGATGGATTCGATTGAATTTTCAGCCGTATCAAAACTGCCCGTATGCGCAGTTACAGTAAAATTTTCCACAAAAGTCAGTTTCCTTTCATCATAACTTTTAGTAATTGCATAATTTGCAACGCCGATAACCATTAAAACAGAAACAATAAACGCAAACACCTGATAGGAAAAATGCTTTGCCCATGTCGGCGTCATATTGCGCTTTAAAAAGCGTTTGAATTTCTGCCATCGGGTCAGTTCATTTTTTGACATTAAAACACCTGCCGTTAGGTTTGATTGATTTTGCGGGAGGGCACGGAGACCCTTTGCGGGAGGGCACAGAGGCCATTTGCGGGAGGGCACAGAGGCCATTTGCGGGAGGGCACAGAGACCCTCCCCTACAACGCCTGCCCGAACGAAACAATAAAAGGGAGTATTTCTACATACTCCCTCTCAAAATTAATCCTGTCTGCTGCCTGAATAGTTAGGAGCCTCTTTAGTGATATATACATCGTGCGGATGGCTTTCAACAAGTCCTGCACCTGTAATTTTTATAAACTTGGCATTATGGCGGAGTTCCTCAATCGTATGACAGCCTACATAACCCATACCGGAGCGAAGACCGCCCATCATCTGATAAACAGTGTCGCTGAGTGCTCCCTTATAAGGCACACGGCCCTCAACGCCTTCGGGAACAAATTTCTTTGAACCCTTCTGGAAGTATCTGTCTGCCGAGCCGTGATTCATAGCGCCGAGCGAGCCCATGCCGCGATAAACCTTAAACTGTCTGCCCTGCCAGATTTCCGTATCTCCCGGTGATTCCTCACAGCCTGCAACAAGTGAGCCGACCATAACAACGCTGCCGCCTGCTGCAAGAGCCTTAACGATTTCGCCCGAATACTTGATACCGCCGTCTGCGATAACAGGAATACCGAATTTATCTGCTCTTTCGGCAGAATCATAAATAGCGGTAATCTGCGGAACGCCGATACCTGCAACAACACGTGTTGTGCAGATTGAGCCCGGCCCGATACCGATTTTAACTGCGTCTGCACCTGCCTTAATAAGTGCCTCTGTTCCGTCTGCCGTAGCAACGTTACCTGCAATAAGAGAAATTTCAGGGAATGCGTTTTTAACAATCTCAACATTTTTAAGAATATTCTTTGAATGACCGTGAGCAGAGTCAAGAACAAATGCGTCAACACCTGCGTCTGCAAGTGCCTTGGCACGGTCAAGCACATCGGCAGTTACGCCCAGAGCGGCTGCACAGAGAAGTCTGTCGTTCTTATCTCTTGCTGTATTCGGATACTTGACAGCCTTTTCAATATCCTTGATTGTAACAAGACCCGTAAGCTTGCCGTTATCATCAATAAGCGGTAATTTTTCAACCTTTGATGCCATAAGAACCTTTTTTGCACCCTCAAGCGTTGTACCTGCCTTAGCAGTTACAAGTTTATCTTTCGGGGTCATAACATCGGCAATTTTTACATTAAAATCGCTCATAAAGCGAAGGTCACGGTTAGTTAAAATGCCGACGAGTGTGCCGTCTTCCTCACAAATCGGAACACCGCTGATTTTATACTTGCCCATAAGAGCGTCCGCATCCTTAACAGTATGCATAGGTGACAGGAAGAACGGATTTAAAATTACGCCGTTTTCAGACCTTTTAACCTTGTCAACCTCTGTAGCCTGCTCCTCAATAGTCATATTCTTGTGGATAACGCCGATACCGCCCTCACGTGCAATGGCAATAGCCATTCTTGATTCGGTAACCGTATCCATAGCAGCAGTCATTAACGGAATATTAAGTGTAATATCCTTAGTAAGTTTTGTCTGAAGATTAACCATATCGGGTGTAACATCGGATTCGGCAGGAATCAGAAGTACATCATCAAAAGTAAGACCTTCTTTAACAAATTTTGCGCCGTATTCACTCATTCATTTTACCTCCGTTTACAGAATTTGTATATATTTATATTTTATCTATAATATCACAAAGTACCCATAATATTCAAGTATAAATTTGTGCATTAACAAATTTTTTTACTTCTTTTTTGAAACGCCGTTCTTTTTGCAGAAATCTGCCATCGTGCATTCGTCACAAAGCGGTTTTCTTGCAGAGCAGACATCTCTGCCGAAAAGCACAATTCTGTGACAGAAATCAGAGCCCTCCTCGGGCGGAATAATCTTTTTAAGAGCGAATTCAATCTTTTTAGGGTCTTTTTCATTAACAAGACCGAGCCTGTTTGAAATTCTTATCATATGCGTATCAACAACAATACTTTCCTTGCCGTAAACATCGCCGACGATAAGATTTGCCGTTTTTCTGCCGACGCCGTTAAGCGTTACAAGGTCGTCAATATTATCCGGCACAACGCCGCCGAAACGGTCACGCACACCCTGCGCCATATCAATGATAGAGATTGCCTTGCTTTTGTAAAAGCCGCAGCTGTGAATAATGCGTTCAATATCGGCAACATCGGCATTGCAGTAATCATCAAGCGTTTTATATTTTTCAAAAAGAGCAGGCGTTACAAGATTAACACGCGCGTCGGTGCACTGTGCCGACAGTCTTACCGCCACGAGCAGTTCAAACGGATTTGAAGCAGTGAGCGAGCAGATTGCCTCGGGGTAACGCTCTTTAAGGCGTTTCACGGCGAGTAAGGCTCTTTCTTTTTTAGTCATATGTATTCTCCTTTTTTCGTTGGGGTAAGTGTATCACGATATAAGTTCGTTATTATTTTCGGCGGGGTGAGGGCACCCCGCCCTACAAAAGCATTATTGAAACTCCGTAGGGGCAATTCGCAAATTGCAAAACCTACGATTTTTTAATTTTATCCCAATATTCCTTAAACTTCTGCTCGGTTTTATTTTCACCGGGCACATAATACTTTGCATTTTTAACAGCGTCGGGCAGATACTGCTGATTAACCCAATGATTCGGATAATTATGGGGATAAATATAATTCTGCCCCTTAACCTCGGCATCTTCGCCGTCAAAATGCTTATTCTGCAGTTGGCGGGGAACAGTACCGTAATTGCCTTTTTTAACATCTGCCATTGCCATATCTATTGCCGCTTCGCCCGAATTGCTTTTCGGCGAGGTTGCAACAAGAATAACTGCATCTGCAAGCGGAATTCTTGCCTCGGGAAGACCCACCATAAGCGCAATATCAACCGCCGATTTTACAATCGGAATAATCTGCGGATAGGCAAGACCGACATCTTCGCAGGCACACACAACAAGACGTCTGCACGCCGACGGCAAATCGCCTGCCTCAAGCAGTCTTGCAAGGTAATGCAGCGCCGCATCGGGGTCTGAGCCACGCATACTTTTCTGATAAGCGGAAATAATATCGTAATGCTCGTCACCCTCACGGTCATATTTAACTGCGCTTTTCTGCGTTAATTCAGCCGCATTTTCAAGTGTTACAACACGTCTGCCGTCAATCTCTTCTGCAGTAAAATAACAGTTTTCAACACTGTTGAGAGCCTTGCGGACATCGCCGCCGCAGCCACGGGCAATTTTTGAAACAACGCCCTGTTCAATATCAAAAGAAATTCCGTTTTCTTTTTCAAGAAACTCAAATCCTCTGTTAACTGCCTTTTCAATCTCCTCGTTATCAACCGTTCTAAATTCAAACACTGTGCTTCGTGAAAGAATGGCAGGGTAAATATAAAAATACGGATTTTCAGTAGTAGATGCAATCAGCGTAATTTTGCCGTTTTCTATGTATTCAAGCAGGCTTTGCTGCTGGCGTTTGTTGAAATACTGAATTTCATCAAGATAAAGAAGAACGCCGTTCTGAGTTTCAAATGTATCAAGTTCTGCAACAATATCCTTAATATCCTTCGTTGAGGCATTTGTGCCGTTAAGCCGCCTTAAGGTTTTGTTCGTTCGCTTTGCAATAATTGATGCAACAGTTGTTTTGCCGACGCCCGACGGTCCGTAAAAAATAAGATTCGGAATATTGCCGTTTTCTATCATATTATAAAGCGGTCTGCCCTTTGAAAGCAGATGCTTCTGCCCCACAACGTCATCAAGCGTACACGGTCTCATTCTTGCCGCCAAGGGATTATTCATCACAAGCCGCCTCCTTTTTTGAAAATACACAGCCGCAGAAATTCTGCCTGTAAAGATTGTATTCTTTTGATAGTTCAATCGAGCGTTTGTAACCCTCTTTTTTCTTAAAATCTGACGGCAGCCATTTTACGCCGTACTTTTTCTCGATTTCATAGCCGATTTCATTTATCTTCTGCGAATTTTTAAGCGGACTGATTGAAAGCGTTGTGCAAAAATAATCAAAACCGAGTTTTTTTGCCTGCTTTGCCGTTTCTTCAAGGCGCAGGGCATAACATTTAAAGCAGCGCTCACCGCCCTCGGGCACATTTTCAAGACCCTTTGCAATATTCAGAAAAACGTTGTAATCATACTCGCCCTCAATTATTTTAACTTCATTTTCAAACGGCATTTCACTTATCAGTCTCTGAGCCTCGTGCAGACGTTTGTCAAACTCCGACTTCGGCGAGATATTAGGGTTATAATAAAATAATGTTATATCAAAATATTTATTCAGATATTCAAGGCAGGCGCTTGAGCATGGCGCACAGCACCCATGAAGCAAAAGAGAGGGCAGTTTCTGCTCTCTCTTATTACGCTCAATAATTTTTTCAGTTTCTTTGCTGTAATTAATTTTGTTCATAATTTACTTACTTAAATAATTCTTTGGATTTACCCGTTCACCGTTAAATCTTACTTCAAAATGACAGTGAGGACCTGTTGAATTGCCCGTAGAGCCTGCCTTTGCAATCTGCTGACCCTTTGAAACGCTCTGACCGGGCGACACAAGCAGCTGCGAATTATGGCCGTAAAGCGTTACAACCGATCTGCCTTTAGAATCAGTGCCGTGATAAATCATAACATAATAGCCGTAACTGTAATTCAGCCTTTCAACTTTAATTACAATACCATTCTGTGCAGCAACTACGTCAGAACCTTTAGGACATGGGAAATCAATGCCGCCGTGATACTTGCCGTTGTTATAATTCGGGAAACCTGCCGATATAGTATAATGACCGGGAACAGGGTATGTCATATTCAGAACGCCGTCTGAATTATTGTAAAGTTCGTTGAAATTATATTCGGGCATTGTGTAATTATCTCGGTCACTCGTTGTGCCGAGCGTAACATCTTCAGGCTTGATAAGACCGCTGATAACACCCATAATTTCAGCCTCAACTGCATCAATAACAGACTTATCCTCGTTCATAAACTCGGTATACATTCCGTTCTTTGCCGTGAGTTCGGCAAAAAGCCTGTCACTTTCAGCCTTGTCATCAGACAGAATAATCTTTTTTCTTGCAATTTCCTGCTGTGCATAAGTCAGCGAAGTCTGCTTAGCAACAAGTTCATCTCTTTGTGAAGTAAGTTCTGCCTTAATACTGTCAAGCGCCGTTTGCTTTTCGTTTAAATCAGACTCCTGAACAAGAATCTGCGCCGTTTCCTCGTTGATAGCCTCCATCAGTTCTGCATCACTTTTTGAAACCGCCTTAATCATTTCGTAACGGGTAAGAAAACTTGAAATATCATCACATGTTAAAAGCGCTGTAATAATATTGAAATTGCCTGAAATATAAATCGCACGTGCACGGGCGCAATACGCATCATACTTCGCCTGAAATCTTTCGTTGAGTTCATCAAGTTTACTCTGTACCTTATCAACCTCTGCCTGCAAAACATCGGCGTCAGCCTGATTTAAATCAATATTTTTCTGAAGTGCGTCAATATCCTCTTCATATGCAATAACCTGGTTATCAAGCAGGGTCAGTTCTTCGTTAAGATAGCCGATTTTTTCATCAAGCAGATTTATGTATTCTTCTGTATTTTTTGACTGAACAGCAAGCGCCGCCAGTTTTTCTTCTGCCTGTTTTAAATTTTCTTCTATAAGGCGTTTCTGTTCTTCTAACTTTTTCTGCGCCTCTGCCTTAGCCTGCTCAGCCGTGGTTGTTGTTTCTGTAATCGGCGCAGTAGTCGTTTCATCGGCAAAAGCACTGCCGTTTATTGAAAAAGAGGAAATCACTGCCAAAACAGAAAAAATTACTGCCAGCAATTTTATTGAATTTTTCTGTTTCAAATTCTCACCCCTGAATTTGTTATAATACGGGAGGGCACAGAGACCCTTTGCGGGAGGGCACAGAGGCCCTCCCCTACTAAATAGTTATTATACACCATAACTGCCAATAGTTCAAATATAAATTATGGAATTACGGTAAATATTTTGCAGGGTCTACGGCATATCTCTGTGTTGAGCCGCCCACTCTGACTTCAAAATGGCAGTGAGGCCCTGTTGAATTTCCCGTTGAGCCTGATTTTGCAATCTGCTGACCCTTTTTAACATACTGCCCTTCACTTACAAGCCTTTCTGAATTATGCGCATAAAGCGTATAAACAGGCTGACCCGACGAAGTGGTTTTATCGTGCATAATTACAATATATCTGCCGTAACTTCTGTAAGAGCCATCACTGTTTGTAAGATCTTTTGAAACAATTACGATGCCCGATTCTGCCGCCACAACTTTTGACCCCGTGGCGCATCTGAAATCTGCACCCGTGTGACCCGAATAATCGTACCAGCCGCATGTAATCTGCTTCTGACTCGGAACGGGATAAGTAAGGCTGATATAACTGCCATCGTCATCTTTTTTCGTTGTGGTCGTTGTTGTATTCTGCTGACCGCCGCCCGTTGAATGCGGTTTCGTTGTTGTAGTGGTTGTTGTTGTCGGCAGATGGTCTTTATACTTATTCTCTGCCTCCTCGATAGCCTCATCAATTTTTGCAAGTTCTTCCCTGTTGTCTTCAAGGAATTCAGTATAATATCCTGTATCATCACCAAGTTTTTTTAAAAGTACATTTGCCTCTGCCCTGTCACCCGACAAAGACGTTTTTTTCTTATCAAGCGAGTTCTGCTTTGCCTGCAAATCAATCATACTCTGATTCAGGCTGTTTTTTGTGTTTTCAAGTTCAATCTGCTTGTTTTTCAAATCCTGCTGTTTTTCCTCGATTTCTGCACGCGACAATGTTATATCTGCGATTTCCTCATTTATATTTTCAAGCAGAGTGCCGTCCTGCTTTGCAACACGGCGCACCATTTCAAGACGTGTGAAAAACTGTGAGATGTCCTCTGAAGTCAGAAGAATTGAAATCACGCTTGTATCGCCGCTGACATACATTGCACGGGCACGCCGGCAGTATAATTTATAATTATCGTCAAACGCTTTTGAGTCATTTTCAAGCTGAACAGAAAGTTCGTTAATATCTTTTTCAGCCTGTGCGATTTCCTTTTCGTTTTCATCATATTTCTGTTCAAGCGTTTTTACCTGTAATTTATCTTTTTCAACTTCTGAAGAGGCATAATCCATTTCCTGCTCAAGATAGGTGATTTTTTCATTCAGCGCATCAAGATATTCTTTCGTATCCGAGGATTGACTTTCAAGGTCGTCGATTTTATTCTGCGCCTCTTTGATTTTCTGCTCAAGCATTGCCTTTTGCTGCTCGGCAGACAAATTATTGTCATCGGCAGACACACCGCAGGGATTGGAAAATCCTGCCAGTGAAAAAATAAAAAGCGAAGCCAGCAAAACAGAAACAGCCCTTTTAAGCCTTTCAATTCGTTTCATTGACTTCACTTCCCTATAATTTATGTAATATTTTTACGGGAGGGCACAGAGACCCTCTCCTACTGTAGGGACCGATGACCACATCGGTCCGTAATCAATCAAACCAATAACGGTCGATGCCCACATCAACCCGTAATCAATTCAAATCATCAGCCAAGATAATTCTTGGGATCAACCCTGTTGCCGTTAAGGCGGACTTCAAAATGGCAGTGCGGACCTGTTGAGTTGCCCGTTGAACCCGAATAAGCAATAAGCTGGCCTTTTTCAACTGCCTGACCCTGCGAAACACAAAGCTGGCTGTTGTGCGCATAAAGCGTTGACAGACCGTTGCCGTGGTTAATGAGAATATATTTACCATAACTGTATGTAAGACTTTTTGCTATTGCCACATAACCCGAATCCGAAGCATAAACGGGTGTGCCCGTCGGGCACGGAAAATCAACGCCGCCGTGATAACGGCCGCTCTTGTAATTCGGATAGTCTGCCGAAATCGTTCTGTAACTTGTAGGATATGCAAGCTGACCCGAGCCGGGTGTGTAATTATCGGGTGCGTGTGAAGAACTTGACGAAGCAGCGGCAATTTCTGCATCAATTTTTCTTTGTGCATCCCTGTCAGCCTCAATAGTTTCCATAATTTCACTTTCAGTGCTTGAAAGTTCCCTTATAGCGGCATTGCATTCTGCAACTTCTTTATCAAGTTCTGCTTTTACCTTGTTTACTTCTTCAATAGATGACTGGAGTTCTGTTTTCTGAGCAGTAAGTTTTTCTTTATCCTGCCCGAGTTCAACTTTCTTCTCTTCAAGAACTTTCTTTTCTTCTTCAATCTCCTGCATTTTCTGCATAAGACTGTCAAGCGTTGCGCTGTCCTGCGCAGAAACACATTTAACCATCTGCGCTCTTGTTAAAACAGAGCTCATATCGCCGCTTTCAAGAAGAACTTCAAGCGTTGAAACATTGCCCGAAATATACATTGCTCGCAGGCGCTGGCAGTACTGCTTATAAATATCTTCAAATTCAGCCTGCTTTTTATCAATTTCCACCTGTGCTTTGTCTATTTCATCGGTGGTTTTCTTGATTTTAGCCTCAATGTCGCTTATCTCTTTCTGAAGCGCCGCTTTTTCCGCATTTAAGGAATCAAGTTTATCCTGCTGCAAAGTTACTTTGCCCTGCAAAGCCGAAACATATTCCTGCTTTTTTGATTTTTCTGATTTAAGTGCATTGATTTCTTTCTGCTTTTTGTCAATCTCTGCCTGAATTTTCTTTTTTTCATCACGAAGTTCCGATGTTGATTTTGCCTGTGCCGTAAAACAAACAGAAAATGCAAGCATCGCACTGAATATAACACATAAAAATTTAGTAAACTTAGATTGCACTGATTTCACTGCCTTCCTTGTTAAGATATTTTCTCATAGTATTAAGGGAACCGCAGACGCCCGTAACAATGCCTATACCGACAAATGCGCCGAGCATTGCAAGTGCGTAATCTGCAAAATTAAGCGCCTGTAAATCAAGTGAAGTAATAAGATCGCTGAACTGATTGATTGCGAATTCATAAAATGCCCACACAAGACCGAGAGCCACAATACCCGAAATGATACCGAGTATCATACCTTCAACAATAAACGGCAGTCTTACAAAACCGTTTGTTGCGCCTACTGATTTCATAATGCTGATTTCAAGGCGTCTTGAATATACGGTAAGTTTAATTGTGTTCTGAATAATAAACACACTGATTGCAAGCAGAACCGCAACAATTACAACTGCAATAATTTCAACGCCGTGGCGAATCGCCATAAGTTTATTTGCAAGGTCTTTATTTTCACGGATAGTGTCAATATGGTCAAACTGCTTAATCTGATTTACCGTATCATCAAAATAAGTCAAATCCTTAACCGTTACTTTATAAGCGTCGGGCAGCGGAATATCGGAACTGATTTCCTTAAAGAAAGACGCCTGTGCCTCTTCCATAGTGGAAAGCTGTTCTTCCCACGCATCTTCTTTGGCAACAAACTCGGTTTCCTTAACATTTTCAATATCGTTAAGTTCCTTTTCCATCTTGGCAATATCAGCATCCGATGTACCGTCCTGAATATAAACCATCACAACATTTTCCTCTTCAATTCTGCCGAGCAGTGAATCAATATTAAGAAAAATCATTGTGGCGCTGCCCATAAGAACAAGGCAGCTCATAAGCACGCAGATGGAAGCAATACTCATCATACGGTTTGTCCATGTATTTCTGAAACCTTCTTTCAAAAGGTATCTCAAACTTGATGCAGTCATTACTCCTCACCTCCGTTTTCTTCTGTTTTTGTATCATCATCGCTGAAATCAAAGTTCACATCATCAAGGGAATCAAAAATATCTTCAACTTCCTGACCTAATTTAACATCTTCGTTAAAATAGAACATATCTGTTGAACTTTCTTTTTCATCCGAAGTATCAAACTGAGCGTGAGTCGGGTCGGGAGTATCTGAAACAACCTCACCGTTTTTAATAACAATAACACGGCGCTGAAACGCCCTTACAAGGTCGTGCTCGTGAGTAACCATAACAACCGTTGTGCCGTTATTGTTGATTTTTGTAAGCATTTCTACAATTTCGTGGCTCATTTCAGGGTCAACGTTACCTGTAGGCTCGTCCGCAATAATAAGTTTCGGGTTATTTACAAGTGCTCTTGCAAGCGAAACACGCTGCTGCTCGCCGCCCGAAAGCTCATTCGGCATTGAACGCGCTTTGCCCGAAAGGCCTACAAGCTGAAGAATATAGGGAACTCTTTTTCTGATTTCCTTTTCCTTTGCACCGATAACACGCATTGCAAACGCAACATTGTCGTAAACGCTCATTTTCGGAATAAGGCGGAAATCCTGAAAAACAATGCCCATCGTTCTTCTGTAATATGGCACCTGCTTTTTCTTCATAGTGGCGGAAGAATAATCACCTACAATAACTTCGCCTTCGGTAGGCTTTTCCTCGTGCATAATAAGTTTTAAAAATGTACTTTTGCCTGCGCCAGACGAACCGACAACAAAAACAAATTCGCCGTCTTCAATTTTAATATTAACATTGCTTAAAGCCTTGGTGTCTGTACTGCCATAGACTTTAGTAACATCACGGAATTCAATCACAATTTTTACCTCTTGTCTTTAATCATTAACTGTGGGTATATTTTTATTTATATATATAATAACGCCGATTGAGTTATAAATCAACCCTAAAATGTTATTTTTTTGTAAATTATGTAATAGAATTGTAAGAAATCGGTTGTGGAATATGCAGCAAATGAAAAACAATCGCATAATAACACCTCATCCACCGCAAGCGGTCCCCCTTCCCCTCAAGGGGAAGGCTTAACTTACAGATAATATCCTTCCATACAAAAAAACAAAAACCTCGGAAGCAATACCGAGGTTTGTTAGTAATTTAATATTTAACAGGACTGGAATCGAGGTACTTGTTGACCATAAGCGCTACTTTAAATACAATGGCGTCGTCAAACTCTCTGAGGTCAAGACCTGTGATTTTTTTGATTTTTTCAAGTCTGTAAACAAGCGTGTTTCTGTGAACAAACAGTTTTCGGCTTGTTTCGGAAACGTTGAGATTGTTTTCAAAAAACTTCTGAATAGTAAACAGCGTTTCCTGGTCAAGCGATTCGATTGAACCCGACTTGAAAACTTCTTTAAGAAACATATCGCAAAGCGTTGTGGGAAGCTGATAAATAAGACGGGCAATGCCGAGTTTTTCGTAACTTACAATCGGCTGTTCCGTATCGAAAACTTTGCCTACTTCAAGTGCAACCTGAGCCTCTTTAAACGATTTTGCCAAATCCTTAATGCCGGTAACGCAGGTGCCGATGCCGATATTTGCATTGCAGTAAAATTCCGTTGCAAGAGTATCGCAGATAGACTGCGCAAGTTTAACAAGGTCTTTCATATCAACATTCGGGCGAACCTCTTTGATAAGGGCAATATCGCTTTCATTTATATTTACAACGAAATCCTTTGCCTTGTCAGGGAAGAAATTCTGAATAACATCATAAACAGAAACATCGTTTTTATTGCTTGCACGAATGATAAATACAACCCTTGAAGCGTCATTGTTAAAATGAAGTTCTCGGCTCTTAATATAAATATCACCCGGAAGAATATTATCAAGAATAACATTTTTAACAAAATTTGACCTGTCAAACTTTTCATCGTTATTCTGCTTAATCTGGTCAAGAGCAACCGAAATCAAATCGGCATACCTTCTGCTTAAATCGTCAGTACCGTCTACAAAAACTGCATATTCGGGGTGAACCGAATTGCCGAAGGCCTTGTAGGTACAGCCATCAACACAGGTCTGAAGACCTGCAAACACGCCTGCCGAAACTACGCCCTTGCGAACCTCACCGATCTGACCGAGTTCAGAACAGGCAGTAACCGTTCCTGCCTCGTCAACAACGCCGATATTACGGTCTACAGAATCTCTCATCTGATTTACAATGCCCTGAAATAATCTGTTAGGCAAGAGAATCCCTCCTTAAAGACAAGCGGATTAAATACAATAAAATGCAATTATGCACAAAAGTATTATCGCTCTCTTGTTCATATTATACAAGGCATTTAAACAAATTGCAAGCATTTTGACAAAATTTTATATATTTTTTTGTTCATATTGCATAACGGCTGAAAAATTGTTAAAAAATACACAATATGTTGTGTAAATATATTTTTTCTCCACAAGCGGTCTACAGGCAGTGCATAAAAATCAATCAAAAAATTTGTGCATTTCTTCATTTTCAATATATCTGCACTGCCCTGCGGCAAGATTTTTATCAAGCTCAAGCGAACCCATTTTAATGCGTTTAAGTTCAAGCACCGTTATGCCGAATTTTTTGAACATACGCTTAATCTGGTGATACATTCCCTGTCTGATTGTTACAACGGCTGTGCTGAAATCACCGTCTTTTGCATATATTTCGGCAGGCATACAGACGTCGCCGCCGATTTCAACGCCGATTTCAAATTCTTTGGCAACAGTATCGTCAAAAGGCTTATCAAGATGCGCAATATACGTTTTCGGTATATGGCTTTTCGGGCTTAAAATTCTGTGGGCAAATCCGCCGTCGTCGGTAATAAGCACGAAACCCGTTGTGTCTTTATCAAGCCTGCCGGCAGGGAAAAGATTTTTTCGTTTCATATCATCGGGCAGAATATCAACAACGGTTTTTTCATTTGTTTTTCTGCCGTCTGTTGACGAAATAACACCCTTTGGCTTATTCATCATTATATATACATATTTTTTAAACGCTATCTCTTTGCCGTTTACCTTTATAACATCTATTTCCGTATCGGCTTTTTCATTTGAAGATTTAACGGGCGCACCGTTTAAAAGCACCTTTTTTGACTTAATAAGCGTGCGTGCCTCATTTCTTGTAATATTCAGCTGTGACGAAATAATTTTATCTATCCGTTCCATAAATTTAAGTCCTGTTTAATCCCTGCATAAATCCGTCTGAAGCAGAAGTTGAGCATATATCTCCGCCGATTAACTGATTATCACAGACTATAAGATTTGCAAAAATGCAGTCACGGTTTTCATAACCCGAATAATTTTTGATGTTGTAAGTGTAAACCGTAACATCTTTACCCTTGTACTGCGATAAATCAAAGCCCTGCTTTAACTGAATTTCGTTGTAACGGGTGTATGTATCGTTAAACTGCGCAGGAATTTTCACCTGCTTTTCGGTGCAGTTCGTATCATATTCCCATCCAAGCGAGGTTAAATACGCCTCACAGTCCTCATTAGTTGCAAGGCTGACAGTGCCTGCCGTTTTTTTGCTGTCTGACACATGATTTGAAAAAAAGGTTACGCCGATAACTATAACCCCTGTTAAGATCAAAATTAACCCGAAAATTGTTTTAGGCTTAAGCCTGAGGGTCAACATCTTCATAAAACCACCTCATATGATTTTATGAAATAAAAACGGCAATTATTATATTAATCCATTAAATAATCTTTAATTTTATCAATATAAGCAAGCTCGGCAACGGCGGTAATTTCAAGACCGTTTTCGGTATATTTTTCATCTTCAACCGTGCCGTATTTTCTTAAATCATTCGCAATTTTACCATGTGAAAAAGGTATAAGCAGTTTCACCCTGCGCTTTGTTTCGGGAAAGGCCTGTTCGATTTTTTCAAGCAGAGTGTTAATGCCGTAACCCGTTTTTGCACTGATGTGCACACTGCCCGCAATAAGCGGAAAATTAAGAATATCGGGCACTTTGTCACACTTGTTGAGCACATTTATAATCGGCTTGCCGTCACACCCGAGTGACGAAAGCAAATCATTTGTAACGGCAATGTGCCTGCTGCACTCCTCGCTTGAGGCATCGCACACATTTAAAATAACATCTGCCCACAGCGCCTCTTCAAGCGTAGATTTAAACGCCTCTACCAGTTGGTGAGGAAGTCTGCGGACAAGACCGACAGTATCAACAATCATAACCTGCCTGCCCGACGGCAGAATCAGTTTTCTTGCCGTGGGGTCAAGCGTTGCAAAAAGCTTGTCTTCTTCAAGCACACCCGCATTTGTAAGCCTGTTCATAAGCGTTGATTTGCCTGCATTCGTGTAGCCGACTATGGCAACTGCCTCAACGCCGTTTTTACTGCGCCTTTCGTGAACTGCAAGTCGGCGTTTTTCCATTTTAGCGAGATTTTCGCTCAGAAACTGAATTCTGCGTCTTATATGCCGCCTGTCTGTTTCAAGTTTCGTTTCGCCCGGGCCTCTTGTGCCGATACCGCCGCCGAGCCTTGAAAGCGAAGTACCTTTGCCCGAAAGTCTTGGCAGAGCATATTTTAACTGTGCAAGCTCAACCTGAACCTTGCCCTCTGCCGAAACGGCACGCTTTGCAAAAATATCAAGAATAAGCGTTGTTCTGTCCACAACTCTTACATCGGTTTCATCTTCAATATTTCTCACCTGAACGGGAGTCAGCTCACCGTCGGCAATAATAATATCAGTATCATTTGCACGGCAGAAATCGGCAATTTCGGCAAGCCTGCCTGCGCCGACAAAGGTTGCGCCCACAGGTGTATCACGCTTCTGAATCATCATACCCTGCACTTCTGCGCCCGCCGTTTTTGCAAGCTCGGCAAGTTCATCAATCGACGCCTCGGCATCAAAATCACTCGTGTCAACAGAAATCAGAAGCGCCTGTTCGGTTTTATTTTCAATGTTAGTTTCCATAAAGTTCCTTTGTAATATACATTGTAATTTATCGGGAGGGCACGGAGACCCTCCCCTACAATTTTTGCTGTAACGTTATTGCAGTTCTGTAGGGGCAATTCACGAATTGCCCGTTTTCGGGAGGGCACAAAGACCCTCCCCTACGGTCATTACCAATACATTATTCATCAACAAGTGCCTGCAAAACCTTGTTTGCCATCGGTCCTGCTGTTTTTGAGCCTGAATTGCCTCTTTCGGCAACGACCACAAATGCATACGGGTTCTGCTCATCGTCCATAAAGCCTACAAACCACGCCGTATTATGCTCATCAACATTATCAATCTGCGCCGTGCCTGATTTTGCACAAAGGTTAAGCCCCTTATAATTTTTGTCGCCGTACTGCTGTTCAACATTGTTGCGCATCAGTTCTTTCATTTTCTGCGCCGTTTCGCTGCTGAGCAGCTGAACTTCATTTTCGCTGAAAGTTATACCGAGCGTTTTGCCTGCCTGATTTGAAAAATCATCTACAATATTGAAAGATACTGCCTTGCCGTCATTGGCAACAGCACAGATAAAGCGAAGCATAGATGCAGGATTTACAAGCGTTTCACCCTGACCGACACCCGTCCAGCCGACAGTAGTATCGTGTGCATTGCTCTCAAGCAGAAATCTGCCTTTTGCCGACATAATTTTATCGCTTACAACAACAGACGAGGTAAGACCTATCTTTTCAACAGTGTTTTTAAGATTATCTGCACCGAGTTCAATGGCAATTTCGGCAAAAGCAGAGTTACAGCTTTTTGCAAGAGCCTCTTCAAAATCAACCTCGCCGTGGCGTGCGTTGCAGACAATCCGGTCTTCCTCAAGACCGTCAACATCAAGATATTTTTTACAGTTCCACGAATCATTCAGAATTTCAGGCTTGTTTTCAAGCGCACAGGCGGTTGTTACAAGTTTGAAAGTAGACCCGGGGGTATAAAGTCCCGTTAAAAATCTGTTAATGTATGCACCCTCATATTTAGAGTTGCTCTCCAGGTCTGACGGCACATTTTCAGGATCGTAGCTCGGAGTTGAAACCATACACACAATATCGCCTGTTTTATAATTCACAACGGCAATCGTGCCCTTGTAATCTCCGAGCGCTTTATAGGCAACCCTGTTGATTTCACTGTCAATCGTAAGGCTTACATCATTGCCCTTGCCGTACTTTTTGTTTTTATAAACACCTGTAAAAAGATTGTAGCCGACAAGCTCGGGCTGGAAATTTGCCTGAACACCCGTCGAAATAAAGCCTTTCATATCACCGACTGCATGGAGCGTTGAAAGCCTTGTCTGCTTATCCTCACTGTAAACACGGTGATCGCCGTCGGTAGAAGTTAAAACAACGCCGTTTCTGTCTTTAATATCGCCTGCCGCAATCAACTGACCGTCACTGTAAATATGCCTGTTATAGCGTTTCATAACCCAATCAGAACCGTCGCTTGCAAGACTGTAGGTTAAGAAAATAAGTCCGCCTGCAAAAAGTATACACA
The DNA here is from genome assembly GCA_902489595.1 of uncultured Oscillospiraceae bacterium. GTDB lineage: Bacteria > Bacillota > Clostridia > Oscillospirales > Acutalibacteraceae > Eubacterium_R. The sequence continues at coordinate 2,209 of CABUAS010000014.1, read as the reverse complement.
GTATCCAGAGAAAAATTCCCCGCCTTGTAATCATTTTCATTTCTTCTTTGCACCTCCGAGATAATTATAGGTGCGCACGTCAGACGCTTTAATATACGCAAGCACTGCCCAGCAGCAAATCATAGATGAACCGCCCTGGCTTACAAACGGCAGTGTTACGCCCGTAAGCGGAAGAACGTCTGTTATACCGAAAATATTCAGTGCCGTCTGAAACAGCAGCATTTCTGCGCCTGCAACAGCGGCAATTGAATAAAATGTTGACCTTGACGCAATTGAATTTATAAGCGCCGAAACGGCAATGCCTACGAATGACAAAACAACAAGCACGGCGAAAATAAATCCCCATTCCTCGCTGATAACACCGAAAATAAGGTCGGTTGTTGATGCAAAAACGTTTCTTGTATTGCCGTTGCCGATACCAAGCCCGAGCAGACCGCCCGACGCCATACCGACAAGCGTTCTCGTCTGCTGATAACCGCTTTTATTGTAATAGTCGCTCTCCCATATATGTCTGTAAACGGAAAAACGAGCCGTTACATACGATTTATATTTTACAACAATTCCTGCGCCCAGAACAGCCGAGGCAACGGCAAGAATGATTGTTTTGATATCGCCCGAGGTCATAAACGCAATAATCAAAAATGTGATAAAGAACACGAGCGCCGTGCCGAAATCCTTAATTAAAATCAATGCGCCCACGCACGCAATCGAAAAGCCTATAAATGCAAAAATATTTTTGCTTGTCTGTATCTTTTCAAGCGTTGCCGCACCGACGAAAATAAACGCGATTTTAACAAATTCCGACGGCTGAAAGGTTATGCCGTTTTCACCGCCGATTGTTATCCAGTTTCTTGCACCGTGTGTTGTTTTGGCAATCACAAGGTTAACAAGAAGAAGCAAAATTGCAAGCACTGCGACAGGCAGTCGCAATTTCATACATAACTCAAGATTGCCGAGCAGAAACACCATTATAATATAAACTATCATACCTGCAAAAATAAATAAAAACTGCTTGAAACAGGCACTCGGGCTTATTGAGCCGATAACGGAAAGCCCCGTGCCGCAAAGGAAAAATGCAATAAGTTCAAGTTCAAAATTGCGCCTGTGCATTGCCGTATAAAATGCAATCAGATACACCCATTCGAGCACAACCATTAAACCGACGGCTAGCATTACCTTACTTTCAAAAGCCTCGCCTGCATTTGCCGCCGAAAAGCCTGTTGCAAGTTGAAAGACAGTGATTATAAACAGCATTGCAAAGTTATTAATCGGCTTGATTTTAGGCATTTTCTTTGCCTTTGATTTTGCTTTTTCAGCCATTTTAATCCCTACCTTTCATAGAAAATAAATACTCTGTCACCGAATGTAACCGTGTCCTCATCAAAAATCAACTGCGGCTGATTAATATATCTGCCGTTCAGTTTTGTACCGTTATGACTGTCTAAATCAGACAGTGCCCAACCCCTTGACGTTTCGTGAATTCTTGCGTGCTGAGCCGAAACAGCGTCGGACAGAATCTGAATATCACATTCATCGCCCCTGCCGATAAGCACATCCTTTTGTTTAATATAGACAGGGCGGCGGCTTTTTGTGTCAACAAGCACGGCATAAGCAACAACATGGCTCTGCACGGCAGTATTGCGCATTTCTTTTTTGCTTTCGGCGGAAACAGCCTCGGCGCACTGAAATTTAAGCGGAACACCGCCGATTTCAATCACATCGCCGTCTTCAAGCACCTGCCTGCCGTCTATTTTTTCGCCATTTACAAGAATGCCGTTTTTGGAAAAAGTGTCCGTAACCACCCACTCATTCTGCTTTTTTGCAAGCACGGCGTGAAAACGTGAAACAGACGGCATCGGAAGTACAATATCGTTTGATTTTGACTTGCCGATTGATGTTTCCCAGTGATTGATATCAATAACCGAGCCGTTATTCTGGTCTACCAGTTGTGCCATTTTATGCACACGGGGACGGTTTCTGAAAAGCGATGCAACGCACACAATAACCACCACGCCTGCAAAAACAGGCAGTGCGTATCTTAATACGCCCGTAAGTAACTGAATAATATTTTCCAAAGTAAAAAGTCCTTTCTTTGTATGGCTTTAACGGGAGGGCACAGAGACCCTCCCCTACAATTATTTAATTATAAGGTATATATTATCTCGTAGGGCGGGCCGGTCTCCGTGCCTGCCCACCGCAAAGAATTATA
>CABUAS010000013.1 GCA_902489595.1 uncultured Oscillospiraceae bacterium | reverse complement strand
AGTGGAAAATTATATGCTTTAATAAATTATTTTTGGAGGATTTGTATATGAAATCAAAGATTTCCATTTCCCAGGCAAAGAAAATGATTAATGATAAATTAAGCCACTTCTTCGGTGTAACACCCGAAACGGCATCTGTTGAACAGCTTTATAAAGCAGTTGCAATGATAGTCCGTGATGAACTGGCTGAAAAGAACAGCAATTTCCGTAAAGAGGCAGAGGGTCAGGATTCCAAGCAGATTTATTATCTCTGTATGGAATTTCTTATGGGCCGTTCACTTAAAAACAATCTTTATAATTTAGGCTTGACAGAAGTTTTCGAACAGGCTCTTAAGAGCTTTGATGTTAAGCTTGAAAAGCTTTATGAAAAAGAACCCGATGCAGGTCTCGGCAACGGCGGTCTCGGCAGACTTGCGGCATGCTATCTTGACGGCCTTGCAACAAACGGCTTTCAGTCAATGGGTTATTCAATCCGTTATGAGGCAGGCATTTTCAAGCAGAAGCTTGTTGACGGCTGGCAGACCGAACTCCCCGATTTCTGGCTTCCGGGCGGTGATGTATGGCTTGTACCGCGTGAAGAGCGTGCCGTTGAAGTTAACTTTGAGGGCTGGGTGGATGACAGCTGGGACGGCGATTATCACCATGTTGAAATGCGTGATTGTAATACTGTTACTGCTATTCCCTATGATATGTATGTTTCGGGCAAAGGCAACGGCGTTGCAAGACTTCGTCTTTGGTCATCACGCAAGCCCGAGCTTGATATGAGCCTTTTCAATCAGGGCTCATTCATCAAGGCTATGGAGCAGTCTGCAATGGCAGAGGCTATTTCAAAGGTTCTTTATCCTGCCGATAATTCACCTGAGGGCAAGTCATTAAGACTTCGTCAGCAGTATTTCCTCGTTTCTGCTTCTATTCAGGATATTATTCAACGTCATTTAACAAAGTACGGCACACTTGATAATCTCCCTGAAAAGGTTGCAATTCATATTAATGACACACACCCGACTATGGCTATCCCTGAGCTTATGAGAATTATGCTTGATGAATGCGGCTATGATTGGGACAGTGCCTGGAATATTGTAACAAAAACGGTTGCTTATACAAACCACACTGTTATGAAAGAGGCTCTTGAATGCTGGAGTGAAGAGCTTTACAGCAGGCTTCTTCCGAGGATTTATCAGATTACAAAGGAAATTGACAACCGTTTCCGTGCATATATCTGGAGCGTTTCTTATGATGCCGATAAGGTAGAGAGAATGGCAATCATTTCGGGCGGAGTTGTTCGTATGGCAAACCTCTGTGTTGCAGGCTCACATTCCGTAAACGGCGTTTCCGCACTTCATTCGGAAATTCTTAAAGATACTGTTTTCAATGATTTCTATACTGTTACACCCGATAAATTCAAGAATGTAACAAACGGTATCGCATTCAGAAGATGGATTTGCCAGTCAAATCCTAAGCTTACTGCTTATATTACCGAGCTTATCGGCGATGGCTTTATTACCAAAAGTGATGAACTTCTTAAACTGCGTGAGTTTAAAGACGATAAAAAAGTGCTTGATAAGTTAATGGAAATTAAGCACGAAAACAAAGTCCGTTTTGCCGAGGTTGTTAAAAAGAGAAACGGCGTTGAAATCGACCCTGATTCTATCTTTGATGTTCAGGTTAAACGACTTCACGAGTATAAGCGTCAGAGCCTTAATATTCTCAATATTATTGCGCAGTATCAGGCTCTCAAGGCAAATCCGAATATGGACTTTGTGCCGAGAACGTATATCTTTGCATCAAAGGCAGCACCCGGCTACTTTATGGCAAAGAAAACTATTGAACTTATCGACGCACTTTCAAAAGTTATTAATAATGATCCCGATGTAAACGGCAAAATGAAAGTTGTATTTATGGAAGAATACAATGTTTCACTTGCTGAGGTTCTTATGCCTGCCGCTGATATTTCAGAGCAGATTTCGCTTGCGGGAACGGAAGCATCAGGCACAGGCAATATGAAGCTTATGCTCAACGGCGCAGTTACCCTCGGTACTCTTGACGGCGCAAATGTTGAAATTGCAGATGCAGTCGGCGAGGATAATATATTTATTTTCGGTATGAAAACTCCTGAAGTAGACCAGCTTAAAAACGCAGGCTATCACCCGATGGATTTCATCAATAATAATGCTGTTCTCAAAGGTGTTATTGATTTCCTCAATGCAGGCGTAAACGGCAAATCATTCGGCGAAATCACATCAAGCCTTATGAATGTTGACCCTTATATGGCACTTGCCGATTTTGCAGATTATCAGATGGCACAGCAGAAGTCTGCCGAAGTTTATAAAGATAAGTATTCTTTTGCAAAAATGTCATTGATGAACATCAGCGGCGCAGGCATTTTCAGCGCTGACCGTTCGATTATGGATTATGCAAATAATATTTGGCACACGAAGCCTGTTCAGATTGCACCCAAAAGCAAAGCAGTTAAGCAGCCTAAAGCAGCAAAGCCTGCCAAAACGGCAAATCCGGCGAAAACAACTAAAAAATCCAAATAATTCAATGTAGGGGAGGGTCTTGGTGCCCTCCTGTTATCTGCTTAATACATAAATCAGGAGAAGAATATGGAAATAAAAAAGGTAAGCAAGCTTAATATTTTATATATTGCCGAAAGTATCATTTTTCTTGTGCTGTGTTTCTTTTTCACCCCGAAAATTGATGATATTATTTTTCATTTTGATGCGTTTTTCAAATTTACAAATTTTAAAGAGCTTGCAGAGCAGACTTTATACTATGGTAATGGCAGGCTTTTAGGAAACGGATTTGGTATTTTGTTTTCAAAAATACCCGAAGTGTTTTATTTCGTTGAATTTGTATTGGTTCAGATTTTCTGCTTTTCGGCTGAAAAACTTACAGAAATAAAGAATTCACGTGTGTATTTTATGACGGTGTTTCTGCTGCAGCCTATATTTTTTGTTAAGCAGGTTGAATCGTGGCTTTGCGGATTTATTAATTATTTTGTGCCGATTCTTCTTCTTGTGTTTATTCTTTTAATGCTTAAGAATTGCAATAATGAGCAGTCAAAAGCAAAGCGTTTATTCAGCTGCGTCGGTATAGTGGTATTGGGCTTTGCCGAGCAGTTATTTGTTCAACATAATGCAGTAATGAATTTAGTTATTGCTGTAACTGTTTTAGTTTTATTTATCAGAAAAAAGAAAAATGTTTTAGAGCCTGTTTTGCTTATAATTTCAAATATTGCAGGTTTAGCCCTTTTACTCGGATATAATTATTACATAGATTTTGAACAAACGTGGGTATATAAGAATGATGTTGAATTAGGAACATTGGTTTTTTCGCTTGACAGCATATCCGAAATGGTAAAAGTTCTTGTCTCCAATTTGGGAACTTTTGTTTATGTGTATTTTGCAAGTATTGTAATTTACACAATTTTAATGGCAGTTATTTTACATATGGACAGTAAAGACAAAACTATTAAATTTAAAAAGCTTAATGTTTGCTTAATGGCTCTATATTATCCCGCTGCCGTGTTGGTGTTTGTACTTTGTCTTGTTGATAAACTTTCGGTTATGCGTTATGCCGTAATTATTGCAGGCTTATTTGCTCTTAATATAATCGGTTTTTCATATTCGTTCATTAAAGCGGTATTTTTAAAAATGCCTCTGAAATTAAGAATTGCTTCTTTATTGACATTCCTTTATGCGCTTGCTTCGGCAGTGCCTTTCTTGGTTTATGCGATATTGGGCGCTTACAGAGGTATTTGGTTAACATATACTCTTCTTTGTCTGTTCGTTTTAATGGTTGCGGATTTTGCTCGAAATGAATACGGCTTTAAGTTTGAAAAGCAGCTTTTGATTTTTTCAATTTGTGCCTGTGTTGTTACGGTCGGTTATATTCCTGCTTATGCAGTTCAAAAACAGATTTATAATTATAAAGCAGAAAATTATAAAACAGAATATTATCTTCCGGCATCTGATCAGGTGCTTGTAGATCAGGATTTAGCGTGGCACTTTGCCGAAGGCAATATTGAACATGAATATATTCCGTATAAGGAATTTAAAGAAATGCAAAAATAAAATTATCGTAGGTGGCGGAAGATTCCACCCCGTAGTACGGGGGGGAAATGTCACGTAGTGACAAAGGGGGACGGCTCCGTTAGAGTTATCCTCCCGTTTACTGTTGAGTTGATGAAATATGTATGTATTTAATTCAAGAGATAAAGATTACAAGTCAATAATTTCAGCGATTAAAACCGATGAAAAGGTTAAGCTGAGAATAGTCGTGCCTCGTAATATGAAATGCTGCGGGGCATTTCTTGCTGTTCAAAAGGATACGGAAGATACTGTTTATTATTCAATGTTTTGGGCAGGAATGTGCGGCAGTGAGCACGAATACTGGGAACTTCATTTTTCGGCAACAACGGCAGGGCTGTATTTTTATCATTTTGAACTTGATACGCCGTGGGGCAGATCATTTGTAAAAAATGCGGGTCAGGGAATAGGCGGTTTTGATTTTAACGGTACTGAATTTCAGCAGACTGTTTATGATAAAGATTTTACGACTCCTGATTTTATTAAAGGCGGTCTTATTTATCAGATTTTTCCCGACAGATTTTATAACAGCAAAACACCTAAAACGGGTGTGCCCGAAAGCCGTGTGATGCGTGAATGGGGCGATGAACCTTATTGGCATGAATCGCAGATGAACGGCATATGGAATAATGATTATTTCGGCGGCGATTTGAAAGGTATTGAAGAAAAGCTTGATTATATCAGTTCTCTCGGCACAACGTGTATTTATCTCAATCCGATTTTCGAGGCGCACTCCAATCATAGGTATGATACTGCCGATTATGAAAAAATCGACCCGCTTTTAGGTACTGAAAATGATTTGAAATCACTTTGTAAAAAAGCAAAGGAATACGGTATTTCAATTATTCTTGACGGCGTTTTCAGTCATACGGGCTGTGATTCAAAATATTTCAATATGTACTCAAGGTATGACAGCGTAGGTGCATATAACAGCCGTGACAGCAAGTATTTCAGCTGGTACAAATTTATTGATTATCCCGATGAATATCAGAGTTGGTGGGGCATTAAACTTCTGCCCGAAATTATTGAAGAAGACGAAGATTACAGAAATTATATCTGCGGCAAAAACGGTATTTTGCGTAAGTGGCTGCGCTGCGGTATAAGCGGCTGGCGGCTTGATGTTGCAGATGAACTGCCCGATGTTTTTCTTGATGATTTGAGGACTGCCGTTAAGGCTGAAAATAAAGACGCTCTTATTATCGGTGAAGTGTGGGAGGATGCCACAAATAAATTCGCTTACGGCGAAAGACGGCGGTATCTTTTGGGTAATCAGCTTGATTCGGTTATGAATTATCCGTTTGCCGATGCGGTGCTGAATTATGTAAAATACGGCGGTGCAGACAGCTTTTTTGACAGCGTTATGACAATAATTGAAAATTATCCGCCGTGTGTTCTCAATGCTCTTATGAATCATATCGGTACGCACGACACGGAGCGTGCAATTACCCGTCTTGCGGGCGAAAGTGCAGACGGTAAGGATAGAAATTGGCAGCATGGTCATAATAATCTTTCGGACTATGATTATCTGCGTGGTATTTCAATGATGAAGATGGCAAGTCTTATTCAGTATACTTTACCGGGCGTTCCGAGCCTTTATTACGGCGATGAAATAGGTGCGCAGGGAATGCGTGACCCTTTCAATCGTGCCTGCTATGACTGGGATAATCAGAATACGGAACTTCTGCGTTGGTACACACGCCTCGGTGAAATCAGGCAGGGATGCAAAGCATTTAAAGCAGGCGAGTTTGGTATCGTTTATTCTTCACATGATACTATAGCATATACGAGAAGCTGTGATGAAAACAGTGTGCTTGTCGCAGTCAATAACAATGACGTGCCTGCTGATGTTTATGTCGGTAGTGAATGGAATAATTCTTATAATTTCTTTGATGAAAAATGTGTAAACGGCACAATTCATTTGGAACCGTATCGTTATGCACTTCTTTCAAGATGAATGTAGGGGAGGGACTCTGTGCCCTCCCGTTATTGCTTTTATTGTAAATTATTGAAGTTTTCTTTATTTTATTATATATAATATTAAAATAAAGGTTGAATGTGCCGCCACTGTTGTGTTATAATACTAAGCGATTAAATGGAATATTTTATAAATTTCTTTGAAAGGAATTGAATTATGGCATACAGAACACATAATTGTAACGAATTAACTTTTGACAATTTAAACGAAAAAGTAGTACTTGCAGGCTGGGTAGATACTATCCGTGACCACGGCGGTGTTGCATTTATTGACCTTCGTGACCAGTACGGCATCACACAGGTTGTTGTAAATGACGGCGATCTTATTAATCACCTTAAAAAAGAAAGCGTTATTTCTGTTGAGGGCACAGTTGTTAAACGTGACGAAGAAACAGTAAATAAAAAACTTGCAACAGGTGAACTTGAGGTTAAGGTTGATAAACTTACAATGCTCGGCGCCTGTACCGAAAATCTTCCTTTTGAAATTTCGGAATCAAAAGATACAAGAGAAGATGTTCGTTTAACTTACCGTTTTCTTGATTTAAGAAATAAGGAAGTTCACGACAACATTATGTTCAGAAGCAATGTTATCGCATTTCTCCGTAAAAAGATGACCGAAATGGGCTTTACCGAAATCACAACGCCTATTCTTACCTGCTCATCACCTGAGGGTGCACGAGATTATATTATCCCGAGCCGTAAGCACGAGGGCAAGTTCTACGCCCTTCCGCAGGCACCGCAGCAGTTTAAACAACTTTTGATGGTTTCGGGTTTTGATAAGTATTTCCAGATTGCGCCTTGTTTCCGTGATGAAGACGCAAGGGCAGACCGTTCACCGGGTGAATTCTATCAACTTGATTTTGAAATGGCTTTTGCAACACAGGAGGATGTTTTTGCCGTAGCCGAAGAGGTGCTTTATGACACCTTTACAAAATTCGGCGGCGGTAAGAGGGTTTCACCCGCTCCGTTTGTTAGAATTCCTTTTGAAAAGGCTATGATTAAATACGGTACGGATAAGCCTGATTTGAGAAACCCGCTCGAAATCGTTGATTTAACGGAATTTTTCAGTGATGTTGAATTTAAGGCTTTCAAGGGCAGACCTGTAAGGGGCATCAATGTTCCCGGCTGTGCCAAGCAGTCAAAGGGCTGGTTTGAGAAAATGCTCAAATTTGCGCTTGAAATCGGTATGAAAGGCCTCGGTTATATAGAAGTGCTTGAAGACGGCTCATATAAAGGCCCGATTGATAAATTCCTGCCCGACGATAAAAAGCAGGAGCTTCGTGAGATTTTTGATTTCAAAACAGACGATACACTGTTCTTCATCTGCGATACGCCTAAGCACGTTAATGACTTTGCAGGTCAGATAAGAACAGAGCTTGCAAACCGCCTTGATTTAATTGATAAAGACAGCTTTGAGCTTTGCTATATCACCGATTTCCCGATGTTTGAAAATGATGAAGACGGCAATCTTGCATTTACACATAATCCGTTCTCAATGCCGCAGGGCGAGATGGACGCTCTTCTTAACGAAGACCCGCTCACAATCAAAGCATATCAGTATGATATTGTGTGCAACGGTGTTGAACTTTCATCAGGCGCAGTTCGTAACCATCGCCCCGATGTTATGGTAAAGGCATTTGAAATGGCAGGCTACAGCGAGGAAACAGTTCGTGAAAAATTCGGCGCACTCTTTAACGCATTCCATTACGGCGCTCCGCCTCATGCGGGTATGGCACCGGGTGTTGACAGAATGATTATGCTTCTTCGTGATGAAGAAAATATTCGTGAGGTTATCGCATTCCCGATGAATTCAAATGCACAGGATATGCTGCTCGGCGCTCCGAACACTGTTACCGAAATGCAGCTTCGTGAAACTCATATTAAGCTTCGCAGACCTGTACCCGAGAAATAATCATTATTGAAATTATGAATTAAAAGGAGATTACGGTTATGCAGATTACTCCGGATTTAATTAAATATCTCGAGTCTCTTGCACGAATCACTCTCAGCGAAAGCGAGGAGGAGAAGGTCGGCAAGGAGCTTCAGGATATTTTAACATATATTGATACATTGAATGAGCTTGATACAACAGATGTTGAGGCGATGAGCCACTCCTTTCCGATTACAAATGTACTCAGAAAAGATGAGGTTAAGCCGTCTATGAGCCCTGATGAAATCGTGGCAAATGCACCTGAAAGTCAGGACGGCGCATTCGTTGTACCGAAAACAGTAGACTGAGGAGGGTTTGTTTATGGAAATTTATGAGATGACAGCCCTTGAGGTTGCTGAAAAAATCAGAAATAAAGAAATCACTGCCATGGACGCAGTTGAATCAGTTGCCAAAGCAGTAGATGAAAAAGACAAAACCTATAATTGCTATACCCACCTTGATAAGGAGCTTGCACTCCGAAAGGCTGAAAAAGCACAGAAGCTTATTGACAGCGGTAAAGCAGAATCACCTCTTGCAGGTGTTCCCGTTGCTGTTAAAGACAATATCTGCACAAAAGGTGACATTACCTCCTGCGCATCAAAAATTCTTTATAATTTCAGACCGCCTTATGATGCAACTGTTATTAAAAAGATGGACGAGGCAGGCATAGTTCCATGCGGCAAGGTTAATATGGATGAGTTTGCAATGGGCTCTACCACCGAAACATCGTTTTACGGTGCTACCAAAAACCCGTGGGATATTACACGAGTTCCCGGCGGTTCTTCGGGCGGTGCAGCAGCCGCAGTAAGCGCAGATGAAAGCGTAATCGCACTCGGCTCCGATACAGGCGGATCAATCCGTCAGCCCTGCTCTTTCTGCGGTGTAACGGGTCTTAAGCCTACTTACGGTGCAGTGTCAAGATACGGTCTTATTGCCTATGCGTCATCACTTGACCAGATTGGTCCTATCGGTAAAAATACGCTTGATGTTGCCGCTATGTTCTCGGTTATCAGCGGTAAGGATGAGAAAGATGCAACGTCAATGAACGGCACACCGTTTACACTTGATGAAATCAAAAATACAACAGATTTAAAAGGCAAAAAAATCGGTATTCCGTCTGATTATTTCGGTGAGGGTATCAGCGAGGATGTAGCTAAAAGCGTTATGCAGGCTGCCGATGTGCTTAAATCTCTCGGCGCTGAAATCGAAGAATTTGATATGTCTGTTGTAAAATATGCAATCCCGACTTACTATATCATTGCCTGTGCAGAGGCGTGCTCAAATCTTTCAAGATTTGACGGTATCAAATACGGCTTTAAGTCCGACAGTGCCGATAATCTGCGTGACGTGTATTTCAAGTCACGTTCGGAAGGATTTGGTATGGAAGTTAAAAAGCGTATTATGCTCGGCAACTTCGTGCTTTCAAGCGGTTATTTTGATGCTTACTATATGAAAGCGCTCCGTGTTAAAGGTCTTATCGTTAAGGCTTTCAATGAGGCGTTTGAAAAATATGATTTTCTGCTTGGTCCTGTTGCTCCTACCACCGCTCTTAAAATGGGCGAGGGACTCAGCGACCCGCTTGCAATGTACCTTGGTGATATTTACACCGTTATGATTAATATTGCAGGTCTGCCGTCGCTTGCACTTCCGTGCGGCTTTGACAGTAATAATATGCCTGTCGGTATGCAGTTAATCGGCAAGCCTTTTGATGAAAAAACGATTCTCGGTGCAGGTAATGCTTATCAGTGTGCAACTGATTGGCACACCAAAAAGCCGACGCTTGTTTAAGGAGGTTCGTTATGGAATACAGTACAGTATGCGGTCTTGAAGTTCATACCGAGCTTGCCACCAAAACAAAAATTTTCTGCTCCTGCTCAACGGAATTCGGGGGCGAACCTAATACGCATGTTTGTGAAATCTGCTCGGGTATGCCGGGCACACTTCCTGTTTTAAACGAAAAGGTGCTTGAATTTGCAGTAAGAACAGGTCTTGCAACAAACTGCGAAATCACAATGTATAATAAGTTTGACAGAAAGAATTATTTTTACCCCGATCTGCCTAAGGCTTATCAGATAAGCCAGTTGTATCTCCCTATCTGCCGAAACGGTTATATTGAGATTAACGACAGTATTAACGGCGGCAAAAAGAAAGTCAGAATTCACGAGATTCATATGGAAGAAGATGCAGGAAAACTTGTTCACGACGAATGGTCAGACTGCACGCTTGTAAACTACAACCGCTGCGGCGTTCCGCTTCTTGAAATTGTTTCAGAGCCTGATATTGCAAGTGCAGACGAGGCTGTTGAATATGTTCAGAAACTTCGTGAAATTCTTCAGTTCTGCGGCGTTTCCGACTGTAAAATGCAGGAGGGATCACTCCGTGCCGATGTAAACGTATCTGTTATGGAAAAGGACAGTACAGAGTTTGGCACAAGAACAGAAATGAAAAACATTAACTCGTTCAAAGCGATTCATAATGCTATTGAAACTGAGTCGCAGAGGCAGATTGAACTTATTGAAGACTGCGGCACCGTTATTCAGGAAACAAGAAGATGGGACGATTTAAAGGGCTATTCTTATGCTATGAGAAGTAAGGAAGATGCACAGGATTATAAGTATTTTCCTGACCCCGATTTACCTCCTGTTCAACTTACAGACGAGTATGTAAATAATATCCGCGAAAGTCTGCCTGAACTTCCCGAGGCTAAAAAAGAGCGTTATATGAGCGAATTCGGACTTTCGGAATATGATACTTCTATGATTTGCTCATCGGTTTCCTATGTTTCGCTTTTTGAAAGAACGGTTGAAATCACTAAGAATCCCAAGGACAGTGCAAACTGGATTATGGGCGAACTTATGAAAATGCTCAATGATACGCAGACCCTGCCTGAAAATATGGCGTTTGATATGGATTCTCTCGGCGAGATTATTAATATGTTGAACGGCAATAAAATCAGCCGTGATTCCGCTAAAAAAGTGTTTAAAGCAGTTTTTGAGGAAAATGTAAACCCTGCTGAATACGTTAAGGCAAACAATATGGAAATGGTGTCCGATACAGGCGCTATCAAGCCTATTGTTGAAGAGGTTATTGCAAATAATCCCAAGGCTGTTGCCGAGTATAAGGAGGGTAAGGAAAAAGCGATTGGCTTCCTTATCGGTCAAGCAATGCGTGCTCTTCGAGGCAAAGCCCCCGCAAGCGAGGTTACAAAAATTCTTAAAGAGCTTTTAGGATAAATAATTTCAGGGGAGGGTCTCTGTGCCTTTCCGAATAATAAAAAACGGCTGCTCCGATTCATTTCAGAGCAACCGTTTTTTTATATATTTTTTGCTGTTATATCAAAATTTTCTATCGGCGTGATACCTAAATCATTAAGAAATTTTTTCATTTTATCAAGTCTTTTTTGTCTGCATAAACTTCGGGCTGATGGGCGTCAAGACCGATAATTACGGGGTTTCCCTCCTTGGCAACAAGCTTCCAAAAATCCGAATCAGGGTAATGCCTTTTGTCCCAAAAACCTAAAAAGTTACATTCAAGCGGTACATTGAGCTTTTTTAATTCCTTAATAAAATCACTCATTTTGCTTTTGTATATTTTTTTGCTGCCTGTGAAATGAATTAAATCGGGGTGGGCAAAATATGCAAATTCGCCCGTTTTTAACCCTTCCAGGGTCTGGCTGATATATTTGTCTAAAATTTCAATGCTTTTTGTCTTGTGTCCGCAGTAAAATGCGCCGTCGTCAAATTCATTGTCTGTGAAATGCTGACCTAAAATGAGATAGTCATAATTAAACGGCTTAATAAAATTCAGCAAATCGCCGAAAATCTGCGGGTAATATTCAACTTCAAATCCGAGGCGAATTGTAATTTTATCTTTATATTCTTTTTGCAGTGCACGAATACTGTTTACATAATCCTCAGTTTTTTCAAGCTCCATTCTGAAATCAGAGTAGTATTCAGTCGGAAAAGGGTAGGGCACGTGATCGGAAAAACCTATTTCCGTATATCCTGCCTTTATTGCCGCTTCAACATAATCACGGTCCGTGCCTTTTGCGTGGTGACATCTGTAAGTATGTGTGTGAAAATTCCGCATTGTTTTTCTCCCGAGTTCAATTGTCTTAATTTTCAGAATATATTATCGCACAAAATTCTGAAAAATCAAACAATAATTGAAAATTTTTCGGTTAAGATATAATCGAGGTGTTTTTTATGAACATTAAAGGAAAAACGATATTTTTTGATAAGCCGCCTGTTATTGTCGGCAGTGCCGGCGTAGCAGGAAAAAAAGAGGGCGAGGGGCCGCTTGCTTATGATTTTGACGCCGTGTATGAAGATACAACGATGGGAGAGGATTCTTATGAACTTTCGGAGTCTGCCATGCTTAATTCGGCACTCACAATGGCACTGAAAAATGCAAATACGCAAACTGAAGACGTTAATTTTGTTCTTTGCGGCGATTTGCTTGACCAGGGTGTGGCGAGCTCGTTTGCAGTTAAAGATTTAAACGTGCCGTTTATCGGACTTTTCGGTGCGTGTTCAACGATGGCGCTTTCGCTTTCGCTCGGCTCAATGCTTGTTGATGCAGGTGCAGACTGCGTTGCAGTGGGCGCTTCAAGCCATTTTTGCTCATCTGAAAGACAATTCAGATTTCCTCTTGAATATGGTGGTCAACGACCGCCGACAGCACAGAGAACGGTTACAGGCTGCGGCTCTGCAATCGTTAAAAGTCAGGGCAGTGGTATTAAAATTAAAGCAACATCAATCGGCACAATCTGCGACCTTGGTATAACCGATGCCAATAATATGGGTGCCGCCATGGCACCGGCTGCTGAAAAGACCATATTTGATTTTTTGCAGGATACGGGCACAAAGCCGAGTGATTATGATTTGATTTTAACGGGCGATTTGGGTTTTACGGGTTCTGAGCTTCTTTATGAATTGCTTGAAAAAGAGCATAATGTGAACATCAGGGATTATCATAATGACTGCGGACTTATGATTTACAATCTCAAGGAGCAGGATGTCAACAGCGGCGGCTCAGGCTGCGGCTGCAGCGGTTCGGTGCTTTGCTCTCATATTTTTAAAAGAATGAAATCGGGCAGTCTGAAAAAAATTCTTTTTGTGGCAACGGGTGCGCTTATGAGTCCAACATCAAACAAACAGGGCAGTCCGATTTTAGGTATTGCTCATGCCGTTTTGCTGGAGGTGTAGAATGGATATAAAAAACAACATCAAAACAATAGGCACATTCCGTAAAACAGTTGATGCGCTTTACACTGTGGTAACCATTTTGCGGGTAATCGCCGTTGCATTTCTTGTTATTCAGACCGTGCTGCTTATCCTCAGTCCCGATAAATCTTAAATTAGTGCTGAAGTTTGCAAATGAAAAAGGCCGTCTCAAAACGAGACAGCCTTTTACTAATGCGTTTCGGAGATGATTTTTTTGATTTCTTCCTCTGCCTGCTGAACTTCGTAAAAAAATTCTCTTGATGAAACACGCAGAGCGCCGTTGCCGAGAATTATAAGTTGTTCAAGTGCATCGGATGTTACAACTCTAACTTTGTTGCTTTTAGCCAGTTTGTGAGAAGTCTTTTCAATATACATATCTGCCGTTTCAGCCTCTTTTGTGTAAACAATGCTGATGTTGTTTACTTTTTCAACTTCACGAACAGCACCTCTTACTTTGTAAGCATCAAAAACAAGAATCACTTCACACTTTTTGTATCCCTGATAATTGCACAGAATGTTTATCAGCGCATTTCTTGCACCGTCAAGATTGTTGTTCTTTGACAGTTCTTTCAGACTGTCCCACGCAAAAATAACGTTGTAACCGTCAACAAGCAGATATTCCGTGCCGCTGTATTTCGGCACCTTTGCAGCTTTGTATTTTTGATTTTCATTTTTGTTTTCAGCACTTTTGGTGAAAGTAAAATGTTGATTCTGCGGATTTGAAGGGTTTTTTATTGGCCCGTATGTCTGTTCAAAAATCTGCATTAACTCTTTATCGAGTGCAAACAGATTATTCCTGTCTTTGCATTTCGAAAGGTTAATTTTGCTGTCGGTGCCGGCGTATTCGCTTTTCGGTGCCGAAAGTGCGCTCGGCAGATGCATACGGCTTTTGACGTCGTTCCATTTAACGTTATAGCCTGCACCGTGTGAGCAGAAAACAGAGCCGCAGGGGTTGTCCGTATCAGCGTCGCAGTCATAGCTTATCTTTTTAATGATTTCATCGGCGTTATGGCACGGTTCATAGCCTTTCAGCGTGCAGAAAAGTCTGCCCCTGCCGTGTGTGTACTGCATAACCTCACGTGAATAATCGTGCATCGTTGAAACAGGTGCAGTGCCGCTGATAACAGAAAATTCACCGCTCGTTTCGGGAGCATTGAAACTGCCGTGCATACGCTGAATATCTGTCATTGCTTTGCCTGTGCTTTCGCTCGGAACTTCGAGTGTGAATTCATAAATCGGCTCAAGCAGAACTGATTTTGCACTGCGTAATCCCTGCCTTACAGCCCTGTAGGTAGCCTGCCTGAAATCGCCGCCCTCAGTATGCTTTGCGTGCGCCTTGCCCGATGCAAGTGTGATTTCCATATCGGTTATCGGTGAGCCTGTCAGTACGCCGATATGCGTTTTTTCATAAAGATGTGTAAGTATCAGCCGCTGCCAGTTTTTATCAAGCAAATCCTCTTTGCAGTTGGTTTTGAATATAACACCGCTGTTTCGCTCAAGCGGCTTTAGTATAAGGTGAACTTCGGCATAATGCCTGAGCGGCTCAAAATGGCCGATTCCCTCAACAGTATCGGCGATAGTTTCTTTATAAATAATACTGCCTGTGCCGAATGAGGCATCTATGTCAAAACGCTCTTTGATAAGTGCCTGCAGAACCTCAAGCTGAATATCACCCATAAGCTGAACCTGAATTTCGCCGAGACGTTCATTCCATTTGACCTTCAGCTGGGGGTCTTCGCTTTCAAGAATTTTCATTTTTGAAAGAGCAGTGTGAGCATCAGTTCCGCCGGGCAGGTTCAGTCTGTATGTAAGCACGGGCTCAAGAAACGGTCGGTTTGTGCTTTTTTCTGCTCCGAGTCCGTCGCCCGATTCAGCGAAAGTAATGCCTGTTACTGCACAGACAGTTCCTGCCTGAGCTTCGCTGACAGTTGAAAATCTGTCTCCCGAATAAATGCGTATCTGGTTTATCTTTTCACCGCTTTTGTTTTTGTCTGATTTCAGAATATCTTTTACTTTCAGACTGCCTCCAGTAACCTTTAAAAACGTCAGCCTTTGCCCCTTGTCTTCTGAAATTTTATAAACTCTGCCTGCAAATTCATCACTGTATATCGGCATTTTTGTATATTTGTCAAGGCAGTTTAAAAATTCTTCCACACCTGTCAGTTTAAGTGCCGAGCCGAACATACACGGAAATATTTTTCTGCTTCTAATGCAGTTTGTAATATCATTTTCGTTTATCGGCTCGTTGTCATAATATTTATTTAAAAGACTTTCGTCGCAAAGAGCAATATTTTCAAAAAAATCCGCTTTGTTCTGATTCCCGAAATCAATGCAGCCGTCATTGAATTTTGATTTCAGTTCGGTTAAAACACGGTTTTTGTCTGCACCGTCAAGATCCATTTTGTTTATAAAAATGAAGCAGGGCACATTGTATTTTGAAAGCAGTTTCCAAAGCGTTTGTGTGTGGCTTTGTATACCGTCTGTTGCGCTTATAACAAGCACAGCGTAGTCAAGCACCTGCAGTGTGCGCTCGGTTTCGGCAGAAAAATCAACGTGCCCCGGTGTGTCAAGCAGAGTGAACTCGGTATTGCGGTATGTCATAACTGCCTGTTTTGAAAAAATTGTAATTCCTCGGCTTCGCTCAAGTGAAAAAGTGTCTAAAAAAGAATCTTTTTTGTCAACTCTGCCGAGTTTGTTTATACTTCCCGATTGGTAAAGCAGTGCCTCAGACAAAGTGGTTTTACCCGAGTCAACATGAGCCAGAACACCGACAGCAATTTTTTTCATCTTCTCACCACACAAAATAAGTTTTATATATAATAACATATAATCGGGTGGTTGTAAATTTGTACTTGTTTACAATTAGATTTTTATATGATATACTTATATTTGAATTGAGGTGCGGTTTATGATTGAAAAAGCAAAAAATCAGAATAAATTATATTCGGTCGATTTTATCCGTTTTATTTTTTCCGCCGTTATTGTATATTATCATATATTTCATACAAATATAAAATCCGTGGCAGAGGGTCTGCCGATGTATGAAAAACTTTTTGCGGATTGTGCTTTCGGCGGCGCCGCCGTTGAGTGCTTTTTTATAATATCAGGATATTTTCTTTATAAATCATTTCGGAAAAGGCCTGATATTTCAGTAACCGAATTTGCTTATAATAAATTTGCCCGCCTCTGGCCTGTTGTGGCTGTATACTGTCTTATCAGCATTGTTTTATTCGGTTTTGACGGGTATGACGCACTTTATCATCTTCTTTTTCTTCAGGCAGCAGGATTTAAAACAAAGGTAACGGGGATATTATGGTATATTTCTCCGCTCTTTATTGTTATGGTGTTTATGTTTGCTTTTTATAAAAACACAAAAGATAAAAAGAAATATAATCTGTTTCTTGCCGCTGCCGTTTATTTTTCATATGTAATGGTTATTAACGACTGCGGGAAAGTGTTCGGCAGGGATAATATTTACGGCATTTTCAGTTTGTCTGTACTGCGTGCCGTCGCAGGGATAGGTCTCGGTTATCTTGTTGCAGTTTTACAAAAGCAAATTGAAAGCCTTGATTTTGTTAAGAAATTTAAAGGTACACGGGTTACAAATACGCTGATTTTTGCAGCCGTTTCTGTGGTTGAAATAACTTCGTTTTATTATCTGATGCGTTATTTTCTTGATTCTCGGAATTCCTATGACCAGCAGTTTATTTCAGTAATTCTTTTTACTGCCTTTTTCGCCTGTTTACTTACAAAACGGGGCATATTTACTTTGATTTTCAATAATAAATTTTTTGGCTTTTTCGGTAAGTATGCATATTCGATTTATGTAATGCAGCAAATTTCTTTTAATATTCTTAAACGCACATTGTGGCAGAATACTGATTATGTTTCATCGCACTTTTTAAGAACTGTTTTGATTTCAGCTGCTTTTGCCGTTGTTCTTGGCACAGTAACTTATTATGCAGTTGAAAAACCGTGCAGTATTCTTTTATCAAAATTTGGCAGAAAACTGTTTGCAAAAAGCGGGCGGGAATAAATTTCCGCCCGCTTTTTGCGCTTAATATAAATGAAAAATATAAATAATAATTCCGTAAACGACTGACGAAGCAACGCCGTAAACTATAACGGGTCCTGCGATTGTAAACATTTGCGACGCCGTCCCGAGAACAAAACCCTCGTGCTTGAATTCAAGAGCGGGGGATACTACCGAATTCGCAAATCCCGTAATCGGCACGATTGTGCCTGCACCTGCGTGGCGTGCAATTTTGTCAAACACGCCGATACCCGTAAGAATTGCCGTAATAATTACAACAACGCATGGTGTTGCTATTTTGAACTGTTCTTCGCTCATTCCTGCTTTTTCAAACAAAAAGTTTAATAACTGAGCGAAACAGCATATTGCACCGCCGAATAAAAATGCTTTTACGCAGTTTAAAAGCACGGGCGAATTCGGGCTTGCCTTGTCTGTCATTTTACTGTATTCGTTTTTACTTATACTCATTTGTTAACACCTCTTTAACTTATTATTTAATTTAATTGAACATTTATACAAAATACTTGACAAAATATATAATTATCTGTAATATTGGAATATACTATTTGTAAAGGAATGATTTTGATGCATCTTATTGATGTAAGAAATGTTTATAAAATTTATAATCCCGGTGAAAATCAGGTTAATGCGCTTGACGGTGTATCAATCACGATTGATGAGGGCGAATTCGTTGCAATCATTGGTCAGTCGGGATCCGGCAAATCAACGCTTATGAATATGCTTGGTCTGCTTGATACTCCCACTTCGGGCGAATATTATATCAATGGCAAACTTGTTGACGATTTGACAGACGATGAAATGAGCGTTATCAGAAATGAAGAAATCGGATTTATTTTCCAGGGATTTAACCTTATTTCGTCACTTGACGCACTTGAAAATGTTGAACTTCCGCTTGTTTACAGAGGTGTTCCGAGAGATGAAAGGCGTGAAGTTTCTAAAAAAGCACTTGAAAAAGTAGGACTCGGCGAACGTATGCATCATTTGCCGAAAGCGCTTTCGGGCGGTCAGCAGCAGCGTGTTGCCGTTGCAAGAGCGATAGCAGCCGCACCTCCCGTTATTCTTGCCGACGAGCCTACAGGTAACCTTGATACACGCTCAACAAAAGATGTTATGCAGATTCTGCATAATCTTAAGGACGACGGCAGAACCGTTATCGTTATTACCCACGATAATGAGATTGCCGAGCAGGCAGAGCGTGTTATCCGTATCCGTGACGGCAAAGTAGTTGAAGATTACATAAATCCCGGATTTGAAGAAAAATACGGCAGAGAATCAAAAAAGAACAATAAAAAACCGATTGACGAGGGCTGATTTTAAATTTAAATTTGCTTTTTTGTATATATCACCTGTTTGTGTAAAAAATACAAACAGGTGATTTTTTATGATTTTTTTAAAGGCATTTTTAATCGGTGGTCTTATATGCGTTGTCGGTCAGCTTTTAATTGATTTAACAAAGCTTACTCCTGCAAAAATTCTGGTTTTGTTTGTCTGTCTCGGTGTTTTGCTCGGCGGACTCGGAGTTTATGATAAACTTGTTGATTTTGCAGGCGCTGGCGCAACCATTCCGCTTACGGGATTCGGAAATTCACTTGCAATCGGCGTTAAAAAAGCAGTTGCTGAGCAGGGCTTTCTCGGCATTATAACAGGTGGGCTAACTGCGTGTGCAGGCGGTGTAACAGTCGCTGTTATATCAGGTCTTATAGTTGCTTTGTTTGCCAGATCAAAGGAAAAATAATCCGCCGAAGTATTGAAATGTGAATTTTAATATGATAGAATATCATTAAAATTTTTTAGGAGGAATTATTTATGGCAGCAATGACATATGAATCTATTGTGGCAACGGTAAGAGAAAAGTTCAGTAAGGTTGATGTAAGTGCTGTTCCGGGTGTTCTTGCTTATCAGTTTAATATTGAGGGTAAGAAAGTAAACGGCATTTTTTATGTTGAAATCAAAGACGGTCAGGTTCATGTTGAGCCTTATGAGTATTACGACAGAAATGCAATCATTATTATGAACGGCACAAATCTTCTTAAACTTGTAAACGGCAAACTTGACCCTGTAGTGGCTTTCACAACAGGCAAATTAAAGGTAGAGGGCGATATCAACGCCGCACTCGAACTTACAAAGTTTTTGAAGTAAAAACGAATCGTTGGGAACGTTAATCTCTGCAAAATGTTAATAACGCAATCGTAGGGGAGGGTCTCTGACCCTCCCGTTTTGGGGTGGTGGTGTGCATATCGTCTCAAACCGTTATTCTTTTTCGTAAAAAAGTATGATAAAGTCTTATATAACTTCGTCATTTTGTTTAGTTTTTTTTAACAAATTTGTGCAAATTAAACAATAATTGTTTTAAACATTTTAAACACTTGTATAAATTTCTGCTTTCATATATAATAGTATGGTAGAAATTTGTGTAGGAGGAAATGTTTTTATGAAACATCCCGAAATTATTAAAAAAATGAGCCTTGAGCAAAAGGCTCGATTTGTTTCAGGCTATAATTACTGGAATCTTGAATCGGATGAAAGTCTCGGCCTGCCGCAGATTATGATTACAGACGGCCCTCATGGTCTTCGTAAAGCAAATAAGGATAAGAAAGCGTCAGACGGTATCGGTCTCGGCAATTCTGTTCCTGCAACTTGCTTCCCGCCGGCAGCAACTTCTGCCTGCTCATGGGACGAGGATTTGCTTAAAGAAGAGGGCGTGGCTCTCGGTGAAGAATGTCTGGCTGAGCAGGTTTCAACCATTCTCGGACCGGGCACAAACATTAAACGTTCACCTGTTTGCGGTCGTAACTTTGAGTATTTCAGTGAAGATCCGCTTCTTGCAGGTAAAATGTCTGCAAATCTTATCAACGGTGTTCAGTCAAAAGGGGTAGGCACATCATTAAAGCACTTTGCGTGTAACTCTCAGGAAGCATTTCGTATGGTGCTTAACGAGGTTATTGATGAAAGAACAATGCGTGAAATTTATTTCCCTGCATTTGAAATCGCAATCAAAGAGGCTCAGCCGTGGACTGTTATGAATTCTTACAACAGAATCAACGGCGTTTATGCATCGCAGAATGACTGGCTTCAGAATCAGGTTGCAAGAGGCGAATGGGGCTTCAAAGGTCTTTTCGTAACTGACTGGGGTGCATCTGTTGACAGAGTACCGGGCCTTAAAGCAGGCACAGACCTTGAAATGCCAAGCTCAGGCATACTTAACACCAAGAGAATTATTGAAGCTGTCAATAATGGCGACCTTGATGAAAAAATTCTCGATGAAAGAGTTGACAATGTTGTTGAGTTAATCCTTAAATCAAAGCCTGCTCTTGAAAAGAAGCATACATATGATAAGAACGAGCATAACGCACTTGCACGCAAGGTTGCCGAGGGCTCAATGGTTCTTCTTAAAAATGATGACGCAGTTCTTCCTCTTAAAAAGGGTCAGAAGGTTGCAGTTATCGGTGAAATGGCAAAGGCTCCCCGTTTCCAGGGTGCAGGTTCATCTGTTATCAATCCGACTATGCTTGACAATGCTTATGACGAGCTTGTTAAACTCGGCGTAGATGTTACTTATGCACAGGGTTATTATAAATCAGCACCTAAGAAAAAGGCTAAGGCTGTTCCCGAAAGCCAACTCGTTGCTGAGGCTGTTAAAACCGCTAAAACTGCTGATGTTGCAGTTGTATTCGTTGGTCTTACAGAGGAATTTGAGGGTGAAGGCTATGACAGAGTTGACATCAATATGCCTGAAAATCACAATGCTCTCGTAAGCGAAATTGCTAAGGCTAACCCGAACACGGTTGTTGTACTTGCAGGCGGTTCTGTTGTTTATATTCCGTGGCTTGATGAAGTTAAGGCTCTCCTTAATTCAGGTCTCGGCGGTCAGGCAGGCGGCGCAGCAGTTGCAAATCTGCTTACAGGCGCTGTTAACCCAAGCGGTAAAACTGCTGAAACATATCCGATTCAGTTCAGTGATAACCCGACCTACGGTAATTATCCGGGCGGTCCCGTTGTTTCAGAGCATAAGGAAAGCGTTTATATCGGTTATCGTTACTATGACAAGGCAAAGAAAGATGTTCTGTTCCCGTTCGGCTACGGTCTTTCATACACAACCTTTGAATACAGTGATATGAAGCTTTCTGCACCTTCAATTAAAGATACAGACACACTTGAGGTTACATTCAAGCTTAAAAATACAGGTGATGTTGACGGTGCTGAGGTTGTTCAGCTTTATGTTGCCGATAAAGAGTCAACAATTTTCCGCCCTGATAAGGAACTTCGTGCATTCACAAAGGTATTCCTTAAAGCAGGCGAGGAGAAAGAAGTTTCACTTAAACTCGGCAAGCGTGCATTTGCATATTATAATGTTAACCTCGGCGACTGGCATGTTGAAACAGGTGAGTTTGATATTATGCTTGCAGCATCAAGCCGTGATGTTAAACTTACACAGACCGTTACGGTTGAATCAACGGTTGATGCAGTAGTTCCTGATTTTAGGGAAAATGCTCCTGCATATTATACTGCCGATCTCAGTGCTATAGATGATGCACAGTGGACTTCTGTTTACGGTCAGCCTCTTCCTGCAAGAGAAAGAGATAAGAATGCCAAGATTGATCTTTACTGCTGTCTGAATGACGCAAGACATACTAAGTGGGGCGGCAGACTCTGCGGTCTTATTGAAAAGGTTATGTCGGGTATGGGCAGTGATGCTAACGGCGACGGTAAGATGCTTGCTGCTATGGCAACACAGATTCCGATTCGTAACTTTGTTCAGATGAGTATGGGTGCATTCTCTCCTGCACAGGCAGAGGGTCTTCTCAAGATGCTCAATGATGATGAATCAAGTTTTGTTGGTTTCAGCACAATCTTCTGGCGTCTGGGCGGTACAATCGCAAGACTTCCACAGCTTCTTAAATCAATTTAAGATTATAAATTATAAGCCGTTTGGAGAAATCCAAACGGCTTTTTTGTCGACTGTTGATTTTGTCTCAATGAAAAATGCACCTTAAAAGTAAGGTGCATTTTAAATTATATTGTATTATCTTTTTATTGCTCCGTATAAAATCATATCAATGATTGCATCGTGATAATTGATTAAAGCTTCTGTTGCTTTTTCTGTTTCGTTTTTATTTTCGCTTTTCAGTGCATTAATCATTTTATTTTCCAATATCTGAAAGGTGGTTTCATACATAATAAGTATTATTTCTGCAATACTGTTATCGTCAATTCGCAATTCACTGTTTCCCGAATGAAGAATTGTAAGAATTTTTTTCTTTTTTGCCTGAACCCACATTTCTTTATGCTTTCTGATTTCTGATAATGCTGCTTCGCTGAAAAAGCTGTCACTGAAAGAATACGCATATCTCATTATGGTTAATTCGTTATAGTTTTGCTGCCAATGCATTATTATTGCATAGTAATATTTATGATAATTTTCTTTAATAGATATTTCGTCATCAATTTCATATGAATTTATAATGTCAATCAAATTGTGAAGTGAATAACATACGCAGGCTGATAATAAGCTGTTTTTTGACTCGAAATGATGATAAAATCTACCCTTTGATATTCCGTTCTTTTTACAGATTGTGTTTAATGAAAAATCCATTCCCTTTTCTGCAAATTCATTTATTGCGCATTTTATAATGAATTCAACGGACTGTCTGCTTTTTTCTTTTTGTTCCATAATTTTACCCGATTCTTTATTAATATATAAATTATATCATATCATCGTTAATTTGTAAACACTTGTATTACAGTTTGTTTTATGTATTTATACAATTTGTTTATAATAAATTATATGGATTTGTGAATACTATGAATGAAATAAATTTTAAGGAATGATTTTTATGGGCTCAGACGGCGACACAGTTAAACTTTTAAAGGAATGTGATTCGGGAATACAAATGGGTATTTCTGCAATTAATGATGTGATTAATGATGTGAAAAGCAGTGATTTTCGCTCTTTGCTGAATGAAAGCAGGAGCCATCACGAAATGCTTCAAAATGAAATTAACGGACTTCTTGATGTGCATAATGATGACGGTAAAAATACTACTCCAATGGCAAAGGGTATGAGCTGGATTAAAACCAATGTTAAAATGGCTATGGATAATTCGGATAATACAGTTGCCGATTTGATTACGGACGGCTGCAATATGGGCGTAAAATCCCTTAGCAGATATCTTAATCAGTATAAAAGTGCAGACAGAATTTCAAAAGATATTACTTCACGTCTTATTAAAATTGAAGATGAACTTGCAACCGATATAAGGCAGTTTTTATAAAAATAAGCCCCTGATAACAGGGGCTTATTTTTATTGTTGATTAATTTTGCTGTCCTTTTCTGCCTCAAGCTCTGCAATTTCTTTGTAAAATGCATTTGCTTTTACATAAACCATAATAATATCGTAAATATGTTCATAAAGCTCGCCGGGATCGTATGGGTATTTAACAATTCTTTCATCGTCGTCAATGCAAAGCGGACCCTTTTCAAAATCATTGAAAGTCGGCATAATTGAATAGGCGTTTTTCGTTTTTACAATAGAAATCAAAGTAAGGTCTGCGGTTGCCGCAACAAAGCCTTTTTTCTTTGTGTATCTTTCTATCGTTGAAACATCGCTGCTGTCGTTGTGCTTTTTTGTGTAACAGGCGTCAAACACTTTTTCAATGAAGTCTTCAACCTCTTCGGCTTTGTACGGCGCTTTCAAAAGCAGTACCGTGTCAATATCTGCAATTCCGTATTTGTCGCTTTCACCGCACGGAATACCGATTAAGTTTTCGTCTTTGTCAACATAAACAGAAATTGTATAAAAATCTCTTTCCATTGTTTTTCCCCCTTAAATGTGATCCTTGTATCGTTCGGCAGTAATAATGCCGTCTTTAACATTCAGCTTGCAGATTCTTGCGTTTCGTGCGTCAAAACTGTCTGCACCGAGTCCGTCGTCATAATCTCTTGCGTGGTAAACTGCGTACCACTGACCGTCTTCTTTAATCATTGAGTGGTGACCCGTGCCCTCTTCAAACTCATTTGCCTTTAAAACAGGGTGGTACGTGTTTTCATCAGGGTATTTTTCAAACTTGATTTTGGTTAAATCAGTTTCATCAGTTTTTGCCCTTGCATAGCCAATGTAATATGTCGGCTGTTCGTAGCAGTTGCCCGAGTACATAATGTATTGCCAGTCGCCCTCTTTGAAATAGAACGCACCCTCAATCGTATGCCAGTGCTGACCTTTTTTGTACCTGTCACGTCTGAAAATATCCTCGTCAAGCGTAGGTTCTACAACTGTTACGGGGTTGCCTGCAGGCGTGAAAGGGTCAAGCATTTTGTCAACAACAATATATGTGCCGATTCTGTCGCCCTCAAAGCGGTTTGTGGAGTAGAAAAGATAGAGACCGCTTTCGTTCTGAACAATGTGCGAATCAATGCTGAACGGATGTAAAATCTGTTTTGCATTGCCGAACGGTCCAAGCGGATTGTCTGCAACCGAAACAAACATTGCCTGGTGATGACCGCCCTTGTCAGCCTTGTCTTTCAGGTATTCAAAGCTGTTATACATATAGAATTTTCCGTCAAGTTCAATAACACTCGGTGCCCAGTAGCCCTCAACCTTTTCCGTGTATTCAAACACCTTGCCGTAAAATTCCCAGCCGTCAAATAAATCGTTCGACTGATAGGCATAAACGGCGTCGTGCCCCGTGGTGTAAATATAATATCTGCCGCCGTTTTTAAGTATAAACGGGTCAGCCTGTCCGATATAATTGTTTTTGTCAATTTTTAATAAGTGCATAGTTTCACCTGTAAATAATGTTGTTTTCAATTATATACTATCTGATTGCAAAATTCAATAAAGTATGTTAATATTTCTTTGGTGATATATATGAAAAAAGCACTTGTAACAGGCGGTGCAACAGGAATAGGCAAGGCGGTTGCTTTGTATCTTTCCGAGCACGGTTATAATGTAACAATAACATATAATAATACGATGCCTGATTATGACGGCGTTAATAAAATAAAATGTGATTTGAGCAGTGTGACTGAAATTGAAAAACTTTTCGGCAATTTCAGCAGCCTTGATTTGCTTGTAAATAACGCAGGCATAAGCATTGTTAAAATGATAAACGATGTTACCGAAAATGATTACGAAACGCTTATGGCTGTCAATCAGCGTGCAGTTTATTTCTGCTCAAAAGAGGCAGTTCGGCTTATGGTGAAAAATCATAGCGGTGCAATTATAAATATTTCATCAATGTGGGGTCAGGTAGGCGCATCGTGTGAAACGCTTTATTCAATGAGTAAGGCAGGCGTTATCGGCTTAACAAAGGCGCTTGCTAAAGAACTTGCGCCAAGTGGTATTACGGTAAATTGTATCGCACCGGGTATAATCGATACACGAATGAACAGTCAGTTTGACAGAGCAGAACTCATTGACGAAGTCCCTCTCGGCAGACTCGGCACAGGAATTGATATTGCCAAAGCCACGCTTTTCCTCGCCGAAAATGATTATATTACGGGTGAAACCCTCTCTATCTCCGGCGGTATGGTAATTTAGCAGGGTGCGGCGTCCTCGACGCACTGAAACAGGCAATTCGCGAATTGTCCCTACAAAATGTCAAAAACGCAATCGTAGAGGAGGACCTCTGTTCCCTCCCATAAATTTCAAATTAGCCTTACGACGGCTTCGTAGGGGCGGATATTATCCGCCCGCAACTATATTACTGCAACAAAACGGGCAGGCACAGAGACCTGCCCCTAAAATATTACAGAAACGCTTTTGTGGGGTGATTATTATATTGCCCTGCTTTATTTTTTATCATTTTTGTAACACTTCCTTCGGTTTATCATAGGATAGTTTAGAAAAGCGAAGGGAGGTTACGCTATGGGTTGCGGTTGCAATAACGGTTGCGGTTCATCTTGGATTATCATTCTCATCATAATCCTTCTTCTCTGCGGTGGCTTCAACAACGGTTGTGGTTGTGGTAACAACGATGGCTGTGGCTGCGGTTGCTAATCATACTGATTGATTAGTGTGCAAATCGGGGGTGCGTTCGGCTTGCTCGGGCGCACCTTTTTTCTAACCAAAAATTAAAAGTCAGAAAAAGTCAAAAAAATTGAAAATAACTATTGACTTTTTCTGACCTTTGTGCTATTATGATAGCAGAAAGTCAAAGAAAGTCAAAGTCAAATTGAAACTGAATCTTGAATTTTGACATTCCGACTTAATAAATCAAAGGATGTGATTATCAAATGAAAATGACAGACCTTATTGCAGATATGATTCTTGATATGTTTGATGATAATCAGCAAACTATTCAGATTCAGCGCAACGATTTGGCGTCACGGATAGGCTGTGTGCCGAGTCAGATTAATTATGTGATTACCTCTCGCTTTACCCCCGAGCAGGGTTACAGAATTGAGAGCAGACGAGGCGGCGGCGGATGTATTTACATCACCCGTGCAGAAACTAAAGGCAGTGCAGTTGTTTCGCTGATAAACAGTATCGGCAGTGAAATTGATGAAAAAACCGCAAATGCACATATATATAATCTGAATTATCAGAATATTATAGATGAGAGAAGTGCAAAAATTTTAGCGGCAGGCGTGGCAGATGCAAATTTAAAAAGCATTTCGCCCGAAATTAAAAATCAGATTCGGGCCAATCTTTTAAAAAGAATGTTAATTGCCTGTATTGATTAAAACTTTAAATTTATGACAATGATTTGAAAGGATGATTTTTTATGAAATGTCAGCATTGTAATAATAATGAGGCAACAACTCATATCAAAAAGAATATAAATGGAAATGTTACTGAAATGCACCTTTGCAGTGAGTGTGCAAAAGAACTCGGCGTGATGGAAGAATTTTCACCCGAAAGTTTTTTCAATGACACATTTTTCGGCAACTTCCTCGGCGCAGGCGTTCCTGCAATGAATATTCTCAGCGGTATAGACCATTGCGAATACTGCGGTTCAACCTTTAACGATATTGTTAAAAGCGGCAGGGTAGGCTGTGCAAACTGTTACAGTAAGTTTGAAGACAGACTTCAGCCGACAATTACGAAAATGCACGGCAATGCAAAGCACATCGGCAAAAATGTAACTTATACCGAGGATAAAGAGGCTGAGCCTGAAATTTCGGAACTTGATAAACTGAAAAACGATTTGAAACTTGCGGTACAGGAGCAGAGATTTGAGGATGCAGCAGTGCTCAGAGACAAAATTAAAGAAATGAACGAGGGGTAATAAAAATGGAAAAATGGTTTAACGGCAAAGGCAACGATAACGATGTTGCATTATTTACAAAAGTTCGCCTTGCAAGAAATTTAAGCGATGTTCCGTTTAAAAGCAAAATGAGCAGAGAAATAAAGCGCAATACGGTTAAAAAACTGTATGCCTCAATTAAAAATTCAGATTTGGCAGGCGATTTCAGCCTTGTTGATTTGTCAAATGCATCGCAGATTAAGGCGCTGTCTTTCGCTGAAAAGCAGTATATCAGCCCTGAATTTGCGGCAGAAAGCGGAGCGTTTCTGCTGTCCTCAAAAGAGGATATTTCCATAATGCTTTGTGAAGAGGATCATATCAGAATTACTGCTTTTGAGGCAGGACTTAATACAGATGCGGCATATAAAAAGGCAGATAAAGTTGATAATGTTTTCATAAATAATATGAAAATTGCTTTTGATGAAAGACTCGGATTTTTAACTGCAAGCCCTATGAATTTAGGTACAGGCTTAAAAGTTTCTGTCGGCCTGCATCTGCCTGCACTCAAAGCAAATCACGCAATCGAGGGTCTTACTTCGATGGTGGGAAAACTCGGTTTGTCACTGAGAAAACTTTACGGTGAAAAAGGTGCGTTTTATCTGCTTTCAAATCAGATTTCACTCGGAATTACCGAAAAGTCGGCGCTTGATAATATTACTGCCGTTGCAAACCAGATTATTAAACGTGAGCGTGCCCTGCGCGATGTTATTAAAAGCAGTGAGCAGTGGGAGGATATTCTTTACCGCAGTGCAGGCACGCTGAAAATGGCAAGAAAGCTTGAATTCGGCGAGTTCCTTGATTTAATTTCAAATGTCCGTTTGGGCACGGCAATCGGCGTTTTTGATATGGATATGCATAGTATTGGCTATCTTATACATAATTCTGCCGACGGCACATTGCTTTCGGATTATAACAGCGAGGAAGAACCTGAACTTGCACCGAAGCTCAGAGCAAATCTTGTCAGAGAAAAATTAGAATAGCAAAGAGAATATTTTTTGTAGGGGAGGAAGATTCCCCCACGGTGTGGGGGAAATGTCACGAAAGTGACAAAGGGGGACGGCTGTGTACCAGTCTGTGCCCTCCCGTAAATATAAATGCTTTATTGCAGTATGAAATCTCTTTGCTTTAGGAGGAATAAATATGTATAGATTTACAAACTTTACACAAAAAGCAAATGATGTTTTAAATCTTGCTATCAAAGCGGCTGAAAATTTCGGCCATAATTATGTCGGCACAGAGCATATTTTAGTAGGTCTTTTAAAAGAGGGCACAGGTGTCGGCGCACTTATTTTAAATGAAAAAGGCGTAACGCTTGATAAAATCGAAAATCTGATTGAGGAAAATATCGGCGTCGGCAATCCTACAAGGCTGTCACCCAATGATTTTACACCTCGGGCAAAAAGAATTATTGAAATCAGTTTTCAGATTGCAAGAGGTATGCTCAATTCCTTTGTCGGCACAGAGCATATTTTAATTGCACTTTTGAGAGAGTCGGATTCGTCGGCAGTCAAGTTTTTAAATGCTCTTAATTTCGATGAAGAAAGTCTGCTTGAAGATGTCGGCGCATCTCTCGGCAAAGCAGAATCACAGTTCAGAAATAATTCGCCAAAAAATAAAAAAGGCAAAAGTTCAACGCCTACGCTTGATGAATTCGGCAAGGATCTGACTGAACTTGCAGGTCAGGGCAAAATTGACCCCGTTATCGGCAGGGATAAAGAAATTGAACGAGTTATTCAGATTCTGTCACGCAGAACGAAAAACAATCCGTGCCTTATCGGTGAACCCGGCGTCGGCAAAACGGCAATCGCAGAGGGACTTGCCCTTAAAATTGTTAAAGACGAAGTGCCTGAACTTCTTGCAGGCAAAAAAATTGTTTCGCTCGATTTAACTTCAATGGTAGCAGGCACAAAATACAGGGGCGATTTTGAAGAACGAATTAAAAAGGCTATGGATGAAGTCAGAAATGCAGGCAACGTAATCCTGTTTATTGATGAGGTGCACACAATTATGGGCGCAGGCGCCGCAGAGGGTGCAGTTGATGCCGCCAATATTCTGAAACCGTCGCTTGCAAGGGGCGAAATTCAGGTTATCGGTGCCACAACCATAGATGAATACAGAAAGAATATTGAAAAAGACGCCGCACTCGAGCGCCGTTTTCAGAGCGTGCTTGTAGGCGAGCCTACAGAAGAAGAGGCAGTTGAAATTCTTAAAGGTCTGAGAGATAGATATGAGGCGCACCATAAGGTTAAAATTACCGATGAGGCAATCGAAAATGCCGTTAAAATGAGCGCACGCTATATTGCAGACAGGTATCTGCCCGATAAAGCCATAGATCTGATTGACGAGGCAGCCTCCCGTGTAAGGCTTAAAGCCTTTACAGCACCGCCTAATTTAAAGGAAATGGAACTTGAAATCAAAAGGCTTAAGGATGAAAAGGCGAGTGCGGTAAGAAGTCAGGATTATGAAAACGCCGCTAAAATCAGAGATAAGGAAAAGGAACTTCAGACACTGCTTGATGAGGAAAAGGAGAAGTGGAAAAACAGTTCTTCGCACGATGTTAAGCAGGTAGAGGTTGAAGATATTGCAAATATTGTTTCGCAGTGGTCGGGCATTCCCGTAACTCAGCTTACTAAAGAAGAGTCTGAACGCCTGCTTAATATGGAGCAGATTCTGCACGAAAGAATTGTCGGTCAGGATAAGGCTGTATCCTCCGTTGCAAGGGCAATCCGCAGGGGCAGGGTAGGTCTTAAAAATCCAAACCGTCCGCTCGGTTCGTTTATCTTCTTAGGTCCTACGGGCGTTGGTAAAACAGAGCTTTGCAAAACTCTTGCTGAAACAATGTTCGGCAATGAAGATGCTATTGTAAAGCTCGATATGAGTGAGTATATGGAAAAGCATACTGTGTCCAAGCTTATCGGCTCGCCTCCGGGTTACGTCGGTTTTGATGAAGGCGGTCAGTTGACGGAGAAAATCCGCAGAAAGCCGTATTCGGTAGTGCTTTTTGATGAGATTGAAAAGGCTCACCCCGATGTGTTCAATATGCTTCTGCAGATTCTTGAAGACGGCGTTCTGACCGATTCACAGGGTCGTAAAGTGTCTTTTAAAAATTCAATCATTATTATGACGTCCAATGTCGGCGCATCAAAAATTGTTGATAAAAAAGCGTCGCTCGGATTCGGCGAAAACGCTGAAAATAATGATATTGAATCGCTTGTTATGGGTGATTTGAAGAAAACGTTCAAGCCTGAATTTTTGAACAGAATTGATGAAATAATCGTCTTTAATCAGCTTGAGCAAAAGGATATTGAGGAGATTGCAAAGCGTATGCTTTCGTCGCTTTCAAAGCGTGTTGCAGACCTTGAAATCGAACTTGATTTCACACCCGAGGCTGTAACTGCAATCGCCGAGGCAGGCTTTGACAAAGTCTACGGTGCAAGACCTCTGCGCCGTGCCATTCAGCAGAAAATCGAAGACCCGCTCTCCGAGCTTATGCTTGAAAATAAAATCGCCAAAGGCTCAAAATGTACAGTCGATTTCAAAAACAATGAGTTCACCTTTGAATAAATAGGCAAAATTACGCTGAATGTGAAAGTATATTTTGATTATTAGATTTTCGTAGGGTGCGGCGTCATCGACGCATCGTAATCGGGCAATTCGTGAATTACCCCTACAATGTTGCAATAATGCTCTCGTAGGGCGGGGT
>CABUAS010000012.1 GCA_902489595.1 uncultured Oscillospiraceae bacterium | reverse complement strand
ATTGCATTTTGTTTCGGCGGGGTGAGGGCACCCCGCCCTACAATAATATCAATACAACTAATTTAATCCTCAAAATTCCGAATTGCTTTCTCAAGAAGATAAGACAGCTGCGCCTGCTCATCATCGGTCATCCCCTTTTTAATAACAGACTCAAGACCGTCCATCTTCTCACGTGTTTTTTCGGGAGCGGATTTCGCCTTTTCGGTAGGATAAAGCCTTATAATGCGGGCATTATCCTTATCCTCTTTTTTTATTATAAATCCTGCTTTTTCCATTCTTTTTACGGAAACGCTTGCCGTTGCAGGCGAAATTCCGAGTTTTTTTGCAAGCTCACCGAGCGTGATACCCTCTTTTTTTATAACGGCAAACAGAATATCCTGCTGACCTGAAAAAAGACCCTGTTCGGCAAGGCTTTCATTAAAAATTCTTCTGAGTATTTTAGACAGATGCATTATTCTCGGTCCTGCCATATCGGTAGGCGGAGCACAGTGTTTATCATCAGACATATTGATTTTCCTTATTTTTCAGCATTTTAGCCGACTAACGTTAGGCGGCTAAAGATTATTTTAGCATAAACTTCCAAAAAGTCAAGATTTTTATTGTAAACAAAAAATGAATGTGTTAAAATACTCTCTTGTCGGCGGAATGCGAAATAAAATCAGGGGATTAAGGCTATGAATTTATGTGATTACGGCACTGTAAACAGAATACTTGCAAAGCACGGCTTTTCTTTTTCAAAAGCACTCGGTCAGAACTTTCTGATTAACCCCGAGGTTTGCCCTGCCATGGCAGATTCGCTTTGTGCAGACGACAAAACGGGCGTTATTGAAATCGGTGCAGGCGTTGGCGTTCTTACAAAAGAGCTTTGCAGGGTTGCAGGCAAAGTAGTTACGGTTGAGCTGGACAGCCGTCTGTTCCCCGTGCTCGGCGAAACACTTGCAGACTGTGATAATCTCACTCTGATTGAGGGAGATATAATGAAAATAAATATAGATAATCTTATAAAAGAACATTTTGCAGATATGAACCAAGTAAAAGTATGTGCAAATCTGCCTTATTATATAACATCACCCGTATTAATGCTTTTGCTTCAGGGCGGTCTTGATATTGATGAAATCGTTGTTATGGTGCAAAAGGAGGCAGGCGAGCGTTTCTGCGCACCCGTAGGTTCAAGAGAAAGCGGAGCAATCACTGTTACGGCAAACTATTATGCCGAATCCGAAATCCTGTTTGAGGTAAAAAAAGACAGCTTTATGCCCAGCCCGAAGGTTGACAGCGTTGTAATGCGGATAACACCGAGAAAGGAAAAGGCTGTTAATGTGGCAGATGAAAAACATTTTATGTCTGTCATACGTGCGGCATTTGCACAAAGGCGAAAAACAGCACTCAACTGCCTTTCAAACGGCCTCGGAATTCCGAAAGCACAGGTAGCAGAGGCTTTGCAGTCACTCGGCATTGACGAAAAAGCACGCCCCGAAAGTTTTTCGCTTCAGAATTTTGCGGATTTGGCGAGATTGTTGTAATTAAAAGCAAAACGGGTCGTCGGGGACGCCGACCCCTACAATTATTTCAATAACGTTATTATAATTCTGTAGGGGCAATTCACGAATTGCCCGTCAAATATAAAAAAGGAGGACAAAAAATGGCATCAAAAGAGAAACGAGAAAAGATTTTTGCATCTTATCCCATTCCTAAAGCAGTTGCGGCTTTGGCTGTGCCATCTGTACTATCAAGCATTGTAAACGTTATCTATAATATGGCAGACACCTATTTTGTCAGCCTTATGAAAGACACGAATGCCACGGCGGCAGTAAGCCTTACAATGCCCGTATTTTTATTTTTTGTTGCATTCGGCAACATTTTCGGTGTCGGCGGCTCTGCCTATATTTCACGCTCAATGGGCGAGGGCAGAAAAGACAGAGTTAAAAAAATCAGTTCATTTGCGATATTTTCATCAATTTTATCAGGTGCTCTTTTGCTTGCACTGATATTGATTTTCATTAAACCGCTTATCACTGCGCTCGGCTCAACGGGTGCAGAAACCACCGAATATGCCTACGGCTATCTGAAATACATTGCAATCGGCGGACCGATGATTGTTACATCAATCACAGCGAGCAACCTTGTAAGAGGTGAGGGCGGTGCAAAGGAATCAATGGTCGGTATGATGATAGGCACGGTAACAAACATTATTCTTGACCCGGTTATGATTTTGGCAATGAATATGGGCGTTGCAGGTGCCGCTATTGCAACTGTTATCGGCAATGTTGCTTCTGTTGTTTACTATGCGGTTTACCTTATGAGGGGCAATTCAATTCTTTCCTGCAATCCGAAGCGCTTTGCAGTGAACGACGGCATTTTCAAAAATGTTGTTTCAATCGGAATTCCTGCCGCAGTAAACAATATTCTGATGAGCCTTTCAAACATTATTATGAATAATTTTATGAAGGAATACGGCGAGGCTGCCGTTGCGGCACTCGGCATTGCGATGAAGGTTAATATGCTTATCGTTTTCGTGCAGATGGGTATCGGAATGGGCATTCAGCCGCTTATCGGCTACTCCTACGGCGCCAAAAACATTAAAAGGCTTAAAGGCGTAATCAAATTTACGATTTTATGCACGGTTATTTTCGGCTCGATTTTAACACTGCTGTATTTCCTGTTTACGGACAATATCATTAATATTTTCAACGGCGAGCACGACCCTGCCGTTACCGATTACGGCGTAACTATTTTAAGAGGTCTTATGGTTGCAGGCCCGTTTATAGGCATAATGTTTACCTTTAATTTTGCATTTCAGGGTATGGGCAAGCCTGTACCGACGCTGATTC
The DNA here is from genome assembly GCA_902489595.1 of uncultured Oscillospiraceae bacterium. Classification (GTDB taxonomy): domain Bacteria; phylum Bacillota; class Clostridia; order Oscillospirales; family Acutalibacteraceae; genus Eubacterium_R. Next base: position 28,437 of record CABUAS010000012.1, on the reverse strand, counting down.
TGTCGCTCGGCAGACAGGGACTTATTTTCCTGCCGCTGTTGATTGTAATGAATAAATTCGTCGGATTTGACGGCATTGTTTACGCCCAGGCAACTGCCGATTTGGTCTGCGTTGTACTTGCTTTTGTAATGTTTTTAATTATTGTAAAGCAACAGAAGAAAAAAGATATGGCGTTGGAAAAAGCGAGCGAATAACCGCCGCTCATCTGACAAATTTGTATAATCTGTGAATTTTTCAGTGCAAATATTGCAACAATAATAAATATATTATAAAATATAATAAAGTTAAACTAAGGAGAACGGCAATGAAAAGCACTTTGGATAAGCAAACGCTTAATGCTTTGCAAAAAAATCTGAATAAGTATATGCAAAGCGACCCGCTTTTTATGCTTTTCTGCCCGAGAAAAGAAAAACGTGCCGATTTTGCAGACAAATATTTCAATTATTACCTTGAAAAATGGGTTAAAAAAAATGAACTGTTTATAAGCGAAAGCAAAAAAACAGCCGTTACACTGATTGACCCCAAGGATTTTAAATATAAGTTTTCAGGCAAAAACGCACTGCCGTTAAAATTCACGGGCAATTCACAGAGTGTTTTTGTTCACCGTGAATCGGTTGAGGCGATCGTAAATATTGTTGTGCCTGTGCAGATGAACAAAAAAATCGTAACTGTTTACGGCAATCCTGCCGAAAATCTTGACGAAATTATATTACTTGTTAAAGAATGTATGAAAGTCGCCGAAGAAGAAGGCTTTGTGCTTGTGTACGAAACACTGTCACGAAAACTTGTACCCGTATTTGAAAGTCTCGGCTTTGAAATCGGCTATGCAAAGCAGTTTATGAACACCCAATTCTTTCAAACTATTATGACATATAACGTGTAAAATACAAAATTAAGGCCCCCTTGTAAAAGGGGGCTGTCACATTTATGTGACTGGGGGATTCTGTTTTCAAATCCCTCCGAGTGCTTCGCACCCACCTCCCTTTAACAAGGGAGGCTTTTTGTATTATCCTAAAATTTCAATAACCTTATCAAGCTGATCTGACGGAACGCCGAGATCAACAAGGCAGTTATATGTTTTTTCGCTTAAACTGCCGCCCTGCGCCGCCGACACGGCTTTGTAATAACCGCTGTTTTTCAGCTGTGACGATTTTCTTGTGCCGCCGATATTTGCAAGATTTGAAAACATATAATCTTTAATCAGTTCATCTTCGGGAACACCGAGCAGAGCATTTACAAGAAAAGAAATCATACCCGTTCTGTCAGTACCGATATTGCAGTGAAAAATCAGCGGATAACTGTTTTCGTCAGAGAGAATTTCAAACACCCTGAGCACCTGCTCTTTATTATCATAAAGCATATCGCCGTCCCACTCCATCGGGCAGGAATAATATGTAACAGTATCACCGAGCGGACTTGATGTTATACCGCCGACCTCGTTGCCCTCGGTTTTTCTTAAATCTATTTCGGATTTAATGCCAAGCCCGTAAAGCATTGTATTTCTGCCGTCTTCCGTAATTTCAATATTGACTGTATCGGCACTGCTTTCGTTGAGCCTGCCGCACCTGTAAATAAGACCTTGCTTAGTACGGGTGCCGAGGTCGGTTTCTCTGCCGCCGAGATCACGCACATTGGCAACGCCGTCAACGCTTATATTTCTCGGTGCATCTGCACTTGTTGTAAAGCAGTAAACCGAACTGTCAACGCCGTTTATATTAACCGACCAATAGTATGCAGCTGCGATTTTAAGATTTGTAAGGGTAAGGCTGTCGCCCGTCACCTCATACACAGCGGGATTAAGCATATTTTCATTTTCGCTGACTGAAACAATAGTCCTTTCGGCAGGTTCTTCACTGTTATAAGTCCATTTCAGCGTAACAGATTCGGGCTTGCTGAGTTCTTTTTTGCCCGTTGCGCTTATATACATAAGGGCAAACGGCTTATTTAGATAAGAATCCTGCTTTTTTGTGTGCAAAGTTACTGTCGAGCCGCTTTCGGGATAAACCTGACTTAATACGGCGTCGGATGAAAATGCCTGCTGAAACTCGGTTGTCTGCTGTGCAACGCAGCCTGCAAGCAATGATAAAATCATCACCAGAACAAGTGCGAGCGATAATGTTTTTTTAGTTTTCATAAATTTTTACTCCGTATATTTGGGCAATTTGCAAATTGCCCGATATTATATGTAGGGTACGATGACCACATCGTACCGTTTTCGGGAGGGCACAGAGAATTTGCAATTCGGCAGACCCTTTTGTCTGCTTACGCAGACATTTCCCCTAATAGGGGAATAACCTCCCCTACAATTATTTTACTCCACCGTAACGGATTTTGCAAGATTTCTCGGCTTATCAATCGGAAGATTTTTTTCATCAGCCACATAATAGGCAAGAAGCTGCAGCGGAATCACCTCGATAAACGGCGTTAAAAACGGAATGGAATCGGGGTAGGTAACAACCGTTTCAAAATGCTGCAAATCCTCCTTAAGACTTTCGGGAGCAAAAACAATAACCTTTGCACCTCTTGCGATAACCTCAACAAGATTAGACACGGTTTTCGGCAACAAATCGGCACTGCTGATAAGCCCGAAGCAAACCGTGCCCTTTTCAATAAGGCTGATTGTGCCGTGCTTCAGCTCACTTGCAGGATAACCGACACAATCAATATAACTAATCTCTTTCAGTTTCAGCGCACCCTCAAGCGAAACGCCGAAATCAGCATTTCTGCCGAGGAAAAAGCATTTGTCTATATCCTTAATCTCTTTTGCGAGCGCTTTAAGCTCCTCCTGCTTTGCAAGCACTTTTTCAATCTTTTTAGGCAGAAGTGCACTCATATTAACGGCAATTTCGCTGAAAACCTCTGTACACGCACCCCTTGCCCGTGCAATATAAAGGCAAAGCATATTCAGCATTGCAAGCTGACATGAAAATGCCTTTGTGGTAGCAACTGCAATTTCTACACCTGCTCTCGTTAAAATATTATAATGGCTCATTTTTGCAATGGAACTTTCGGGCACATTAACAATACTTATTGTTTTTGCACCCATTTCACGAGCCTGCTTCAGGGCGGCAAGGCTGTCTGCCGTTTCACCGCTCTGGCTGATAATAATTACAAGGCAGTTTTCGTCAATAACAGGGTCTGCATACCTGAATTCGCCTGCGTAATCGGCAAAGGTAGGAATTTTTGCAATTTTCTCAAAGCTGTATTTTGCAATCAGACCGACGTGATACGCAGAACCGCAGCCGATAATATAAATTCTGTTCAGATTTTTGAAATCCTCATCGGTAAACGGCATACCTTCAAAAACAACATCACCGTCATTTGTTACACTGCTGATTGTATTTCGTACAACTTCAGGCTCTTCAAATATTTCTTTAAGCATAAAGTGCGGAAAATCGCCCTTGCCTGCCGTTGTTTTGCTGAGTTCAATTTCTTTAACCTCTTTATCAATCGGAGCAAAATTACCGTCATAAACAGTGATTTCATCAGCCGTAATTTTTGCAGTTTCAAAATCCTCAAGATAAACGGCTTTTTTCGTATAATGAAGCAGCGGATTGATGTCAGACGCAATAAAATTTTCGCCCTCACCCGTGCCGATAATTAGCGGAGAGCCTTTTTTGGTGCAGTAAAGCGTATTTTCATCATCTGTGCATACAATACCGAGCGCATAAGAACCCTCAAGCAGTTTCACCGTTTTTCTGATTGCGTCAAGCACATCACCGTTGTAATTGAGTTCGAGCAGTTTCGGCACAACCTCGGTATCTGTTTCACTTTCAAAATGAATTCCGCTCATAGCAAGGCTTTCACGGATTTCCTTGTAATTTTCAATAATTCCGTTGTGAACTACCGCAAAATGCTTTGAGCAGTGCGGATGGGCGTTAATCTCATTCGCCTTGCCGTGGGTTGCCCAGCGTGTATGACCTATGCCGAGCCTGCCTGAAAAATTCTCACTCTCCATTTTCAGCTCAAGATTTTTAATCTCGCCCTTAGCCTTGACAACATTGAGTTTTTTCTGATTCAAAACGGCAATTCCGCCGCTGTCATAGCCTCTGTATTCAAGGTCTTTAAGACCTTTTATAAGCACGCCCGTGGCTTCGCTTTTACCTATATAACCAATAATTCCGCACATAGCAGTACCTCTCATTTCTGATTTTTGTATGAATATTTCCTATTTTAGTATAACATATAGCGTTGTAAATGTAAAGGGAGATAAAATTTTTGAATCCCTCCACCACCTTCGGTGGTCCCCCTGCTACGCTACCCTTTTGTCAACTACGTTGACATTTCCCCTGACAGGGGAATCTTTCTTTAAACAAGGGAGGCATTACTTGAAGAAAAGTCCCCCTTGTCAAAGGGGGATGTCTGTGCAACAGACAAGGGGATTCTTCTGCCATCATACCCTATTCAGCCTTGCCGCAATAACACTCATATCATCCTCATGCCCCGCTTCGGCAAGCTTTTTTGCCTCGGCAAGAACAGTATCGGCAATTTCCTGAACAGGCGCATCTTCCATACCCGTAAGCAGTGCACCTAGCCAGTTCGTTTCATTTTCGGCAATGCCGTCGCTTGTCATAACAATCAGATCCCCGTCGGAAAGCACCGCCGTGCGCTTTGCAAACTCAATACCCCTTAAAATTCCTGCCGGCATTGATGTAAGTTCGCACCGTGTAACACTGCCGTTTTTAACTATATATGACGCAGGTGCACCCGCCTTGTAAAAATCTGTTTTTCCCGTGAACAAATCAACGCAGGCACAGTCAAGCGTGGCAAGGCTTTCTTCGTTTGATTTCACAAGCAGTGCCGAGTTCACAACCTTAAGCGAGGAATCAAAGCCGAACCCTGCCGACAGCAATTTTGAAAGCAGACCTGCTCCCATTGCACCGTCAAGTGCTGCTCTGCCGCCCTTGCCCATACCATCGCTTATAATAAGTATGCTTCTGCCCCTGCCGTCATTAATCGTTTTAATCGTGTCGCCGCACAATCTGCCCTCGGCGCTATGCTGAGCAAAGCCAATCTCAAAAGTAAAATTCGGCTTTTCAGTGAAAGAAATCATCGAATCTTCTTTAAAATGCGTGATTCTGCCCTTTTCAAAATACCTGCTGCACGCCTTAGAAATTTCACTTTGCAGCTTTGGATTTGAAAGTTCGGGTTCACGTTCTCTTGTTAAAATCTCTATCTTCATTCTGCCGTATTTATCAATCACAACTGAAATATTCTGCGGATAAATTTCATACTCACCGAGCAGGCGCCTAATTTTGCCTGCCGAAATATTATCAAACTGCTCCGCCTCGTCAAATTCCTTTGCAAGGTCGGAAAGCATATCGGCAATGGAGAAAAACTGGTCAGACGCCACCATTCTGATTTCATTTGTTTTTTCATTAACGGTTTCACGCGCAATATATTCCTCGTCAGTCAGAATTTCTTTATATTGCAAACTGTTTTTCTCGTTGATAAGATTTATTTTTTCACGTACTTCATTAACACTTTCGCTTATATAATTCATTGCACCCGATGCAAAACGCAGTCTTACAACAAGACTCTGGCGCAGTGAACCCTCTGGCGTAATATCTGCCCCGTCGTGGAAAAACGCCTCAATTTTTGCAGTAAGCACAGGCGGAAGAAGTGAAAACAAAGCCGCACCGATTAATGCTTCAATAAAAACGCTGCCTGCTGCTTCTGCTCCCGATGCAACCGAAAAAAGTGCGGTTGAAAGAGCAAACGCAATGGCGGCGGCAAAACTGCCGAACGGCACAAAAAGCACGGCGAGCATTGCCGAAAAGCCATATGCGCCCGTGATGAAAATACTGTCTGTTCCCGAAATGCCGAATGCAAATCCGAACGCAAGCGCAAGAATAAGCCCGAGTTTTGATGAACCGAAACGGCAGAACAGAAGAATTGCAAACACGGCAATAATTCTTACGGGCGATATGCCGTAAATCGTAAGACGTGACAGGCTCATAAGTATAACAGATACCGATATGATAATGCACGTTAAATCGGACACGGGCAGAGCCTTGAGCCGAAAACGGTTAAAGCCTGCGTTCAGACTTCTGAAAAAGAAAAATGCACCGCCTGCGCCGAGCACACTTTCACCCAGCATTAAAGCATATTCAGCAAAAACGGCGCCGTTTTTCACGCACACAATAACGCCCGTTGCCGTGAGTGACACAAACGAAATCACCATCGGCATAACGGGTGTGTTTTTACCCTCGGCAAGAATCATGGCAAGCGTTCCGAGCGTGCATATAAGCATAGCCGTTCCGTATCTTGCAAAATCGGCAGAGCAGAAAACGAGGTAGCCGAGCGTGCCCCCGAGCGCAGAATATAAAAATTCCTTTTTCTTTGACACGGCAGTGAGCGACACGGCAAACGGGCAGGCACTGCCGAATGCCTTGCTTGAACTCAGCACAAAGCCGGCAATAAAAAATAATGCCGACCTTATAAAATTTGCAACACTTTTATCTTTTAAATTTCTTTTGATTTTTTCCTTTTTCGCCGTTATCGTTTTCATTTTTACACTTCCAAATAGTTTTTCAAATTCATTATACAGAAGTGTGTATGAAAAAAATGTCAAAACAAAAAAGCGGGAGGGCACAGAGACCCTCCCCTACGAAAGAAATAAAGGATTCAATTATTTCTTTTTCTTCCTGTTTCTCAGAACAATCATAAATATCATACCGACGATGCCGCCGCAGGCGTTCATCATCATATCGGTCATTGTATCAACAAGACCGAGGTAGCCGTACTCGCCGTTATACTTTGAGAGGTCAAACATTGCCGTTTCCTCGCCTGCTTTGGCAAGCTGAAGATTTGTGCCGTGAAGCGTATCCATCAGAAATTCATAGAATTCCCAGCCGACTGCGATTGACAGGGCAAACATTATTGAAAAGATTGCCGCAAGCGTGGCGGCGCACTGCCCTTTTTTGCGCTGAATGATACACGCAAAATCATAGCCGAAAACTGCACACACAAAGCCCGACAGAATATGCATAAAATTATCAAACCACGAAATTTTGTCAAAAAGTCCGAAATACGAGCCGATAACAATGCCGATAAAAATAATCAGATTCAGCATCGTCTGCGACAGGGGCGGCACCTCTTCAATAAAACTGCCGTTGCCGAACACCTGAAACATATCCCACAAATGCGTAAAAATAAAGCAGAACACAGACTCAAATCCCATAACGACATCGCCCGTTACAAACGAATAAACGGCGCAGATTATCATTGAAATTCTTACAATTATCCAGAAAATAAACTGACCCTTCGGAATATTCTTAATCGGGTCTTTTTTAATTTTATATGCCATATGAATATCCTTTGTTTTAAATTTCGTTTTATTATATACCATATTAAGAAAAATTGTCAAATCCGATACTGCCCCGGGCAAAAATATTAATAAACTCTTAAACAATCTAAACAAATAATAAAATAAGTATGATAATTATTGCAACATTATTTTAATTTTTGTAGAATAAAACACGCAAATTAAAGATTGGAGCAAACCGTATGATTGAATACACATCAAAATACAATGTTAAAACAACAATGTTTCAACAGTTTGAGCATTCTGCAAATGAACGCGGCGATAATCCGTGTCTCTATTACTACAACAACACAATGACCTGGAATCAGACGGCTGAACTGATTGACAAGTGCGCCGCTGCACTTAAAGCAAACGGCGTGCAGAAGGGCGACAGAGTTGTTATCTGCCTGCCGAATATGCCGCAGTGCGTTGCCGCTGTTTACGCAGTAAACAAAATCGGAGCGATTGCATCAATGCTTCACCCGCTTTCGGTTAAAAGCGAGGCTGATTACACAATCAGCCTTGTAGGTGCAAAATTTGCTTTCTGCTTTGACGTTTCCGAAAAAGCATTTGCCGAAAACCCCGATTTAACTGTTGTTAAATGCAGAACTGCACAGTATTTCCCAAAAACACTGTTCGGCTTTGCCGCAAACCTTACATATAAAAAGAAAATCAAGGGCAAAACAGGCCCTGCAACAAACGTTAAAAAATTAATCGACTTTGCCGATTTCATCAAAGAGGGCGAGGCTTATATTAAAGAAAACGGCGTTCCCGAAACAGCAACAGACCCCGAGGCTACTGCCGCTATTATGATGACTGGCGGCACAACGGGCAATCCCAAGGGCGTTATGCTTTCATCAGAGGCTATCAACAATCTTTCGTGGCAGCTGCCTGACGTTGTTACAACAGTTCTCGGTATGGAAATCGACCAGGAGCACGACGGTATGCTGACTGCACTTCCTGTTTTCCACGGCTTCGGCTTTGCACTTTGTATGCATGTTTCAATGTGCGTTGGTATGGCACAGGCTCTGTTTCCTGCGTTTGATGCCAAAATGTGCAGCGACGCTATCAAGAAATATCATCTCAACTACATTTTCGGTGTGCCTGATTTCTTTGAAAAGGTTTACAAGGCAGGCTACCTTAAAGGTATTGATATGAGCACTATGAAGCTTATAGGCTCGGGCGGTGACGTTGTACCTTACTCACTTACCGAAAAAATGGATAGACTTCTTAAAGACAACGGTGCAAAATGCCACTTCGTTTCAGGCTACGGCTTAACCGAATGCGTAACCGTTTGTACATTTACAGACCCGCGCCGTGAAGCACCTCAGGGCTGTATCGGCGTTCCGTGCTACAATGTTGAATGTATGACCGTTAAGCCGGGCACAACAGAGGAATGCCATGGTGAAGACGGTGAACTCTGCGTTTACGCTCCTACTCTTATGCAGGGTTACTACCACGATCCCGAAGAAACATCAAAAATGCTTATCAAACACGACGACGGCAGAGTTTGGCTGCACACGGGCGATATGTGCTTTATTGACGATAAGGGCGATATCTACTACCGCCAGAGACTCAAGAGAGTTTACAAAATCAGCGGCTATCTTGTTTACCCGTCATTTATTGAAGAAACCTACCGTGCAATGGCAGAGATTTACGACTGCTGCGTTATCGGCAAGGAAGACGGCGGCAAAACAATGCTTAAGCTTTTCGTTGTTAAAAACAAGAAATTCAAAAATGATGATGAGGCTGAACTTATCGCAAAAATTAAACACTTCGGTGAGCAGAACCTTTCAAAATGGTCTGTACCGAGAGAAATTGTTTTCATTGACGAGCTGCCGAGAACAAAGGTCGGCAAGGTTGATTTCAAGGTGCTGAATTAAAAACATAACAAAGCAAAACGGACGGAAATGAATTCCGCCCGTTTTTATTTTTTAGGCAGATACTATCCGCCCCTACGATAATTATTAATTAATTTATGATTTTGCCCTTTTCTTCGTCGCAAAATTAATTATAATCGCCACAACTGATACTGCAAGCACCGCACCACCTGCGATTAATGCATACTGCATATTGTTATTTTCGAAATATCCTGCTCCGCCGTCATATCCCTCTGTATAAGTATAAAGCGATGCAATATACTTAATTTCATCATAAGAATACAATCGACTGTCTGACGTTAAATCAGAATACATTTTGTCGGTTTCATCCGTACCGTTTAAAATCAAGAACTGCACATCTTCATTATCCCTGCACACTGCGGCAATAGTTCTTAATTTACCGTTCACACCGCCGAATAAATAAACATTGGCATCCGTAACGCCGTTTTTATCAAGAAGTGCTTCGATAGATTCAATATGATTAAATCTTTCAGGATCTTCTTCACCGCCCGTTACATAAAAATTGCCGTTATTTTCATTATCAGGTGCAAGCCAAACAGTTATAGTTATATTTTCTCCGTAAACAGGCACAGCACGAAACACGGCATCTGTTTTGTAACGCAGTTCCTTTATTAAATCCTCAGTCATTATATCATAATCAAGTAACTCATAAACATCTAAATAAACTTTATATGTTTGATCAAAAAATATATCATTTTCCGTTATTTCCTGCCTCAAATGCTCAGAGACGTAGTCTATTATTTCCTGTCGGTTTTCCGGAGTTATTTCAGGTGTCAAATCCGTTCCGTCAATATTATTGCCGGCAAATGCAGTTATGCAGTTTGAAAACAACAATATAAAAACAACCAATACTATTGATACTACTTTTTTCATAAAATTATTTCCTTTCTATTTAATATACAAGTACAGCCCCCAAATGTCCTGTTCCTGTCGCAAACCAATAATCACCTGCAATCATTCCTTTAAAATCATAAAACTGAGATGAAACATTTTCCCAAGGATCAATCACCCATATCTTGCCTAAATGTTGATCATATCCTGCCCCAACAACAGCATGACCGCCGCCGCTATTCCATCTTAATCTCATTAAAAACGGATGATTATCATCAATCTTATCTCTCAAATTGTTGAAAACAATATTATATCTTGAAACACTATGACATTTTTTTGTACCCTTAGATGCATAATTTATTGCTTCAATTTGTTCGTTTTCACTTCCTCCCACATTATCCCAAGATTTTTTGACATGAAAAACAGTTCCGTATTGTCCCCTTTGACTATCAGTATAATATGTCCCTACCATTACTGAACTGGCAGCCCAACACCAATTTGATTTTTCTTGCTGCTGTCTATCGATATTAATTTTTGTAATCATTACAGCCCGCCCCTTCGTGACTGCCTGACTGATAAAACTCATACGTTCGATAATCTTCAGTAAATGAACGTTTATTCATATTTCCGTCATCACTATCAAAATAATACCAAAATCCATTGATTTTTGACCAACCGGTATGCATTTTACCGCTATTTGGATCAAGATAATACCAAGTATTTTTCCATTTTAGCCATCCGGTCCACATCCAGCCGTCTTCATCAAAGAAATACCAACTACCGTTTATGTACTCCCAATTATATTTAGTATAACTTCCGTCTGCGTGCTTATACCACCAGCGTCCGTTGCTTTCTTTTATCCAAGTTCCGCCTGACGACGACGCCGCATAGGCAACAGGTTCATCTGCCGAATCTGCAATAATTGTCTCATTCTGCTCAGCAATCTGACTTTCTGCCGTTTCGCTAACATCATCTGCAAAAGCGTAAAGCGGTAATGATGTTAACGAAATCATCATTGCCAGTATAATCATTAAAATTTTTTTCATTTTTGTTCCCCTTTTTATAATTATTTTCCGACCAAGATAAATAAAACATATTCTCCTTTCCCGAATAAAGGTAAATCCAATGTCAATTTTATCTTAGCATAAAATAAAAAAAAACAATCGAAAATGCAAAACTGCACATTTTTTATGCAAAAATGCATCAAAAACGGGGATTGACAATTATAAAGAGTAAATTTCACTGCAAAATGCTGCAGAAAATTTGAAAAAATATAAAAACGCCGTCATAATTATTATCACAAAATACTGCCGATATAATCAATCACAGTGCGCATTTCATCTGTTACCCATTTATCGGTGTGATAAAGAATCTGAATCCACAGCCGTGTATCAAGAAAATCAGTTTCAAGACGGACAAGACTGCCGCTTTCAACATATTTTTCGGTTACAAAATCGGGCAGAAACGATATGCCGAGATTCTGACCGACAAGATGGCAGATAAGATTTGTGTTGCCGATTTCAAGAAACGGCTTCAAATCAGCCGATTTCATTACAAAATATTCTTCAAGCACCTTTCTGTAGCTCATTCCCTTTTCGGTGAGAATGAAACAGCAGTCTGCGATGTCGCTGAATTCAATATGTTTTTTGCCGGCGAGAGAATGATTCGGCGAGGCAACAAGATGAATATTAACAGGATATTCCTTTGCAATAACATAATTGCTATTATAAATATGCTTATCAAGCGTGAAAATCAAATCAACATCGTTTTGCACAGCAAGGCGAAACATTTCTTCAGTGCCCGTTGAAATGATTTTCAGCGAAACATCCGGGTATTTTTTATGAAAATCACCGAAACTATCCCAAAAAATAAAATTACAAAGCGAATCTGCCATTGCAATGCGCACATTGCCGCTGATTTTCTGCTCGTTGCTTGCAAATTTTTTAATGTCATTGCTCAGCGCCATCATCTGATGTGCCGTAACAAGCACTCTATGCCCCGTTGGTGTAAGTTTGATTTTATGATTTATACGCTCAAAAAGCACCGTGCCGAGCGAATTTTCAAGCTGTTTTATCTGAAAAGATACTGCGGATTGTGTGTAGCCGAGCTTTTCGGCTGCTTTTGTAAAGCTGTTCTGCTCTGCAACATAAATAAAAGTTTCAAGATTTTTTAAGTCCATAATATCACCATAAAATATTTTTATTATAATCAGAAATATTATCAATTTTACAAATGATAATGCCTATTATATAATAAATTGTTGTGATTTGCAAGCAAAAAGGGGTTATCATATGATTGTTAAAATAATTGAGGCTGTTTACAACTTTTTATGGGGCGATTTATTCGTTATTCCCGTCGGCGGCGGTATCGGAATTCCGCTGCTTGTTGTGCTGCTGATACCCGCAGGTATATTTTTTACAGTAAGAACGAAGTTTCTGCCTGTAAGAAAATTCCCTGCAATGGTGCGTGCGCTCGGCGAGAAAAAAGAAAATCGGAGCTCCCTTTCCACTTTTCAGACGCTGATTGTTTCAACGGCAACAAGAGTCGGAATGGGCAACCTTGTGGGCGTTGTGGCGGCTATATCGGCAGGCGGCGCAGGTGCAGTTTTCTGGATGTGGGTTACTGCTCTGCTCGGCTCATCAACTGCGTTTGTTGAGGCAACTCTTGCGCAGATGTATAAACAAAAAGACCCCCTTTACGGAGGTTATAAAGGCGGACCCGCTTATTACATACACAGTTTTGCAGAGAAAAAGAGGGGCAAAAAGCTGAAACATTCCGTTATTGCAGTACTGTTTGCTGTTTCGGGTCTTATCTGCTGGTGCGGCATCAGCCAGGTTATCAGCAATTCGGTAACATCGGCTTTTGAAAATGCCTTTAAAATTGACCCGATGATTACAACGGTTGCGCTTGTTCTGCTTGCCGCAGTTATCGTTCTGCGCAAAAATGCCACAGTTAAATTTCTTGATATTATCGTGCCGATAATGGCGGTGTGCTACTTCGGAATAACGATTTTCATTATAATTAAAAATATTCATCTTATGCCTGCTGTTTTCGGCAGAATTTTTGAAGAGGCTTTTGGAATAAGGCAGTTTGCAGGCGGCACTTTCGGTGCAATTCTGATGAACGGAATTAAACGCGGACTGTTTTCAAACGAGGCAGGCTCGGGCTCTGCGCCGTGTGCGGCAGCCTCGGCTGAGGGCAAAGACCCTGTAAAAATCGGGCTTGTTCAGTCGCTCGGCGTTATTATTGACACTATTGTTATATGCACCTGCACGGCAATGATTATGCTGCTTGTGCCCGAAAATCTTACAGAGGGGCTTGAGGGAATGGAACTTCTGCAAACGGCAATGAATTACCATCTCGGCAGTTTCGGCACTGTTTTCGTGGCAGTTATTTTGGCACTGTTCAGTTTTTCAACATTTCTCGGAATTCTTTACTATGCAAGATCAAATGTTTCTTACCTTTTCGGCAACAAATGGTCTTTCCAGACGCTTTATAAAATTCTTGCACTTGTAATGCTTTTCATTGGCGGACTTCAGGCATACACAGTTGTGTGGGACCTCGGCGACGTAGGAATAGGCTTAATGACGATTTTCAATCTGCTTGTGCTTGTTCCGATGTCGGGCGAGGCAATAGGATTACTTGATAAAAAGAAAAATATATAAAAACAGCGGGAGGGCAGAGGCCCTCCCGTTATTGGTTTATTTGATTTTACGGGCGGATGATATCCGCCCGTACGATTACGCTGTTTTGCAATATTATTTCTTTCTTTTCATATAATCTGCTGCGGCTGAAACGAAGCCTGTAAAGAGCGGATGCGGCTTATTCGGTCTGCTCTTGAATTCGGGATGGAACTGCCCTGCAACAAACCATGGGTGATTCGGAATTTCAACCATTTCAACAATATGATTGTCGGGCGAAGTACCCGCAAAAATCATACCGCCTGCAAGCAGCTCCTGCCTATAATCATTATTAACCTCGTATCTGTGCCTGTGGCGTTCATAAATCATAGAAGAGCCGTAAAGCTCAAAAGCCTTTGATTCAGGATTCAGCGCACAGGGATACTGACCGAGGCGCATTGTGCCGCCCATATCGGTAACATTTTTCTGCTCAGGCAGAATATCAATAACGGGATAGGGCGTTTCGGGGTTGATTTCGGCTGAATTTGCCCCCTCAAGACCAAGCACGTTGCGTGCAAATTCAATAATCGCAATCTGCATACCGAGGCAGATGCCGAGATACGGAATATTATTTACCCTTGCAAAATTGCACGCTCTGATTTTGCCCTCAATACCACGGCTTCCGAAGCCTCCGGGAACGAGAATTCCGTCCATATCGCCGAGAATATCGTTTAAATCAACATCATCGCCCTCAAGCGTTTCACTGTCAATCCAATGAATATCAACGGCAGAATGTGTTTTGATGCCGCCGTGCTTCAGCGCCTCATTAACCGAAATATAACTGTCGTGCAGTTCAACATATTTGCCAACCATCGCAATTTTTACAGTCTGCACGGGATTGCGGAGAGCGTCAAGCATCTCTGTCCAGTCCTTCAAATCAGGCTCACCGCATTCAAGACCGAGTTTGCGGATTGCAACTGTGTCAAGTCCCTCATTTTTAAGCATCATCGGCACTGCATACAGAATATCGCAGTTATTGTTTTCAATAACACAGTCCGGTGCAACGTTGCAGAAAAGCGCAATCTTTGCCCTAATTTCATTGTTCAGCGGATGCTCTGTTCGGCACACAATAATGTCAGGCTGAATTCCGATAGAAAGCATTTCCTTAACACTGTGCTGGGTAGGTTTTGATTTAAGTTCATCAGATGCCGCAAGATAAGGCACAAGCGTTACGTGAATAAACAAACAGTTCTCCCTGCCGTATTCAACAGAAAACTGGCGGATTGCCTCTAAAAACGGCTGGCTTTCAATATCGCCTATTGTGCCGCCGATTTCAACAAAGCACACGTCTGCATCGGTTTCGGCATTGCGTGCAATAGACCTTTTGATTTCGTTAGTTACGTGCGGAATAATCTGCACGGTATGACCGCCGTAAACTCCCTTGCGCTCATCGGTGATAACTTTCCAGAACACTCTGCCCGAGGTGAGATTTGAGTTCTGCGAAAGTGATTCATCAATAAATCTTTCATAATGACCTAAATCAAGGTCGGTTTCTGCGCCGTCGTCTGTTACAAAAACCTCGCCGTGCTGAACAGGGTTCATCGTGCCGGGGTCAACATTAAGATACGGGTCAAGTTTCTGAGCCGTAACTTTAAGTCCTCTTGCTTTAAGAAGTCTGCCAAGGGATGCCGCAGTTATTCCCTTGCCGAGACCGCTTACTACACCGCCTGTTACGAAGATGTATTTAGGTTTTTTCATAAATTTGTCCTCCTTTTGATTGTGTCTTTTTCCGATTCGTTTGCGACCGCTCGCAGTGCGAGATGAAGGGAGCAATAAGAATTTGCAGCGGTCAAAATTTTTGAGCACATTTATGTGCGATAATAAATTTTGGGTACCGCAATCCGTATTACTGCGTTATCGACAAATAACGGCGGGGTGGGGGTTATTCCCCTTATAGGGGAAATGTCTGCGTAGCAGACAAAAGGGTCTGCCGAATTGCAAATTCCCCGCCCTACGGGTCACATACCCACGTATGCTCCCATCGACGAAATTTTCCCTCCGCCTTGTCTAACGAAAAAATCCACGAATCATATTGTTTAATTATACCGTGTTATCGTCAAAATGATGGGCAATACCGCAATATATTTACTTATTCTTCGGGTCGCAGGTAAGGCGGATACCGAGTTTTTTCAGAATATTCTGATCCACCTGCGCAAGAATTACGGTTGAATGCATTTCACAGTTTTTAAGATTAACAAGTTCGTCAAGCGCTCTTTTTGCCTTTTCGTCTGCAACGGCTGAAATGGAAAGCGCAAGCAACACTTCATCTGTGTGAAGCCTTGGGTTTTTATTGCCGAGATGATTTGTTTTAAGTTCCTGAACAGGTACAATAATCTCGGGCGGAATAAGCAGAATTTCATCATCAATACCTGCAAGGTGCTTGAGCGCATTCAGAAGCATTGCCGACGCACTGCCGAGCAAATCAGATGTTTTGCCTGTAATAACCGTGCCGTCTGCAAGTTCAATCGCCGTAGCAGGCGCACCCGTTTTTTCTTCAATTTCACGGGCAGGCAGTACGGGCACTCTGCTTTCGGCACTGATTTCAGCCTGATTAAGAAGAAGTTCGAGTTTATAAAGTTCATCCTGCTTATTTTTATGAACAAGACTGTCGCAAAGCGTTGTAAAATAACGCCTTATAATTTCATCACGTGATGCCTGAGAAACCGCATCATCATCAACAATACAGTTACCTGCCATATTTACGCCCATATCGGTAGGCGATTTATAGGGGCATTCGCCGTAAATTTTATCAAAAGTAGCCTTTAAAACAGGAAAAATTTCAACATCACGGTTATAATTTACAGTTGTTTTACCATAGGCCTGCAAATGCCACGGGTCAATCATATTAACATCGTTAAGATCAGCCGTTGCAGCCTCATAAGCCATATTAACGGGGTGATTAAGCGGAATATTCCATATAGGGAAAGTTTCAAACTTAGCGTAGCCTGCCTTAATACCGCGCTTGTTTTCATGATAAAGCTGTGACAGGCAGGTTGCCATTTTGCCGCTTCCGGGACCGGGGGCGGTGATAACAACAAGCGAACGGCTTGTCTTTATATAATCATTTTTTCCATAGCCGTCATCACTTACAATTTTAGAAATATTTGACGGGTAGCCCTCAATCATATAATGATGATAAACAGGATAGCCGAGAGCCTTCAGCCTCTCCTCAAAATCAATAACTTTAGGGTGCGGTGCATACATAGTAAGCACAACACTGCCGACAAAAAGTCCCTTATCCGTAAACGCTTTGATAAGACGGATAACGTCTTTATCATACGTAATACCGAGGTCGCCGCGCAGTTTTGCCTTTTCAATATCTTCTGCGCTGATAACTACAACGATTTCAGCCTCTTCTTTAAGCTGCATAAGCATCTGCAGTTTACTGTCAGGCTCAAAGCCCGGCAGAACACGTGATGCGTGATAATCGTCAAACAATTTGCCGCCGAATTCAAGATAAAGCTTGCCGCCGAATTCCGCAATCCTTTCTTTTATTCTTGCAGACTGCATCTGCAAATATTTGCTGTTGTCAAAACCTGTTTTAAACATATTTTCCTCACCGTAACGCTGTAATAAAAAATAAGAAAACGGCTGTACTGCTGCACAACCGTCTGTACTTATATATTATACAGTAATGATTTAGCGAAATCAATAGGCACGAAAAAATTTTTTAAATCATTTCAGGTATTGACATCTGTGTTATTATATTAATGTAATAAAATATTGAAAATTCGGAGGACATTATGGAACAAAATAAAAAATTAGTTCCCGTGTCGCTGCTTACAGGCTATCTCGGCTCGGGCAAAACAACACTCTTAAACCACATCTTATCCAATCAGGAGGGATACAAGGTAGCCGTTATCGTAAACGACATCGGCGAGGTAAATATTGACGCCTCACTGATTCAGCGCGGCGGCGCAGTTACGGAAAAAGACGAAAATCTTGTTCCGCTTTCAAACGGCTGTATCTGCTGCACGCTTAAAGTAGATTTGATGAAACAGATTATCAATCTTGCGGCAAGCGGCAAATTTGACTATATTCTGATTGAGGCGTCAGGTATCTGCGAGCCCGGTCCGATTGCAGGCTCAATCTGTATGCTTGACGGAACGGACAGAAATTCAAAAATCCCCGCAGTTGCTTATCTTGACAGCATTACAACTGTTGTAGACGCCAAGCGTATGGCAGATGAATTCGGCAGCGGCAAAAGCCTGCTTAACAAAGACCTTGAAGAAGACGATATTGAAAATCTGCTTGTAGAGCAGATTGAATACTGCACAACGATTGTGCTTAACAAAATCGACGAGGTTACACCTGAGGAAAAGGCAGACGTGCTTGCAGTTATCAGGGCTTTACAGCCTGAGGCTGAAATTATCGAAACCACCTTCGGCAAGGTAGAAGCAGGCAAAATTCTGTCAACAAACAAGTTTGATTATGAAGAAATTCTTGAAAGCCCGGGCTGGATGAAGGCTATGGCAGGTCACGAACACGAAGATGATGATGACAATGATGACCATGAGCATCACCACGAGCATGAACACGAACACGGTCACCACCATCACCACCACGAGCACGGCGAAACAGAGGAATACGGCATTGCCACTTTCGTATATGAAAATGTTAAGCCGCTTTCAAAGGCTAAGTTTGAAGAATTCGTTTTTGCGCATTATCCGAAAGAAATTATACGTGCCAAGGGCATTTTCTGGATAAAGGAAGACCCTGACACGGCGTATATTTTTGAAACGAGCGGCAGACAGAAAACCGCAACAGACGACGGCAAATGGATTGCCTGCTATCCGAAAATGCAGCAGGAAATGATTTTGCAAATGAACCCCGACATTGCCGCATCATGGCACCCCGTTTACGGCGACAGGGTAAACAAAATCGTATTCATCGGCAGAAATATGGACAAAAAGGCAATAATTGCTGCAATGGATAATTGTGTAGCGGAGTGATATTGTAAATCCCTCCACCACCTACGGTGGTCACCCTCTTTGGTGAATCCCTCCACCGCCTGCGGCGGTCCCCCTCCCTTTGACAAGGGAGGCAAGTCGGGAGGCTAATTGGGAGGCGTAAATTCAGTCCCCCTTGTTAAAGGGGGCTGTCGCATTTATGCGACTGGGGGATTCTGTCTTTTGGTAATATTAACCATATTTTACCTAACATTTTTGTTAATATGTCAATATTGAAATATACATAGTAATGTATTATAATATTTATGAATAAACTATTAACAGAGATGATTTTATGAGCAAAATTAAATTTTCAAAGGGGCAATGGATTGCATTAATATCGCTGTTTATATCGACTGCGGTTTATGTTATTGAGCGTGCTTTCAAGCGGTTTACACCGTGGAATGAAAAAACTGCGCTTGTTCAGGCGATTATTTATGTTGCATTGTGCCTTGTTGTTTATCTGCTGATTGTTAAATCAAAAGAAGTATATTTCGGCATCATATCGGCACTGCTTGCAATCAAGTTGATTCCGCCCGAACTGTCAATGCTTAAACTGTATAATACAGACGCATATTTTGTTTACTACATTTTCGGCAAATTTGCACTTGTTCTGTTTATTTATGCAATTTATCAGCTTTACAAAAGTCAGGAAAAGAAAGAAATCAGACCGATTCCCGTGTTTGCAATAATCGTTACTGCACCGTTTATTATGGAAATTGCAGGCGTAATTTCAAAATATGCTTACTGGAAAACAGGCTCAATGATGCTGCCCTATGCCGCACAGGCAGGCTGCTACATACTTGCAATGGCGGCTTTAGGTTTGCTTGCGCTGATTATCGGCGGCAAAAACGGTACTATGATTTGCGATTTCAACATAATATGCTTTATAATAAATATGGCACGCAAGGCATTTTCAATGCTTGTGCTTACCCATGCACAAATGCACGTCAGCAAGTCATACATATGCTGGATAGTAATTTACGCCGCACTTATTGTGGCATATGTTCTGGTAAGAAAAAGAATTACAACAGCAAAAGAAATTGCAGTAAAGAATTAAATTATTACGGTAATTTCCGTAAGGCGGGCTGAGGGCAGCCCGCCGTTTTTTATGCCTGTTTAAATAAACACTTGTAATTACAAACTTTATGTAGTAGAATATATTAGTTTAAATAATAGGCAAAAGCAATCAAATACAAATCGCCAAAACCAAGCCTTTAAGCGATATTTGTCGTTTTCGCTTTTGCCTTGCGCCAGCAAGGCTGCAATCTCAAAGCACCAAATCTCATCTTAAATTCTTTAGTTTTGGTGCAATGCAGTTTAAATTGTGCTGATTTGTTCTTAATCAAGGCACAAAAACGCAGGAATACTGGCGTATTCCGAGTATTTTTAACAAAGAATAAGGGCAAATCAGCCAATTTAAACCGTATTCGGATTTAATTGCTTTTGCCTATGGAGGAAAAGTTATGATTCAGGCAAACAATGTAACCGTTCAATTTGGCGGACGTGCACTTTTTGAGCGTGTAAATGTTATATTTTCACCCGGCAACTGCTATGGCATTATCGGCGCAAACGGTGCAGGAAAATCCACATTTTTAAAGGTTTTAAGCGGCGACCTTGAACCGCAGAAGGGCGAGGTTGTTATGACCCCGGGCGAACGCCTTTCCGTTCTTGAGCAGGATCATTTCAAATATGACGAATACGAAGTAGTAAGAACCGTTCTTATGGGCAACCCTCGCCTTATCGAAATTATGGAGGAAAAAGACGCACTTTACGCAAAGCCTGATTTCAGCGAAGAAGACGGCATTAAAGCAGGCGAACTTGAGGCTGAATTTGCAGACCTTGACGGCTGGAATGCAGAATCCGATGCTGAATTTATGCTTAACAAGCTCGGCGTTTCAGATGAATATCACTACCTTAAAATGGCAGAACTTCCGTCTGATTTAAAGGTTAAAGTACTTCTTGCAAAAGCGCTTTTCGGCAACCCCGACATTCTCCTTCTTGACGAGCCTACAAACCACCTTGATTTATCGGCAATCCGCTGGCTTGAAAACTTCCTTCTTGATTTTGAAAACACAGTTATAGTTGTATCACACGACCGTCACTTCCTCAACAAGGTATGCACCCATATCTGCGATGTCGATTTCGGCAAAATTCAGATGTATGTGGGCAACTACGATTTCTGGTATGAATACACGCAGATGCGCCAGCGTCAGCAGCGTGACCAGAACAAAAAGAACGAGCAGAAGATTAAGGAACTTCAGGAATTTATTCAGCGTTTCTCGGCTAATGCATCAAAATCAAAGCAGGCTACAAGCCGTAAAAAACAGCTTGATGCACTTGAAATGATTGATATGCCCGTTTCGTCACGCCGTTTTCCGTATGTTGATTTCAAGCCTGACAGAGAATGCGGCAACGATTTGCTTTTTGTTGAACACCTTTCAAAAACGATTGGCGACAGAAAAGTGCTTGACGATGTTTCATTCGTAATTCACCCAAGGGAAAAGGTTGCTTTTGTAGGCTCTGACGCCGTTGCAAAAACAACGCTTTTCAAAATTATTATGGGCGAAATGGAGCCTGACGAGGGCACATTCAAGTGGGGCGTTACCACAAGTCAGAGTTACTTCCCGAGTGACAACAGTGCATATTTTGACGGTGTTGACCTCAGCCTTGTTGACTGGCTCAGGCAGTACACAACACAAACGCTCGAGGCTGACATACGTGGCTGGCTCGGCAGAATGCTTTTCAGCGGTGACGAGGCTCTCAAAAAAGCAACCGTGCTTTCGGGCGGTGAGCGTGTAAGATGTATGCTTTGCAAAATGATGCTCAGCGGCGCTAATGTGCTTGTGCTTGACGAGCCTACAAACCACCTTGACCTTGAATCAATCACAGCACTCAACAACGGACTTATCCGCTATCCCGAAACTGTTCTCTTCACCTCTCACGACCACCAGTTTATTCAAACCATTGCCGACAGAGTTATTGACATTGCCGACGGCAAAATTGTCGATTACACAGGCAGTTACGATGATTTCCTTGAAACTTTTGACGAGGACAGACTGAAGAAATATTGATTAAAATGTGTTGAAATAAAACAACGGGAGGGTCTCCGTGCCCCCCCGTTATCTTTATCCGCAAATACAAAAAACTATTCAATTTTAAACAGCCTTACACCATGCGGTTCAACCGTGACGGTAAAGTTATCTGCCGCAGAAGTTTCTTTACCGTTCCAGATATCAAACGCCATATATATTGTATCGGGCATTAAAATCGTACCGATATCAAATGTAATTTTTGCCGCAGTATCTTTTGTATTGAACAGTGCAAGGTATTTACACCATTTGCCGTTACTGCACCAGACTATTGTGCCCTTGCCGTTTCGCTCTTTTCTGTAAATCTGATGCGCGCCGTGTGAAGTTCGGTGCATTTTCATATATTCCTCATTCGTGAGAAGCGAAAGCGTGAAATCGTCATTTTCGGGCATATTTCCGCCAATCATAAGCGGACTGCGGAAAATTCCCCAAAGGCTCATCAGTGTATACTGCTCTGCCTTTGTAAAATTGGTGAATCTGTTCTGCGCACCGTGGCAGGAGGCATTTTTTGCAAGCCTTCCGATTGGCAGCATATCGCAGTCGCACCACGTGCCGCCGCCGTTTTCATTTTCCCACAAATGGCATTTATCAAACATTTCATAAAGTTTATCCCACTGATCCCAGAAATCACCAGTAAGCCGCCACATATTTGCATTTTTCTTTAAATGTGAGGCGTTTTTAATATCGGCAGGGCCGGGAGAAAGTGACAGAACAATGTCACGCCCGCAGCCGTCAATCGCTTTTCTTATCATTTCAATTTCGTAATCGGCAGTGTAAGGATTATCCCACTTGCGAAATTCCGTAACGCAGATGTCATCACACTTAATAAAATCAACGCCCCACCCGGCATACATATTTATAATGGAATTGTAATATTCCTGTGCGCCTGTGCAGTTTTTAAGACCGTACATATCCGTATTCCACGAACAAACCGAAAAATGATGCGCAATATCACGGCAAGTGTATTCACTGCCGTAAATCGGCAGATTTTTATGCACTGCCTCACGGGGCACACCACGCATAATATGAATACCGAATTTTAAGCCGAGGCTGTGGCAGTAATCTGCAATCGGCTTGAAGCCTGCGCCGTTTTCTGCACTCGGAAAACGGTTTTCGGCAGGCAAAAGTCTGCCGAACTCATCCATATTCAATTCGGTAAAATTATTATAATCATTGCCGACTGCCTTCGGCTCATACCACTGAATATCGCAGACAATATATTCCCAGCCGTATTGTTTTAGATGCTTTGCCATATAATCGGCATTTTCCTTTAACTGCTTTTCATTAACGCCTGCGCCGAAGCAATCCCAGCTGTTCCAGCAGAGCGGCGGTGTTTTTGCAAATGATTTAAACATAACAAAACTCCGAATTATTATTAATTATAAAAAATGGGACGATGTGGGCATCGTCCCCTACAGTCGAAAACAATCAACTTGCGTTTTGTGCGTTTTTTTCAGCCTCACGTTCAGCCTTGCGCTGTGCTCTTTTTTTCTTTGCCTTATAGCCAAGCAGTTTATCAAGATTTTCCTTTGGTGTAGCATAAGAGCCGAGAGTTACTGTAGAATCGCCGTAAATGCCGTGAAAATCAGAACCGCCCGTCATAAGAAGTTTGTTTTTCTTACAGATTGCAGTAAGAGCCTGAATATCGCTTTCGGTTGCAGACGGACACCAGACCTCTACACCGTCAAGGCCAAGCTCAACATACTCTTCAATCTCGTCAAAATTATCAAATTTAGCAGGGTGTGCAAGAATTGCTATACCGCCCGCACCGTGAATTTCCTCAATAACTTCTTTAACGTCAGGATATTTTGTAGGCGCAAGCACGTTCGTTTCACTGTCTGCATCAAACAGGGCGTGATATAAATCGCCGAAAATTCTGTCTGTATAGCCTGCGTCCATAAGTGCATGCATAATATGCTGCTTATAAAGATTTGTTGAACCTGAGGCGTGACCGATAATAAAATCACTTGTAATCGGAAAACGGCTTGCAACCTTAAGCATCATAATCTGACCCGCTCTTTTGCGTGCAACCGAAGTGCGCTTGCAAATACCCTCAAGTCTGTTCGGTGAATCCGCAAGGTAGCATAAAATATGCACCTGCTTGCCTGCAGTGAAATCAAAGCCTGAAATTTCGACGCCCGAAATAACATTGACGCCGTATCTTTTTCCGATAACCTGCCCTCTGACAGTGCCTGCAAGACAGTCGTGATCAGTTATGGCAATAGTATCTATTCCGCTTTTCTGTGCAATCTGAATAATATCTTCAATACCTACAGAACCATCGCTCAGTTTTGTATGACAATGCAAATCCGCCGCCATAACCTTCAACTCCTTACTTCATAAAATTATAATTTAAAGGGCTGAAGCCCTTACATATTTATTTTAGCACATAATTTTTATTCGTTCAAGATAAAATTTTATTTTTTTCGGCAAAATAGACAACTTTTTCCATTAAAATTTGTAACATCAGCCAATAATTTTTACATTATTCAACTCTCTGTATAATTTGGATACAGGAAGTCCGACTACATTAAAATAATCGCCGTCAATTTTTTCAACGAGCACAGAGCCTTTGCCCTGTATGCCGTATGCGCCTGCCTTATCATCGCATTCGCCTGTTGAAGCGTACCAATCAATCTCATCTTCCGTCAGCTCAAAAAATTTAACCTTAGTCCGAACATAAAATGATTTCGGCTCTCTGCCGTTAAAAACCGTAACGCCCGTAAACACACTGTGCTCTCTGCCGCTTAAAAGGCGCAGCATTTCTTTTGCATTCTCACGGTCGGTCGGCTTGCCTAAAATCCTGCCGTCGACCGCCACAACCGTGTCTGCGCCTATAACAACATCACCGTCATTCGCAAGCGGCTCTGCCTTTATTTTTGACAGATACAAAACCGCTTCGTGCGGCGCAATTCCCTGTGGTAAACACTCCTTAACATCGGCAGTTTTCACCGTAAAATCATCTGTTATAAGTCTTAAAAGTTCCTGCCGTCTCGGCGATTTTGAAGCTAAAATCAGCACTATAAAACACCCCTGTAATAAAGTCCTCTTGTATAATCAAAAGGTGCCTTTGCCCCGTTTTCATACAGTGAAATAATTTTTTCAACCTGCTCTCTGCTCTCTTTTGAAAAGTAAAAATGAGCAAAATCAGCACTGAACTCGTTCATTCTTTCGGCAAGGTAAATCGGCACGCTGTTAAGAATTTCAACACACGGATAAGGCGAGCACACAACGGGAAAGGTTACGCCCTTTCTGTCTGTCAGTCCGCCGTTTTTGCGACACTTTTCACAGCCGATACTGTTCTTAACAGGGCAGTTTCTCGTAAGCATAAGCGGAATATTGCCGTATGCAATAAAGCCCTTGCCTTTAGCATTAATGCCGTTGATTTGCGAAGCCGTAAGCTCGGGCGAAAGGATAGGATTTTCAATCATATCAGCCGAAACGCTGTTGAAAATATTCAGTCCGAAATCGCCGAAAACAGTGTAACCGAGCCGTTTTGCAAGAGCGTAGGAGCCGAGATTGCCGCAAAGCGCATATTTAACGCCTGCCTTTTTAAGCTTAATCAGCTTCTGCTCAATTTCCTTTTCCCTGCCGAACATTCCACGGGGAACTTCCACTCCTGCACGGTTATCAATAAAATCTTCTGCACTGCTCCAAATCGGAATAAAGATATATTTAAACGGATGCTTATCGGGCACCTGAGCGGCGCAGGAAAATCTTGCCGTGTAATAAGGTGCTCCTGCTCTGAATACCTTTGACGGCTTTTCAAACGGGTGAGCCTCAACCTCTCTTTTGCTATACTCACACAGCATTTCAACCGCCGTGCGCCTGAGTGCATTTATTTTTGAAACAGGCACGGCAAGTCCGTCATCAACAGCGGCGTTAATTTTGCCTGCATAAAACTGCGTGCCGCCGAGCTTTGACAGCTTTTCAATCACGATACTGCGTTCGGTCGGCTTATTTACAGCCCTTTCGGGCACGTTGCCGAGCACTGTTACGGTTTTGCCGAGCGCTGATACAGTAAGACTGATTTTTTCGCCCGCTTTGCACATAAAATTCATATCAATCGGCAAAAGCGGATTTTCGTTATCGTATAAATGAGAAAAATTTTTCAGCACATTTTTAGCGGAAATTACATCCTCTTTCTGCCTTGTGCCGAACATATCTCTGCCTCTGTTATCGGCAAAATAACCATTTGTAAAACCGCTGCGGCTGAACACGTTTTTCAGGTCAATCTCATCTTTATAATCATAATTGCCGCTAATTGCCTTTTTTATAGCGGTCACGGCGGCGGCAACATATTCGGGGCGTTTCATTCTGCCCTCAATTTTAAGACTGATAACGCCGAGATTTCCGATTCCATCAAGATTTTTAATAAGGCTTAAATCCTTAAGGCTAAGATCGCAGCTGCCGTTTTTCTTTGCCGAAAACGGCAGACGGCACGGCTGGGCGCAAAGTCCCCTGTTTCCGCTTCTGCCGCCGATCATTGCAGAAAGCAGGCACTGCCCCGACACACTCATACAAAGCGCACCGTGAACAAAAATTTCAAGCTCCAAATCGGTGCTTTTTCTGATTTCAAGTATTTCATCTGCCGTCATTTCCCTTGGCAAAACGGCACGTGAAAAGCCCATTTCTTTAAGTGCCGCAACACCCTCGGGAGTCATCACGCTCATCTGCGTTGAGGCGTGAAGTTTTGCCGTGGGAAACGATTCCTTAATCATTTTTGCCACGCCCAAATCCTGCACGATAAAGCCGTCGACACCGATTTCAAGCGAATATTTTACAGCATTATAAGCCAAATCAAGTTCATCGTCACGGCAAAGGGTATTCAAAGTCTGATAAACAAGAACGCCGTGGCTGTGGCAGTATTTAACTGCCTCAAAAAGTTCTTCATCATCAAAATTGCCGGCGTTTCGGCGGGCGTTCAATGCTTTACCACCAAGATAAACTGCATTTGCGCCGCACCTGACACCGGCAATCAGGGACTCCTGCGACCCGGCAGGAGCTAATATTTCAAATTTCATAAATCAGCACACCGTAAATTAATTTGAACTGAGTTTGTTACGCAGGTTGCTGATTTCCCTGTTAAGGCGCTCAATTTCTCTTCTTGCAACATCAACTTCCATTCGTGCCCTTGCACTGTCTTCAAGATAATCCTTAATCTGTGCACGCAGATTATCAGCAGCGGCAGTAGCCTTTTTGCAGGCGTCTGCCTGATCAAGAGCAACAAGTACGGCACATTGAATAGAAGAAAGCCCCGGGCTTTGCATTGCAGTATTTTTCATCTCGCTGTCAATAAGTTCACCGAGAGATTCAACATATTCGGGGTCGTCGTCAGTAACGATTGAGTAGGTATTGCCGCTGATTTTCAGCTTAACTTTATTTTTTTCCATATTCTCCGCCTCAAAACTATTTCTACACTATTTTAGTATACCAATTCTCTCCCGTAAAGTCAAATATTTTTCTCATCAATCAACCGAAAAATTACATTTCATTTGCAAAATACCGCCTCGATGTTACCGAGCATTTTATTGCCGAAAGTGTTTCGATAAAACATCTTTCACCGATTAATGAACCCGTTTGGAAATGGACCGTGGGCAGGATGACTGCCACTATCACCCGAAAAGCGCACCTACAGGATATAGTGGTTGGTCTTGCGCAAATTGTGGCAAGTGGAAAGAAAACTTTAAGTATAGATAATTAAATGAAAATTAACAAATGAATGATTTATTTAATTTTTTATAACACTACGGTTGAGAAATAAATACAAATATGATATAGTTAAATCTGTAAAAGCGGTCAACCGCACAGACCGTAATAAAAGTGCTAATCTCTAACCCGCTAATCGAGTTAATAAACGGCAGCGTGTTATACCCTGCACCAAAAGGGTTTTAAAAACCAAAAGGGAAAGACAAGTAGTTTTGTTTTTCCTTTTTTTGATTTAAAATTTTTTATTGTTTTGGGAATAATACTATTGACAAAATAATTTTATTGTAATACAATGTAATACGAAAGGAGTGATTACTGTGACTGTTTCATTAAGATTAAGTCAAGAGGATACTGAACTTTTTAAAAGCTATGCTGCTATGAATAATGTCACTTTGTCTGATTTGTTTAGAAATGCAGTAATGGAAAAAATTGAAGATGAATTTGACCTTAAATCATTTGATGTTGCAATGGCAGAATACAAAGCAAATCCGAAAACATATTCCTTAAACGAAGTCAAAGAGGAGCTTGGATTATAATGGAATATGAGGTTGTATTTACAGAAAAAGCCTTAAAATCATTAAAAAAAATGGATAAACATATTTCATCATTAATTATTGGTTGGGTTGAAAAAAATCTTCAAGGTTGTACTGACCCCAGACAATTCGGTAAGGGCTTAACTGCAAACAGGTCAGGACAATGGCGGTATCGTGTTGGCGATTATAGATTGCTCGCAGATATTCAAGATGAAAAAATCACAATTCTTATTATTAATATCGGTCATAGACGAGATATTTATGAATAAAAACAATGTTAATTGTGAGTACTTTTTGAGTACTGCCAATGAAATAATATGGAAAATATGATTATTTTTAAATAAAAACCATGATAAAAACCACTATATCTCGTAGAGCGGAAATAAAAAGATTCGCCCTGCTGATGAGAAATCGGCAGGGTTTTTTCGTTAAATTG
>CABUAS010000011.1 GCA_902489595.1 uncultured Oscillospiraceae bacterium | reverse complement strand
TCTGCGAAGCAGAAGCACCGACCGAGCCGACAGGTGAGACCGCCGACCCCTACAAATATCAGTTACCAAAAAATCATTATATTTTCGGCACGATTATGACCGATTTATCAACAGTCTGATACAATAATATATTATTATACTATATTTGTATATTCAAAGTCAAGGAGGATTAGAAGTGAAAAAATCTTTAATAATTTTTTTGATACTGCTGGCGATGACGCTCGGTCTGCCTGCTTTGGCTCTTATTGAGCTGCCGAAAACAGAAAGCACAAACGAGCTTGCTACGATATTTTCGGCAGAAATAAGCAGTATTGAAGATAAAATTTAATTGCCCTCGGTATTATCATTGATTTTGCCGAGCCTGAATTTTGCATTCACCTGAAGCTCAGCCGTTTCAAGGCTTTGCTCCCAGTTGTCGGATAGCTTTTCATATGCTTTCGGGTCGTACATTGCCAGATATTCACCCATACGTACAGCGTCGCTTTTATTTTGCATACATGCGTCAAATGCGATTTTGCACAGGCGTTCTATCTCTTTTTCGGCAAGCTTTTCAATACTTTTTATTTCACTGTCGGAAACCTTATCGGAAATGCCGAATTCAATCTCGTTGAGCATTGCCGTTACATTTATATCAACTTTAAAAATGACCCTGCCATTTTCATATTCTGCTTTCGCTTTTGATTTTGAAGAAATAATCTCAGTACCTATTCTTCCGAGGCTGTTATCACTTATTTCAAGCAGACCGCGTTCCACTTTTCCTCGTAAAAACAAAAAGCCATAGGTTTCGTCCTCATTAAGGATTTTAGCCAATTTAACATCATTATAAACAGCTACTCCGACAACCGAAACACTTTCTCCTTCCTGTGCAAGCACCGGCAGATAAATATCCGAGGTTTTGTCTGCATAGACATTTAAAAGCTCCTTTGCCGTAACATGTGCACCGTAGCCGATTTTTTCACTTTGGCTAAGCAGCGTTGAAATTGTCTGTGCAGGAACAAGAGAGTCATTTTCAGGACTTTCCATAATTTCGGAAGCTTTATCCCGAGCTACGGCAATCGTAACATCCGAGCGCGAATGTGAGCTTCTCAGCAAATAATCAAGACTTTTATCAAGATAATTTTCAGCCATATTCATACCGAAAACGATAATTCGATTTTGCCCGAAAAATAATTTTTTTGAGGTATTTTTGGAAACCCTCTCAATTGCCGCCGATATTGTATGACCCGTACCGACGGCATTCATCGTAACATTACCGGAAAGTGCCTCGGCGCCGCTTCCTTCCTTTATAAGGTTAAGCGCCTGAACAGTTGCGGTTACACTGTCGCCATCAAGGTCTATACCAACGCCCTCAATAACACTCAAATCCTCAAGATTATCGCCCTGCGAGCAGCCTGTCATCATTACAAGAGCGGCAAGCATACCGAAAATAAATAAAGATGAAATAATTCTTTTAAAACTTTTCAATCAGCAATTCACCTCTGTCTTTTTTCAGAAATATCAGGCAGCACACAGGAATAACAAACCCGAAAATAATATACAGCGCAATAACCAAATCAATGTACAGCTTTGTATATGCAATAACGTATACAAGCAATACACAGAAAGCCGCCATTATTCCGCCGCAGGCAATACAGCTGTTTTTATGAGAAACTTTTTTAAAAAACTTATTAACAGCCGTTGCGCCTGAATACAGAAAAGCCGTTACCTTAAGAAAAACGGCAAAAATCCAGAATGCCGTGTAAACGGCATCAAGCCTTTCCTTATCGGAAAACTTTGAAACCTGAGACACCTCAAACATCGGGAACGCTGACATTGTTGCCATATCGCCGAGTATACCCATAATAACGGCAAGAATTCCAAGACACACAATATACGCAAGAGCTGTTGCCCATATGCACGGCTTTATTTTTTTGCCGTTAACCTTCGGCGATACGGCAAGAAACAGCACAAGCTCGGAGGCGTCACCGGAAAAGATCAAAGAATTTTTTATAATTTCAGTTGTACTGTTTTTTGTAAAAGGAAACAGATTTATAAGCTCAATTTCTTTAAATCCGAAAGCTACAACAGTAATTATTCCCAAAACAGCTATGGCAAACACAAGCAAACTTACACGGGCAAGCGGTTCAATGCCGAGAACCGCACCGTATACGCAAAACGCAATAAAAAACACGCTGTAAAACATAATATCGGATTCGGGATTAAGCTCTGTTGAAGCAAAAAACGAAAAGCGGGCAACAAGTATTGAAGCCAGAAAAAGGAAATAAACGCCGTAAAACAAGGATAGCCATTTATTGTTAAGCGGACTTTTTCCCGCTTTGCCAGCATACATCACAATTCCCAGAACAACTATATTAGCAGCAATTGAAATTGCCATACTTGTTAATATATCCGGTGAAAATTCGCCTGTAAGAACAAGTGTGCAGGCAGTAAAAGCAACAAGCACCTTTGAAATGAACACCAACGAAAAAAAATTAAACGGCGAAATTTTATCCGCTTTAAATTTTACCAATATCAGCACCTCTTAAATTCTGAACTTTTACATGGCGCTTGGCAAGCCTGCGCCAGCTTTCTCTGTAAAAAATATCGCCGATGCTTTTGCTGTTAAGCGGAGAAATCGGAGCAGTATAAGGTACACCGTAAGGATTCAGCGCCGCAATATTCATACATAGAACAGATACTCCGAGTATTATTCCGTAAATACCCGTATATCCGCCAAGCAGGATAAATATTATTCTTAAAACCGAAATGCTTTCATATAAAGGATAAATAACATATGATGCGATTGCCGTAACCGCCACCACAACGAGCATCGGCGCACCTACAAGTCCGGCATTTACAACAGCTTCGCCGATTACAAGCGCACCGATAATAGATACGGCGTGACCGATAGTTTTAGGAAGTCTGAGCCCTGCTTCTCTCATAATTTCATAAAGCACAAGCACCATAATGGATTCCTGCATTAGAGTAAACGGTGTTGTAGCCTCGGCAGACGCTATAGTATACATAAGCGACATTGGAATCAGCTCCTGATGAAAAGTGCCTGTTGCCACATAAAACCCCGGCAGAACTACAGATATAAGAAACGAAAAATATTTTAAAAGCCTGTTCATTGTGGCGTAAAACGGCTGATTGTCATAATCGTCTACAGTTGAAAACGAATCCGAAAACAAATAGGGCACATAAATTGCAAACGGTGAACCGTCAACAAGCACGCCTATTCTGCCCTCAATCAGTTTGGAACACAGCGTATCGGGCCTTTCAGTATTGCCTGTTGCCGAAAAAAATGATTTTATATCTGTATCAAGAAACGGCACAAGTTCGCCGTAATCCTGTAAATTCTTAATCGGCGCACGCTTAATTCTGTTTTCAACTTCATTTACAAGTTTACCGTCTGCCGCACTCTCAAGATAAGTAATCACAACAGAAGTTTTGGCATCTTTGCCTACCTTAATCTGCTTGAGTTTCAAATCGGGGCTTTTAATTCTTCTGCGCAAAAGCGCTTTATTGTCATTAAGCGTTTCCGTAAAGCATTCTTTTGCGCCCTTGATATTTGATTCGTTTGACGGCTCACCTGTCGTTCTTTTTCCGAAGCCCTGAATGCCGAGTGCAAGATATTTTGCAACGCCGTCAAAAATAACGATTGCAAAGCCGGAAGCAAGGTAAAAGTATAAATCCTCAAAGGTTTCGCCCTCGCTCATTTCCAGCGAATTGATTACGGCAGTTTTGATGATGTTAAACAAATCCTGTTCCGTTTCATATTCGCCGTCAAACCTGAGTATAGGGTCCATAATCATTTCGGAAAGCTGCATTGAATCAACCATTCCGTCAAGCACGCACACAATACATTTTGTGCCGTTTACAACACATTTACGAAGAAGAAAATCCGAGCAATCCTTAAAATCCCGTTCAAGACGGTTCTTATTGTCGGCATATGCCGAATAAATTTTTTCCATAAAAACACCATTCATATTTTTTCAATAATCAGCCGAATTATGCACAAAATATGACAGGTGATTCATTTGAAAAATCAAATAAATTAATTATATTGCCATCAAAATTTGCTTACAGCATAATTTTGATATGGCTAAATCCCACTATACGCCTTTTTCGGCTGCATAAGCGTATAGATGGACATTTATCGTTGTAGCCGAGAAAGGCTATGGGAATTGTAATGAGCATAACATTAATAAGAGCAGTAATTATTTATATTACGGTAATTTTAGCAGTAAGAATTATGGGCAAACGGCAGATAGGCGAATTAAAGCCGCACGAGCTTGTTGTAACGGTTCTTGTATCACAGGTAGCAAGCATTCCGCTTGAGGACAACAGTATGCCGCTTGCAAATATGTTTATTCCGATACTGATATTTGTATCCTTTGAAATTCTTGCATCTGCAATATCAATGAAAAGCCTGTCATTTCGCAATCTTTTGCAGGGCAGACCGATTTTTGTTATTAAAAACGGCAGACTTGACGAAAAGCAAATGAAGCGTCTGCGCTTTACAATGGATGATCTTGTAGACGCAATAAGGCAGAAAGATGTTTTCGACATTTCAACCGTTCAGGATGCAGTTATTGAAACGAACGGCACGGTGTCCGTTTTGCAGAAAGCTGAATATGCGCCCGTTACACCGCATCAGCTGTCACTTTCGGTTGATGAAGAATCAACGCCGATTTCCGTTGTAATTGACGGCAAGCCGGTAACTGAATATTTCAGCAAGGAAAAAATACGTGACAGCGAAATAGAACTTATAGTTCAGAGCTCGCACAAGGATATTTCAAAAATAATGCTGCTTACAATTGATGACAACGGCAACACATTTATTATTCCCAAAAAGGAGGACTGACAGACTGTGAAGCGAATTTGGTTTTCCGTTATATTTATACTGCTTGCACTCAGCGTGTGCACTTACGAGCAGATTACCGTTAATTCGTATTACAACGATATTACACAGACGATTGAGCTTGCGCTTGAAAGCAAAAATGAAGATGAAAAAACAGAATACTGCAAGGAAGTTGCGGAAAAATGGGATGATTTTTTCAAAAAAATAACGCTCGTAACCGACCATTCCGTAGTTCAGAGCGCCGATGTTTCAGTCGGAACGCTTGAAAAATTTGCCGACAAGCGTGATGACAGTGTTGACGATGCACTGATAGAAACAAAAAGCGAGCTTGACCAGATTTTCGACGCATCAAAAATAACTTTTTCAAATATTTTTTAAACAAAAAAAGGGAGGGCACAATTGAAATGACCATCCCGTTTTACATTATTCAATTCTAAAGACGAATAATATTCGCCACTAAACAAACATTATTGTTACTTCGTAGGGTGCGGCGTCCCCGACGCACCGATTTGCGGCGGGCTGAGGACAGCCCGCCCTACGAATGCAATATTACGAATATCTTTTATAAATATCGCACTTATCATAATTTGTACCGTTCCAATCAGTACAGTAATTATCGTGCTTTGCCTCACTAACGGTATTCTTACATAAATCGCATTTGTACTCACCGTCTTTGTAATACGGACACCACATAATCACACCTCCGTCCTTATCTTATTTATCACTATAAGGGGTATTTTCAACACCGTTTTTCCGCAATTCTGAAACTAATTTATCAAGCGATGACTTAAACAATTTATGAAACCACATATAATCACCGAACAATTTTACTGCCGTTGGACTGACTGCATAATAGCATTTTATAAACAATCTGCCAAAGAAATTTTTTGAAAGAATATCATCACGGAAACGGCGCAGTGTCCACACCTCGGGACAGTCATATGAACCGTAAACACAGGTGGCTACATAGCAGCCGCCAGAAGATGTTTCCGATGAAGACGGTTTGTAGCTATCAACACTGGATGATGAAGTATTTGAAACATTTTTTGTTCCAACAGAATCAGTCGAGGCTTTTCTAATCTGCTTTTTATAGAATTTTGACTGATATTTCCCCAATTCGGCAAGTTTTATTATCTCTTCTTCCGAAATATTAGAAAAAACAGAAAATTCAAAATCCGAATATCCTATTGTGCACGATATTTTTCTATTGCCTGTTTTGCCATAGCAAAATATTTTTTAGCATTTTCAATACTCTTAGGTAGACAATATCCCTCAGCAGACATAATTCCCAAAATCCAATAATGTTCAGGCAAATTTGCATTTTCTTTTAATTTATAAGCTATTTCCTTAACCTCTGCAATTGTCTCTACCCCATCAGGAACAAGCATATAAATTCGCAAAAGATTTATATATGAACAATGAATTGGATTTAATAATTCATCAGGCATATCGTCATATACCAAATCAATCGCTTTTTGATACATTCCTCTCTTTATATAAGATCCCAACAATATTCTGCATGAGAAATCCAAAGTAAGCGCAGCCCAAGGAAAATCAGGATTTTGTTTATAATTTCTTAAAAAAACATAAAAATTACTTTCAGCAATATTTATGATTGTTTGCCAATATTTATTAAAATCATTTGCAGCCAGAACTTCCAATGCGGATAACTGAACATCAGGCATAACTATATCAGTTCCGTTTTTCCTGTTATATTCATCAACATCATTCAAGCTTTTCAAAGCCACCTTTAATGCGAATTCGTTTTTTGCATATCCGCATTCAGAATAACGATGAAGAAGGTGCATTCTTGCCGTATCCTGTGGATTATCAATACCCATATCTTCAACAATCATTTCATAGCAAGCTACAGCTTTTTTAAAGTTTCGCTCTTGTGCTGCTTTGTCACCGATTTCTCTTAATTTAACTGCAACATCATCATTAATATCTTTAACCTTTTTATTTCCGATGGACTGCCTTATTTCCGATTTTACTTTTTCAAACATAAAGAAGCCTCCTCTTTTAGAGTACCTAATGTTTACATTATATAATGTAATAGTCTATTTGTCAAGGTAAAAGAATAAAGTATTATCTAATTAAAACATTAGATAATAGGTGATTAAAATGATAAAACTAAGGGTTCTTGATTTACTTAAAGAAAACGGCAAAACAAAATACTGGCTTTATATGCAACTTGGTATGAGTTATCAAAATTTCAATAAAATGGTCAATAATGAAACGAAATCAATCAGATATGAAAACATTGAAATTATGTGCCGTCTTTTTAATTGCTGTCCAAATGATTTATTTGAAATCACAGATAACTAAAACCATTATAATAAACGCAACAAAAACATAAATATTTATATGCAATAACACCCTGCCGCCGAATTTCCGATAATATATTTATAATGACAGGAAACACCCCGCCCTACGATTACATATTTAAAATTAATTATTTTATATGTAAAACTATTGCAATCACTGCCACACTGTGATAAAATTTATTGAAAAGGAGCAGTGACAAAATGGCAAATTTAAAAAGAGGACTTATAGCCTCCTGTCAGGCGGTAAAGGGCGAGCCTTTGTATGGACTCAACATTATGCATCATTTTGCAAGAGCCTGCGTTCTGGGCGGTGCAAAAGGAATACGGGCAAATTATGCAAGTGATATAAAAGCGATTAAAAACGAGGTTGACGTGCCTGTAATCGGCATTATCAAAGCCGTTTACGAGGGCAGTGACGTTTACATTACACCTACTCTCAAAGAAGTCAAAGAACTTATTGAAACAGGCTGCGAGGTTATTGCACTTGACGCTACAAAACGTGAACGCCCGAACGGTGAAAAACTCGAAGACCTTATAAAATATATTCGTGAAAACGCTCCCGAGGTTGAAATTATGGCGGACTGCTCTGATTTTGAAGAGGCAAAGCGTGCCGACGAGCTTGGATTCGACTACATAGGCAGCACGATGAGAGGCTACACCGAATACACGAAGGGCATTTCAATTCCCGATTATGATTTTCTGAAAAAAATGAGAAATGAACTTAGCGCAAAAATTATTGCCGAGGGCGGAATATGGGACACGGCACAGCTTGAAAAAGTGCTTCAATGCGACCCGTATGCCGTTGTTATAGGCAGTGCAATCACGCGGCCGATGGATATTACAAAGCATTTTGAAAATGTATTTGATAAAAAGGAGAACAAAAATGGATAAATTCAAAGGACTATTTTCGGCGCTTTTAACACCGTTCAATGAAGACGGCAGTATTAACTTTGACTCGCTTGAAAAACTTGTTGAATTCAACCTTCAAAATGGGATTGACGGCTTTTATGTAGGCGGAAGCACAGGCGAAGGATTACTTCTTTCACCCGAAGAAAGAATGCAGGTTTTTGAATGCGTAAAAAAAGCAAACAAAGGCAGAGCAACGCTTATTGCGCACGTTGGCACAATCTGCACTCTTGACGCAATTAAAATGGCAAAAAAGGCAGAGGAGCTTGAATACGACGCTATCTCGGCGGTTGCACCTTATTATTACGGCTTCACGCTTGATGCAGTGCTCGGCTACTACAATGATATTGTAAACAGCACTTCCCTGCCGATGATAATTTACAATTTCCCGAATTCAGGCGGATTTTCGCTTACAAAGGAAATTGCAAACAAACTGTTTGAAAATGAAAAATTCATAGGCATCAAGCACACCTCAGGCGATATGTTCACACTCAATCAATTCAAAACACTTGACCGTGAAATTGTTGTATACAACGGCTTTGATGAAACACTTCTTGCAGGTCTTTCAATGGGCGCAGACAGTGCAATCGGCAGTACATACAACTTTATGGGCAAAAAGTTCAAAAAAATAATGAACTGCTTCAATTCAGGCGAAATTGAAACTGCAAAAGCACTTCAGAACGAGGCAAATGAAATCATATGCGAAATGATTAAATACGGCGTTTTCCAGTCAGAAAAAGCAATTCTTACCGAAATGGGAATTGATATGGGTCAGTGCAGACCGCCGTTTCTGCCGATCAGCGACGAATGCCGTGCGTCAATGAAAAAAATCGCCCATAAAATTATGAGTGAGAATTGACTGAATATATTTTTACAGCCGGACTTCAAAATGAGCCCGGCTGTTTTATTTTATTCATATTACATAAATTTTCAATCTGTTGTTTGTAACAAATGCCGTATTTCGGCAATATCTTTGACATCAGCGGCTTTATAATGTTAAAATAAATTAATTACAATTAAGCGAGGTAGTTTATGAAAAGGATATTATCTGTTTTAATGAGCCTTCTCATTATTTCAGCCTGCTGTATTTTCCCTGCCGAGGCGAAAGATGCAGTTAATTTAAACATTTCAAAAAGCAATATTTCTCACGAGGTATCGCCCACCCTGTACGGCGCATTTATTGAAGATATTTCAAAGGCATGTGACGGCGGTCTTGTTTCAAATCTGATTTACAACAACAGTTTTGAATATAATGACACTGCCGAAGAAAACCACAAATTAAACGAGGCTTACTGGACTTTTGACAATATCACACACGAAATCAAAAATACAAATCCCCTCAACAGCAAAAACAGAAATTACGAGGTACTTACCGTTTCGGGCAAAGGCACGGTTAAAAATCTCGGCTGTGTTGAGCACTGGGACTACAAAACATACGACCCGAGCAGCCGTTTGCAGTCAAAAGCAGATATGGGATTCAAAGAGGGCGAAAAATACGATTTTTCCTGCTATTTCAAAAATATAGATTTTGAGGGCACTGTTACAGTGTATCTTGACTCACCGTCAAACGAAAATCACCATATGGAAATAGATATTTCCACAAGCAAAGCCGATTGGCGTAAAATCACCTGCGAACTTGACTCACTTGCAACAGAAGACGGCGGACTTGCCATTGAATTGAACGGCAAAGGCTCTGTTCAGATAGATTTTGCACAGCTGATTCCGCAGAATTCATACGGCTACGGCACAGACGAATGGCAGTACACCACTCTGCGTGCCGATTTATTTGAGGCGTTCAAAAATCTCAACCCGTCATTTATCCGCTTCCCGGGCGGATGCTTCTGCGAGGGTGATTCACTTGACAGGCTTTTCAACTGGAAAAACACAATCGGACCCGTTGAAGAACGTGAACAATCCTACAACGTATGGCGAAACGACGGTGCAGGCGATTACTACATAAACTCCAACTTTATGGGCTACGGCGAATATTTCAATCTTTGCTCAGACCTCGGTGCAGAGCCTGTGCCCTGCCTGAATGTGGGACTTACCTGCCAGGGCAGAAACGGCTACGACCTTAATGTTGACGCACTGAAAAAGCTTTCGATGACAGATGATGAATTCACCGACTACCTGATTAACACAAGAAATATTGATAAAAACAATATTCAGGGCAGAATAGACGAAGTAAACGCACTCGGCTACACAAGCGAAGAGGATTTCGATAAATATCTCAAAACTATTGCACTTACCCCGGGCACAGATGAATGGAACAATTACGTGCAGGATATTCTTGATCTTGTTGAATATGCAAACGGTGACGCAAATACAACCTACTGGGGTGCACTTCGTGCCGCATACGGTCACCCCGAGCCGTACAACCTAAAATATATCGGTCTCGGCAACGAAAACTGGGGCGATGTTTACTGGCGTAATTTTGACGCTCTTTACAATGCTGTCAAAACCGCTTACCCCGATTTACAGATTATCACCACCTCGGGCACTTGGCTCGGCGGCGATGAATTTGACAGAGCGTGGAGCACGGTGAATGAAAAATACGCCGACTGCTACGTTGACGAGCATTACTACACAAACGATGCTTATATGTACGAAATCAACGACAGATATGACAGTTATGACCGAAACGGCGGCAAGGTTTTCGTCGGCGAATACTCTGCTACTTCACCCGGTATCGGCACGATTCAGACAAAGAGCAATATCATTGAGGCAGTTGAAGAGGCCGCATATATGACAGGCTTTGAGCGCAACAGTGATATTGTAAAAATGACTGCATATGCTCCCACCTTTGCAAAAATCAATTCACAAAACTGGAATGTAAACGAGATATGGTTTGACTCACAGGAGGTTGTTTTAACACCGTCATATTTCACACAGATGCTTTTTGCCAACAATGTGGGCACAAAATACATTGACGCTGATTTTGACACAGACGTGCCTGTAAGCGAACTTGCACAGTCTGTTACGGTTGATGAAGAAAAACAGGTTATTTACGTTAAACTTGTAAATTCAGGCAGTTCCTCTCAGACTGTAAACCTGAATATTGACGGTTTTGAAAACCTTAACTCAATTTCCCATTACCATTTTTCAGGCAATTTCAAATCAGCCTGCAATGAAATCGGCAAGCCGTACTATGTAGCGCCTACGGAAGATATTACAGTTATTCCTAAATCCGACACAATCACTGTTGAAACAGATAAATACAGTGTAAACGTTATCAGCATTGCATACGGCAGCAACAGCGGCGAAGGTCACTATAATCTGCCTGAAAATATTCCGTCTGTAAACGGAACTTATCTGCCGCCTGCACTGAAGGTTGCCATTCCGTGTGCGGCAGGAGCAGCAGTTCTGGCAATCGTACTTGCGGCGGTTATCTCAAAAACAGTAAAAAAGAGAGGTAAAGCAAATGAATAAAATCAAAAAAATTCTTTCCGTTTTCATTTCGGCAGTATTGATAAGCACGGTTTTAACTGCCTGCACATCTGAAAAAGGCGGATATTCAACAATAGATAAAACAAATACAGATTCAGTTACAACCATATCATTTAACTGCGCCGCTCCTTGGGGCAATGCACTCAAGGGCACAGGCTCGGGCACACGTGTTAAAAAATTTGCAGACTATATGAACACCGTTAAGCCCGACACAATCGGCACACAGGAAATGAACAGCAAATGGCTTTCAAAACTTGAAACGCTTATGAGTGATTACGACAGCTACGGCGTAAAGCGAGGCGGCGACGACAATGAAAACAAAAGCGAAATGAACGCCGTTTTCTGGCTTAAGGACAAATATACGTGTGAAGACAAAAACACCTTCTGGCTTTCAACAACACCTGAAACGGAAAGCAAATACGACGGCGCAGGCTGCTACAGAGTGTGCACATACGTTGTATTGAAAAGCAATGAAACAGGCAGTCTGCTTATTCATATGAACACGCACCTTGACAATGCAAGCGAAGAAGCCGCAAATTACGGTGCAGAGGTTATTTCACAGAAAATTGACGAACTGAAAGGTCAATACCCCGATGCCGCAATCGTTCTTACAGGTGACTTCAATGAAACCGCAGGTATGATTGCTTATAACACGATAAGTGAAAAACTGACTGATGCCAAAACGCTTGTGCCTGCCGCAGAAACGAAAGAAACCTATCACGGCTGGGGCGATATTACCGAGGGTGAACCGATTGACCACATCTTCATCACAACAGGCAAAAACGCCGTTAACTATCAGATTCTTGACAACACATCAAACGGCTATATAAGCGACCACAACGGCGTTTATATTGAATGGACTCCGTTTAACTAACAATACACAGCAAAAGAGCACATCATTCAGATGTGCTCTTATTATTTTATTGCCTCCCTTGTAAAAGTGAGGTGCCAAGGTACGAGGCGGAGGGATTCATTATTGCAATCCTCCCACCGCAAGCGGTCCCCCTCCTTTAACAAGGAGGACTATTGGTTGTTAATTACTTCTCTTTATACGGAAAATATGTCAACAGTCGGCGGAGAAGTCCTCGGTAATAATCCCACTGCATTGCAGGCGACATAATTCTATGCTCATATCTTTGCTTAAGCTTCCATACCTCTTTAACCCTGTCATCGGGATTGCTTACTCTGATTTCATCATAAATCAGCGGATTATCTGCAAGTTCAACCCTTATAATGCTTTCTTCCTCAGGCGGGCAGAATATACTTATCTTGCCGCCGATACACTCTGCCTTAACGGCATCATTGCTTGACATAACTTTAAAATCTGCATCTGCCTGCGGATAAGTATAAACATCAAAATCCTCTTTGCCCGATGGACTGACAATATAATCATAACAAAAATCATCATAATTATTGCAAAGTTTAATTAATTGCGGCGAACTGCTTTCAGGCTCTTCAAACGCCTCAATTTTCAAAAGCGAACAATAACCCGTATAGCTCTTAACGGCAATTCCGATTACATCTGTTTCAACTGCCGGGAACTCAAAAATCGTTGCGCCGCCGTTTTCTTTCAGTTCACCCGTGCTGAAACTTCTTGCGCCGAGCGTTACAAACGCATTTACAATATGACTGCCCCTGTCGGGATTTTCATAAATATAAATACTTGAAATCCTGCGCCTTGACGGCAGTTTAAACATAAGCATTTTATGCTCATCAGCAGAATCGGCAACCCACGCATTGTCATTCGGCAGTTTGTCCTTATCTATAATATCATTGCTGTGTGCAATTTTAAATTCGGTAAGGTGGCTTGCGTCACCGCTGCTGGCAGAAATTTCTGCGTTATAAAGCACACTGTCCGTTCTTCTTTTCCAGAAAACCTTATCACTGTTCAGAATTCCGTTTGCATGGTCAGTCGCCGTCTGGCTGGAATACTCTGCCATTGCAATATAACTTGATGAATTCTGCATAACTCTTGACAGACTTTCTGCTGCAACAGGAAAGCGAACTCTGTCATTCCACGCATAAAAGCCTGTTTCAGCCATATAATCGGCGTCTTCTTTAAGATGCGTTGAACGGGCGTTGACAGAATAATAATCCTCTTTTCCGTTCCAAGCAGTTGAATAGGCAAAACCTTTATAAACAGTCGGGTTGTAA
The DNA here is from genome assembly GCA_902489595.1 of uncultured Oscillospiraceae bacterium. Taxonomy (GTDB): domain Bacteria; phylum Bacillota; class Clostridia; order Oscillospirales; family Acutalibacteraceae; genus Eubacterium_R. The sequence goes on along the minus strand of CABUAS010000011.1, from coordinate 18,523 downwards.
AATGCAGTTTCTTTTAAAATCTCACTCATTGCGTCTTCAAAAAACAGCGAAAGCGCTCTATGGTCGCAGTGAACATCATAGTCACAGCAGAAAATTGTGTCAGGCTTATTTTCAAGAATAACCGACTTAAAATCATTAATAACATTCTGCCTTGTAAACGCTTTTTCACTGTAAGGCGGTTTATTCTTTGTGCCGTAGGTTTTTGAAACTTTATAGCGTGAGTATACATTTTTGTCAGCAGGACAATTATATATATGAACACCGTTTTCGTCTGCAAGGCTGTCACTGTAGCCGAGAAAAATGAAATTTTCAAACGGTATATTATATTTTTTTGCAACATTGCGAGCCTCACGGATTCTGATTTTGCCGATTCCGTGATAATCACCGTTTGTTGAAAAAACAACACGAACAGTTGAACCGTTTTTAACATACTGCTCAATAATTCCGCCGTAGATATTAATTTCGTCATCTTCGTGAGGTGCAAAAAGCATAACGTTTTTACCCGAATAAACATTGCTTCTGTCAGGCTCGGGGCAATTATATACAGTATCTTTATTCATAATAAAATGCGAAGAAATACAAAGCGCCAAAGATGCAATAAGTGCAAGCAGTGATATTATAAAGAGAAGAATTGTAAGCCCCGGTGCAACAGGCACAAGACCCGCACAAACAAGACCGATGTCCAAAACACCTAAAAGCAAATAAATCTGAAGCATTCTTGACTCGATTTTTATATTGAACGCCGCTGTAAGAAAAATAAATATTGCAGTCAGATATTTAAGCGGCAGCAGTGTAAATTTGCTGAAAAAGCCGATTACGATTGCCACAACGGCAAGAACGATAAGCAAAGCAGTAACGGGAACGGCAAAAATTTTATCCTCATACGGCTTGATTTTCTGCCAGTTAACCTTAATCATAATATCTCCCCTTTTAATTGATATATATTAAGATACCAAATTTAAAACAAGAAGTCAATTTTTTTAAAAAAGTGTTGACAAATTAAAATAATGTGCTATACTTAGATTGTAATCATTACAATCTAATAAAGGAGTTCGGCTATGAATAAAGACGAAATCACATCTTTATTTAAAGAAAAAAGTTTTCGTGCAACTCCCCAGAGGATTGCCGTTTTTGATTATGTTTATAACAACAGAACACACCCCGACGTGCTTGAAATTTACGAATCTGTTTTAAAAAGCAACCCTGCTTTTTCAAAAACCACTGTTTATAATGCACTTAAAGCACTTACCGAACAGGGCTTTCTTAAAACAATCGGAATTGACGGTGAACGTATAAGATATGACGCCAACACTGATTTGCACGGCCATTTTCGGTGTGAAAAATGCGGCAAAATCTATGATTTCAACGTAAACAGCCTTAATTATAAAATGCCCGACGGGTTTATAATTAAGCATAAAGATGTATACTACAGCGGACTTTGTTCCTGCTGTATAAAATAAAAAATTATTTTAAGGAGTTATTATTATGGCAAAAAAGTATTACTGTCCCGTTTGCGGATACGAAAGTGACGAACCAATCGAAATCTGCCCAATCTGCAAAGCAAAAATGGCTGTTCGTGAAAACGACGAAATGGCATGGGCTGCTGAGCACGTTGTAGGCATTACAGAAGGCGTAAGAGAAGAAATCGTTCAGGGCCTTCGTGAAAACTTCAACGGCGAATGCACAGAAGTAGGTATGTACCTTGCAATGGCAAGAGTTGCTCACAGAGAAGGTTATCCTGAAATCGGTCTTTACTGGGAAAAGGCTGCTTACGAAGAAGCAGAACACGCAGCAAAATTTGCTGAAATGCTCGGCGAAGTAGTAACAGATTCTACAAAGAAGAACCTTGAAATGCGTGTTGCAGCTGAAAACGGCGCAACAGCAGGCAAAACAGCACTTGCTAAAATGGCTAAGGAAGACGGTCTTGACGCTATTCATGACACAGTTCACGAAATGGCTCGTGACGAAGCAAGACACGGCAAAGCATTTGAAGGTCTTCTTAAAAGATATTTCGGCTAATCAGACTGTCGATAAATGGTCATAACCACGCCGAAATATAATGGTGTTGTGATAACCTCATACCGTAGGGTGCGGCATCCTTGACGCACCGTCTTACAGCAACGCATATAAAAATGGCAGAAATATCGAATTCCTGCCATTTTTGGCGTTTTTTGCATTTTGCTCAGGGGCAGTACTTATGTACGGCACCCACTCGCAAAATGCAAAATTCTGTTCCAATTCTCGAAGTCTATCGACGAGCAAAATGCATTAATTATTTTTTAAGGTGGTAAAAAACATGAACAAATCCGCAATTTACAAGCTTTCCTACGGCGTATATGTTGTAACAACATGGAACAATGGCAAGGCAACAGGCTGCACGGCAAATTCGGCTATGCAGATAACGTCAAGCCCTGCAACGATTGCCGTTTCAATCAATCACGATAACTTTACAAACGAGTGTATCAAGGACACGGGCATGTTTGCAATAAACATTCTCGGCGAAAACTGCGACCCGCTTGTAATCGGCAACTTTGGTTTCAAAAGCGGCAGAGATACAAACAAATTTACCGACTATGACGCACTTGTCAGAAATTATCTGCCGATTGTGCCTGCCGCAAGCGCATATATTACCTGCAAGGTTGTTGACACTATGGAAACTTCAACGCACACCGTTTTCCTCGGCGAAGTTACAGACGCAGACGTATTAAACGACGACAACCCAATGACCTATGCTTACTATCACAATGTAATCAAAGGCAAATCACCTAAAAACGCCCCGACATACGACGGGGATTAATAAAGACAAAACAAGGGGCTGTAAAAAAACAGCCCCTTAAAATTTTATTATAATCCTGTGTTTTCGGCAATATATTTTCTTGCCTTAACTGCGTATTCAAACGGATTAGCCTTGGCAGGATCCTGCTCAGCCTCTACAACTACCCAGCCCTCATAACCGCTTTCGGCAAGAATGTCAAAAATCGGCTTGAAATCAACATCGCCGTCACCCGGTACGGTGAAAACGCCTGCACGCACTGCATCAAGAAAGCTCATATGATTCGGCACAACCTGATTGTTGTAAACATCAAGGCGAACATCTTTAAGATGAACGTGCTTAACTCTGTTAATATACTTTTTAAGAACAGGAACAGGATCAATGCCTGCAAAGGTAAGGTGACCGCTGTCAAAAAGAAGATAAACAAGCTCAGGATCTGTCATTTCCATCAATTTGTCAATTTCTTCAACAGTCTGCACACCTGTGCCCATATGATGATGCACAGTGAAATACATACCCTTTGATTTAGCGTATGCGCCCATTTCGTTAAAGCCTTTTGAAACGATTTTCCACTGTTCGTCGGTATAATAAGGCTTTTCATCAAGAATTGACTTATTAAGACAGCCCTGAATGGAATTGCCCTGCTCTGATGCGCCGATAACCTTTGCACCGAGAGCGTAAAGTTTGTCACAATGAGCCTTGAATGCCTCAATCGTTTCTTCATAAGGCTTTGAAGTTAAATAAGATGAGAACCACGCATTGCAAATCTGAAGTCCTCTTATATCAAGATATTTCTTTAAAACATCAGGGTCTGACGGATATTTGTTGCCGATTTCTGAACCCTTAAAGCCTGCAAGTGCCATTTCGCTGATGCACTGCTCAAATGTATTTTCCGCACCAAGGTCGGGCATATCATCATTTGTCCAGCCGATTGGCGCAATAGCAAGTTTAACTTTATTTGAATCCAACATTGTTTTGTTACCTTTCAGTATTGATTGTGATTTTACGGGAGGGCACGGAGACCCTCCCCTACAAATAAAATTGATGAATTTTTGCGTTAGGCAAGGCTTTAACAAAATTTCATCGACGGGAGCATATGTAATATATGTGACCGAGTGGAATTTTGTTTATAACGCAGCATAACACAAAAAGGCGCAATTTTATCAGTAATCGAATGTGTCTTTAATATGCTCCTGCATATCCTCATATGCTGCGGCTACGGTTTCGCTTTTTGAAACCTCGGCAACGCCTACACGCCACCAGGATTCAAAGCCAGGAGTCATCGTTTTGGGGAGAACCTTAATATCAAAGAGAACAGATTTCGTCTGCTTTTTAGCATCTGCAAGCGCTGCTCTGAGTTCATCCGAGGTTCTGATAGTGTAGCCCTTTGCACCGTAGCCCTCGGCAATTTTAGCGAAATCAACGTCGATTTCATCACCGTCGAGCATACCTGTTACAGGGTTTCTTGCACGGAAAACAGTGCCGAACGTATCAGTACCCTGATTATTCTGAAGATTTTCAATACAGCCCCAGCCCATATTATCAAAAAGACACACGTTTATTTTCAGATTTTCCTGCAAAGCAGTATAAAGTTCCGAATGACCCATAAGAAACGAACCGTCACCGCAGAAGGTATAAACCTCTGCGTCAGGCTTTGCAAGCTTTGCGCCAAGAGCGCCGTTTACTTCATAGCCCATATTGGAATAACCGTATTCCATATGATATGTGCCTCTGTTTTTCGGACGGAACAATCTCTGCATATCACCCGGGAGTGAACCTGCCGAGCCGAGCGCAATATCCTCGTCTGCCATAAATTCATTGATTATGCCGAGAGCGAGAGCCTGATTAAGTCCGCCCTCAAGTTCCTTAGAATAATAATCGTCAACAATAGAGTCCCACTCTGCCTTTGCAGCGGCAATTTCGGTTGTATAAGCAGTTTTATAACCGTCAAGACTGCCGACAAGAGCGGTAACTGCCTCTTTAGCATCGGCGATAACTGCCTCGGCGTCCATTTTAAACGCATCAAACGGGCAGATATTAATACCGAGCACCTTTCTGTTTTCATTAAACAGCCACTTTGACGAGGTTGTAAAGTCCGAAAAACGAGTGCCGACACCGATAACAAGGTCTGCATCTCTTGCAATAACATTTGCAGCCTTGCCGCCTGTTACGCCGATACCGCCGAGGTTAAGCGGATGCTTCCAGTCAATAATGCCCTTGCCTGCCTGTGTTTCGGTAATCGGGATATTATATTTTTCTGCAAATTCGAGAAGTTCTTTTTCAGCGCCGCTGTAACGAACACCGCCGCCGCAGACAATAATCGGCTTCTTTGCATCTTTGATAAGAGAAACTGCCCTTTCAAGCTGGGATGCAGAAATCGGACGTCTGTCCATATGCCATACTCTTTTTGCAAGGAAATGCTCGGGATAATCATACGCCTCACCCTCAACATCCTGCGGCATTGCAAGGCATACTGCGCCTGTATCGGCAGGGTCGGTAAGTACTCTCATAGCGTTAAGGCAAGCAGTCATCAACTGCTCGGGGCGCTGGATTCTGTCAAAATAATGGCAAACGCCCTTAAATGCATCTGTAACGGTTCTGCCGTAGCCGTCAAAAAACTCTGCCTGCTGTAAAACAGGGTCGGGCTGACGGCAGGCGAATGTATCACCCGGAAGAACAAGCAGCGGAATTCTGTTTGCAGTTGCACAGCCGCAGGCAGTTACCATATTTGTTGCACCGGGACCGATTGAAGAAACGCAGGGAATAATTGCCTTTCTGTCCATCTGCTTAGCATAAGCAACAGCGGCAAGAGCCATATTCTGCTCATTTTTACCCTGATAAAATTTTAAATTATGACCGCCCTGTTCAAGCGCCTGACCGACACCTACTACACAGCCGTGACCGAAAATTCCGAAAATGCCCGAAACGAACTTTGTTTCAACACCGTCACACTCTATGTACTGATTGTCAAGGAACTTAACAAGAGCCTGAGCCATTGTAAGTCTTTCTCTTTTCATATAATCAACCCTCAATCTCGGAAAGCTTTACAGGTCTGTGCTCTGCAACAGATTTCTTAGCAGCAAGACCTAAGCGAAGTGCCTCAAGTCCGTCATAAACAGTAGTCTGTGTTTCTTTATCGTTAAGAACACAGTCAATAAACTGAGTCATCTCGTCTGTAAATGACTGCATATATCTTTCAAGGAAGAAATAGAGAGGCTTATCTGACGAATTGCCGTTTTCATTGATGAATGAAACGTTTGTAGGTGTATCATTTGCAGCAGATGCCTGACCCTTTGAGCCGAAAACTTCAAGGCGCTGGTCATAGCCGTATGCTGCTCTGCGGCAGTTATCAATAACACCGATAGCGCCGCTTTTGAATTTAAGAGCAACAAGCGCAGTATCAACATCGCCTGCCTCGCCGATTGCAGGGTCTACCATAACGGTTGCATTTGCATAAACCTCTTCAACCTCGCCGCCGATAAAGCGTGCCATATCAAAATCATGTACCGTCATATCAAGGAAAATACCGCCTGAAACCTTAACATAGTCGATTGACGGCGGTTCAGGGTCACGGCTTGTAATCTTAATAGTCTGAAGATTGCCGATTTCGCCTTTATTTGCAAGCTCTTTGATATAAGCAAAATTATGGTCATATCTTCTGTTGAAGCCAATCTGAAGTTTAACGCCTGCTTTGTCAACAGCGTCAATAACCTTTTTAATTTTTGCAACAGTTAAATCAACAGGCTTTTCGCAGAAAATGTGCTTGCCTGCCTCTGCTGCCTCACAGGCAATATCAGCGTGTGTATCTGTTGAAGAACAGATAAGAACAGCCTGAATTTCAGGATTATTAAAAATCTCATGATAATCCTGATAATAATTCGGAATGCCGAGTTCTTCTGCAACTTTTTTTGCACCGTCCACATAAATATCTGAAATTGCAACGATTTCAGCCTGCGGGATGTGATAAGTGATTGATTTTGCGTGTACCTGGCCGATGCGTCCTGCACCGATAATGCCAACCTTGAGTTTTTCCATAGCGTTACCTCTTAAAAATTTATTTTTATGCGATTTCGCATTTTTTCAAGATAATAATATCACACCTATTTGTGTATTGCAATATAAGAAATCAAATAAAATTTGTAAAATATACATAATATTTTAACAGATAATTATTGCATATGTGTTTAATAATAAGTATAATATATATAATCAGATTATTTAAAACCATTGTATTGTATAAATTATATAAACGAGGTATAAAATGACATATACGTATAAAACAAGAGGCACCTGTTCCTCACAGATTAAAATTGATATTAATGATGATAAAACAATCGAAAACGTTGAATTTCTCGGCGGCTGCAACGGCAACCTTAAAGGCATCGGCGAATTGGTAAAGGGAATGACGATTGATGAGGTAATAGACAGGCTCGACGGCATTAAATGCGGTTTTAAGCAGACCTCCTGCCCCGACCAGCTTGCAAAGGCATTAAAAGAAATTGAGGAAGAATTTTAAATATGTATAAACTTGAAAATGACAGGCTTAAAAGAGAATTCAAAATCATTGAAGGTACTCTTTTTGCATCAAAAATCACAAATAAATATTCGGGGCTTGATTTCATACCTGACGGCAGCGGAAGCGAATTCCTTATCAGATTCAAGGACGGTGACGAATTCACTTCAAAAGGGCTTCGTGTAACCGAAAGTATTGAAAAAGACGGCAGGCTGTTTTTCCGCTTTGCCGAAACAATGAACACCACCGTTACGCTGAATTACCGCCTCGGCAGGGATAAAAACACTATAGAAAAGCAAATTGCAATTACACAGAGCGAGCCGAAAATAATTGATTACATACTGCTTGAAAACATCGGAATCATCAACTCATCATCATATTTCACGGTAAATGAAGGCAAACTGGATGTTGATGCGTATTTTGAACAGTCTGACCCGTACATTTCAACACTCGGTCAGCCGTTTTATATTGACAGCTTGTTTTTTGGCTGCGAATTCCCTGCATCAAAAAACGAAATACTGCACGGCAGAGGTCAGATTACATACTTTGTGGGTAAAGATATAGGCGATAAATTAATTTGCCCGTCAACAGTAATCGGTGCCGCAAAGGGCAGTTCTCTTGTTGACTTAAAGAAATCATTTTTTGAATACATCAACAAAATTTCTCTTCCGTCTCCTTACCGTGTGCAGTACAATACATGGTATGACAAAATGCTTAATATCACGGAAGATAATATTGAAAAAGCATTTTATAAAGTTGAAAACAAATTATCATCATACAATGTTGAACCGCTTGACGGATATGTTGTTGACGACGGCTGGAATGACTATAAAAGCTCTTTCTGGTCCTTCCACCCGAAAAAATTCCCGAACGGGCTTTTGTATATTTCAGAAACAGTAAACAAATTCGGCAGTACATTCGGCGTATGGCTCGGTCCGAGGGGCGGTTACAATTACCAGACTCCGTTTGCAAAAAGAATAGAGAAAAAAGGCTACGGCTACTTTAACGCTCAGGCACGCGACATTTGTATTGCATCAAAAAAATACTGTGAGAATATTAAGGAATTTTTAGTAAGCACAACTGTTGAAAACAACATTTCTTACTGGAAGCTTGACGGTTTTAACCTTATTCCGTGCACAAACAGCAAGCACGACCATTTAACAGGCGGCGCACACAATATGTATCTCATTACAGAAATGTGGCACAGGTGGATAAAGATTTTCAAAGCCCTTCACGCTGCACGTGCAAAGCAGGGCAAAAGTATGTGGATTAATATGACCTGCTACGTAAACCCGTCTCCGTGGTGGCTTCAGTATGTAAATTCAATCTGGCTGCAAAACAGCGGAGACATCGGATTTGCCGAAAACTATGAAAAGGGCAAGCAGTCGCAGGCAGATGCCGAAATCACCTACCGTGACGGAAGATATTACGATTTCTGGTTCAAACGCTGTTTGCAGTTCCCTGCCGACAGAATTTATAATCACGAGCCGATTTACGGCGCAGAAGCGCATCTTGACTACACAGATGAAGAATTTGAAAAAGCATTTTTCTTCAATGCGTGCCGAGGTGCTGCGCTGAATGAACTTTACATCTCACCTCATATGATGAGCGAGGGCAAATGGCAGGCACTTGCAAACTGCATAAACTGGCAGAAGGCAAACTACCATATTCTGAAAAATGCTATGTTTATCGGCGGAAATCCGACCGAAAACAATGTTTACTGCTATGCATCATGGACAGAGAACGGCGAAGGCATTATTGCCCTCAGAAATCCCACCAATGAGTCTGCTCCGCTTACGCTTACACTCAACAAACTTATGGGCTGCCCCGAAACGCTTCATAATGTAAGGCGTTATAATGTTTTAAATAAAGCAGCTGCCGAAAGCAGTGATGTTTACAATTACAACGATAAAATCAATTTAACGCTTGCTCCGTTTGAAATTAAAATCATTCAGTTCGGCGAGGAAGACAGGCGTTTTGCTTATCCTCAAAAAGGCAATGATTTTACAATTACATTTGAAACGAACGGCGCAGACAGGGTTATCTGTGAAAATGATGATGTGCTTGTATGCATAAAAAAAGGTTATGTTAATGTGACAATCGGCACGGTTTCGCTGAAATCACAAAGCCTTGTTAATTCGGGAAATCATAAAATCACCATTGTACGTGAGAAAAACAGAATGGTGAAAATTTATATAGGCAACAAACTTGACTGCTCAGGCTATGACAAAAAAACAAAGGCTGAAATCTCAACTAACCTTGCAAGCACGGCAGAAGGTTTTGAAATAATCAACAGCGCAACACCTTACAATGAAATTATGCTGCCTGCAATTCTGAAAAAAAGCAGGCGTAAGAAAAAGAAAGAGGGTACCTTTTAATGGCTTGCAAAAAATGCGGTTATGAAACTTTAATTGAAGACGGTGACTGGCTTGAATGCCCGAACTGCGGGGCAAAATATTTCAACACTGAAATAAAGGCAGAAATCAGCGCTACCCGTCAGATTGATTTGCTTGAAAAACAAAAAAACAACAATTCGCAGATAAAAGCTAAAAATGAAAGCACCGAAAATAATGCCGATAACAATATCATAAACGATGCAGTTGAAAACGATGCTGAAAAAGAGAAAAAGGAAGAAAAAGAACCAAGCAAACTGAAAAGTACTGTTGACTTTCTTTTGCCGATAATCATTGCTGTTGTTATTGCCCTGCTTTTAAAAACATTCGTTTTTGCAAATGCAATCGTGCCGACAGGCTCTATGACAAGCACAATCAACGCCAAAGACAGAATTATCGCAAGCAGACTTGCATATATTAAAGATGATCCGCAGAGATATGACATTATCATTTTCAAATTCCCTGACGACGAAAATACCGCTTATGTTAAAAGAATTATAGGTCTGCCCGGCGAAACGGTTTCAATCTCAAACGGTATCGCCTATATTACAGATAAAAACGGTCAATCTTACCAAACTGATCAGAGTTTTCTGACTTATGAAACACCTAAAGGCGATTTCGGACCGTACTACATTCCCGAAAAAGGCGAGGCAATCACCGAAGATGAAAACGGATACTGCTTTGCCGAAAACGGTATGGAAGTCGGCGGCGAAGGCTTTATTGACAAATACTGTGAAAAGGACAAAGACGGTAAATTTGTCAGAGATGAGAGCGGCAGATATATTATGGCTGAGAATTGCTATTTCTGCCTAGGTGATAACAGAAACAATTCTGCTGATTCCCGTTTCTGGCAGTGCAAATATGTTGCCAAAAGCAAAATAATCGGTCAGGCAAAATTCAGATATTACCCTGAAATTTCAAAATTACAGTAACACAAATAATAAACCTCGGTTATACAAACCGAGGTTTATTATTTTTATTGAATTGCCCTTACCCTGTTGCTTTTCATTTTACTTTTTTGCCGGTCAATTTCTTATATACTATCATACCTATTATAAGAAGTATAGGAAAACCGACTGCCGAAAGGATGCCGATTTTCAGATTGCCGCCCAAAGCATCGGCAACTTCGCCGACAACGGTAGGTCCTACCGTGCAGCCTGTATCGCCTGCAAGTGCAAGCATTGCAAAAAGTGCCGTTCCGCCGCCTTTAATTGTACCTGCCGCCTTGCTGTATGCACCGGGCCACATAATACCTACGGAAAGTCCGCAGACAGCGCAGGCAATCAGTGATACAATCGGACTGTCAACAAGACCGATACAAAGATAAGCCGCAACACACAAAACACTGCTCGCCAGCATAAACTTTTCAAGATTAATCTTTTCACCGAATTTGCCATAAAATGTTCTTGAAACGCCCATCAGAATCGCAAATGCCATAGGGCCTGCAAGGTCGCCAATTGTTTTATCAACGCCGAGTGCACGTTCTGCAAACGCCGAAGACCACTGGCTGACCGAAATTTCGCTTGCACCTGCACAAAGCATAATAAGCATAAACGTCCAGAACATTTTATTTCTAAGCAATTCTCGTATTGACAGTCCTTTTTCGCCCGTCTCATTAACGGAATTAATCGGCACTTTGATAAATGCAAAGCCGTTAACCGCAGGCACAACCGCCCATATAAGCGCAAGTATTTTCCAGTTTTCTATGCCAAACACCTTAAAGAAAACAGTTGAAACAAGAACAACAAGAACATGACCCCAGCAATAAGCGGAATGGAGCATACTCATTGTTGTTTCTTTATTATCCGTCGGACACGCCTCAACAATCGGGCTGACAAGAACCTCGATAAGTCCGCTGCCGACTGCATAAACCGTTACGGAAATTATAATTCCGATAAACGGAGTCGGCGCAATTTCAGGCATAAAAGTAAGAAACACGAGCCCGATTGCTGCCAATGCATGAGCAATAAGAATCGAAGCACGATAACCGATTTTATCTACAAACAAAACAGAGGACATATCAAGAATAAGCTGCAAAACAAAATTTATTGTAATGAGGCTCGTTACCTGAGTCAGCGAAATTTCATAAGTATTCTGAAAGGTAATAAAAAGAAGAGGTATAAAATTATTTATAATCGCCTGCACAATGTAGCCGACAAAGCACGAGCGAATTGTTCTCTTAAAGCCGTTATTCATAAGGATCTCCCAAAAAGCATTTCTACTATTATAGATGAAAGACGCCGAAAAAGCAAGCGGATAATTAAGAATAACGGGTCAATGCAGGCATTGACCCCTACGATAATATATTTGCAACCGATTAATCAAAAAACGGGAGGGCACAAATGCCCTCCCCCACAATATTATAATTGTATCAGCTAAGAATTAGTCCTTCTTTGGCTCGTAATACTCAACAGTACGAAGAAGATCATTGTACTTGGCAACTGCGTTTTCAGCAGCGATGCTGAAGAGCTGATCTGCCTTTTCAGGGAAGCTTCTTCTGAGTGATGAGTAACGTGTTTCGCCGTTGATGAATTCAATATAATCTCCTGTAGGAGCCTTTGAATCAAGTGAGAACGGATTCTTGCCCTGTTCGATAAGAGCAGGATTGTATCTGAAGAGGTTCCAGTAGCCTGCTGTTACTGCCTTCTTCTGCTCTGCCTGGTTGAACGGCATCTTGATACCGTGGTTGATACAAGGAGCATAAGCGATGATAAGTGACGGACCGTTGTAAGCCTCAGCCTCTTTCATAGCCTTTAAGCACTGATTGTAATCTGCGCCCATTGCAACCTGAGCAACATATACATAGCCGTAAGACATAGCAATCTTAGCAAGGTCTTTCTTCTTTGTAATCTTACCTGATGCTGCGAACTGAGCAACTGCGCCTGTAGGAGTAGCCTTTGAAGCCTGACCGCCTGTGTTTGAGTAAACCTCTGTATCAAATACAAGAACGTTTACATTCTGATTCTGAGCAAGAACATGGTCAAGACCGCCGAAGCCGATATCATAAGCCCAGCCGTCACCGCCGAAGATCCACTGGCTCTTCTTAGCGGCATAGTCCTTATCCTTTAAGAAATCTTCAGCAGCAGCCTTTTCAGCGCCCTCAAACTCTGTATTTTCAAGAGCGGCGATAAGAGCCTTTGCAGGAGCGTCGTTGCCGCGTGTGCTTTCAAATGTATCAAGGTAAGCCTTAACCTCATCAGCAACAGCAGAATCTTTAAGAGCAAGCGCATCATCAGCAAGTCTTGCACGAATCTGTGACTGAGCAAGGAACATACCGAGACCGAATTCAGCGTTATCCTCAAACAGTGAGTTAGACCAAGCAGGACCGTTGCCCTTATTGTCTACTGTGTAAGGAGTTGAAGGAGCAGAACCGCCCCAGATTGAAGAACAGCCTGTTGCGTTTGCAACATACATCTTATCACCGTAAAGTTGAGTTACGAGTTTAGCATAAGGTGTTTCGCCGCAGCCTGCGCAAGCGCCTGAGAACTCAAGATAAGGCTTGAGATACTGAGTTGAAACGATTGTATTGTCAGATGCAACAGTCTTATTCGGCTCAAGCTTAACAAGAGCGTCAAATACAGGCTGCTGATCCATCTGCGAAGCGATTGGCTTCATTGTAAGTGATTTTGTAGGACAAACGTTAGCACAAGATGCACAGCCTGTGCAGTCAAGTGTTGAAACGATAAGTGCATATTTAAGGCCTGAATCCTTAGGAACCTTAAGGTCAACCGTCTTTGTATTTGCAGGAGCAGCTGCAGCCTGTTCTGCAGTAAGAGCAACAGGACGGATTACTGCGTGCGGGCAAACCATTGAACATCTGTTGCACTGTGCACAGGTAGTAGGATCCCATTCGGGAACGTCAACAGCGATACCGCGCTTTTCAAAAGCAGCAGAGCCCTGAGGATATACGCCGTCTGCCATATCAACGAATGTTGAAACAGGAATCTTGTCACCCTTCTGATGACCTACAGGGTCAAGGATTTCCTTAACAAATTTTTCCATTTCAGGACGGTCTGTATCAACAACAAGTTCTGTTTCTTCGTCAACAGCGTCTTTCCAGCTTGCAGGAACATCAACCTTGATAACTTCTTTTGAACCACGGTCAATACCGTTGTGGTTAGCGGCAACAATAGCGTCGCCCTTCTTTGAAAACTTAGCAGTTGCCTTAGCCTTCATAAGTTCAATAGCCTGCTCAACAGGAAGAATACCTGAAATTGTGAAGAATGCAGACTGAAGAATTGTTGATGCACGGCCGCGAAGACCTACTTCCTCAGCAATCTTGATACCGTTGATGATATAGAAGTTAATATCATTTTCAGCAATATATCTCTTCATTGCAGCAGGAAGCTCCTTATCAAGCTCTTCGGGAGTCCAGATACAGTTGAGAAGGAATGTGCCGCCCGGAACAAGATCCTGAACCATATCATACTTTGTTACGTATGACGGACAGTGGCAGGCAACGAAGTTTGCCTTATTGATAAGGTAAGTAGATGTAATCGGGCTGTCACCGAAACGAAGGTGAGATACTGTGATACCGCCTGATTTCTTTGAATCATAGAAGAAATAGCCCTGAGCAAATTTATCTGTGTTATCACCGATAATCTTGATAGAGTCTTTGTTAGCACCTACTGTACCGTCTGAGCCGAGACCCCAGAACTTACAGCTTGTTGTGCCTGCAGGTGTTGTATCAACATTTTCGCCTGCTTCAAGTGAAAGATTTGTAACGTCATCAATAATACCGATTGTAAATGTTGTCTTTGGCTCTGCTGACTTCATATTATCATAAATTGAGATGATATGAGCAGGAACAGTGTCCTTAGAGCCAAGACCGTAACGACCGTTATAAACAGGAGTTGTTTCAAATGCTGAACCCTTAAGAGCAGCAACAACATCAAGGTAAAGAGGCTCACCGATTGAACCCGGTTCCTTTGTTCTGTCAATAACAGAAATCTTTTTAACTGTTGACGGAATAACATCAAGAAGATATTTGGCAGAGAAAGGTCTGTAAAGATGAACCTTAACAAGACCAACCTTTTCGCCCTTAGCGTTAAGGTAGTCGATTGTTTCTGCAATAGTGTCGCAAACAGAACCCATAGCAATGATAATGCTTTCTGCATCTTCAGCACCGTAGTAGTTGAACGGCTTGTAATCTGTGCCGATTCTTCTGTTTACTTCGTCCATATACTTAACAGTTGTTTCAACAGCATCGTTATAATACTTGTTGCAAGCCTCTCTGTGCTGGAAGAAGATATCGGAGTTTTCTGCTGAACCGCGGAGAGTAGGATGCTCAGGATTAAGAGCATGTGCACGGAAACGCTTAACGTCATCCATATCAACCATTTCTTTAAGTTCATCATAATCCCAAACTTCAATCTTCTGAATTTCGTGTGAAGTACGGAAGCCATCGAAGAAATGAAGATAAGGAACACCGCATTTAAGTGTTGAAAGGTGAGCAACAGCACCAAGGTCCATAACTTCCTGCGGGTTGTTTGAGCAAAGCATTGCATAACCTGTCTGACGGCATGCATAAATATCTGAATGATCACCGAAAATGTTGAGTGCATGTGTAGATACACAACGAGCAGATACGTGAATTACTGATGAAAGAAGTTCACCTGCGATTTTATACATATTCGGAATCATAAGTAAAAGACCCTGAGATGCAGTGTAAGTTGTTGTTAAAGCACCTGCTGAAAGTGAGCCGTGAACAGCACCTGCAGCACCGCCCTCAGATTCCATTTCCTGCACTCTTACATTCTGACCGAAAATGTTTTTAGCATCATGAGATGAAAGAACATCTGTAACTTCAGCCATAACAGATGAAGGTGTGATAGGATAGATAGCAGCAACTTCTGTAAATGCGTAAGACACATGAGCAGCAGCGTTGTTACCATCCATGGTTTTCTTTTTTCTTGCCATTTGGAAATCCTCCTAAAATAATATAATTATTTACATATTATATAAAGTTGTGGGTACAAACCCTCATAACCTATGATATTATATCACTCTTAATTAATAAATTCAACATAATTTTTAAATTTATTATATGGTAATTAATTAAATAAAAAACGGCGGAGTGTTTCCACGCCGCCGGGCAAAATTTAATCATCTTCGCCGTCAAAATTTTCAACTCCGTTGAGCGGCAGATTAATTGTAATATTTTCGTGATTATTAAGCACTGTTGCTTTTTCACTTGTTTTATAATTCTGAAGAACAAGTTCTACCGTAACATCATTTTTATAACTTTTATCGGTTGTAACTTCAACTGTTTTACTGCCGACAAGATAATCGCCTACAGTGATTTCACTGTCTTTTTCTCCGTCAACCCAGATTTCCATAACATCTGACTTACTGCAGTTCTGAGGCAAAACGGCAGTGATTGTGATTTTCCTGTTCTTTGCAGGTTTATCTTCGGGCTTTTCTTCTGTCGGCTTATTATCGTCAGCGTTGCCGCCGTTTGAACCGCCGCCGTTATTGCCCGAATTGCCCTGATTGCCGCCGTTGTTTCCGCTGTTTGCGCCGTAGTTTGCATTATTTCCGCCGTTTGAATTATTTGAATTTGTGCTCTGTGATTTCTTTGTAGTCTGCGGTGTGCCGTTCGGCTGTGTAACAACCTGCGTTACGGGCTGACCTGCCGCATCGGTAACGGTTTCGCCGTTTTCGTCTGTAACAACCTCGGTTACAGGCACATCAACATAATTATTATCATCCTTGCTGACTGCAAAATAAATTCCGACTCCGGCCGCAATCACAAGTACAGCCGCTGCAACGGCTATTATAATTTTTTTCTTTTTATCCATAATTTTTACACCTTTCGTTTATTGAATTTTACAGCGAGGTGAGAGCACCCCGCCCTACGATGGATACAATAATACATATTCAAAATGTTATTTCAAAAATTCCTCAAATGAAGCGTCAGACGGCATTCGCCAGTCCCCTCTCGGGCTTAGCGAAACAGAACCGACTTTCGGTGAATCGGGTATACAGCTGCGTTTAAACTGACTTATGAAAAATCTTTTTATAAACACATTGAGCCACTTTGAAATTTCTTCACTGCCGTACCTGCCGTTAAACGCTTTTTCAGCAAGTTTCTGCAATTTTTCTTTTGTAAAACCAAAGCGCACAAAGTTATAAAGAAAGAAATCGTGAAGTTCATAAGGTCCGATATTTTCTTCTGTTTTCTGTGCAATTCTGCCGTTTTCATCAGGCGGAAGAAGTTCCGGCGAAACAGGAGTATCAAGCACATCACGCAGAATTGCCGCCGTTTTTTCATCGCTGATTTCTGCAACGTATTCAACAAGATACCGCACAAGCGTTTTCGGCACTGACGCATTAACACCGTACATACTCATATGGTCGCCATTATACGTGCACCAGCCCATTGCAAGTTCGCTCAAATCACCTGTACCAACAAGCAGTTTGCCATGCTTATTTGCCATATCAAAAAGAATCTGCGTGCGTTCTCTCGCCTGTGTATTTTCATAGGTAATATCCTTAATATCGGGGTCGTGCTCAATATCCTTCATATGCTGAACGCAGGCATCTTTTATGCTGATTTCCTTAATCGTAACACCGAGCGATTTCATCAGATCAACGGCGTTATGATACGTTCTGTCCGTCGTACCGAAACCGGGCATTGTAATACCTAAAATGTCACTGTTCGGTCTGCCGAGCAGTTTCATAGCCTCACAGCAGACAAGCAGTGCAAGAGTTGAATCAAGTCCGCCTGAAATGCCGACTGCCGCTCCGCTTGAGCCAACGTGTTCAAGCCTTTTTGCAAGACCTGCCGACTGAATTGCAAATATCTCCTCACACCTTTCACGAACCTGTGTTTTATCACTTGGTACAAACGGATGAGGGTCAACAAAGCGGTATTTCAAATCATTGATTTCATTTTTGCATTCATAGTCTGATACAATTTTATAATCGGTACAGCTTGAATCAAAGCTGATATTTTTTTGCCTTAAAGTATTAATTTTTTCATAATCTATATCGGCAATCGTTAAAACATTTTCACGCTGAAATCGCCTGCCCTCGGCAATAACCGCTCCATTTTCCGCAATAACGGTTGCACCGCTGAAAACGAGATCGGTTGTACTTTCATAAACAGATGCGCCTGCATAAACATAACCGCAGATACACCTTGCCGACTGATTTGCGATCAAATCTTTTCTATACTGTGCTTTTGAAACATATTCATCGCTTGCAGACAGATTTACTATTATATTCGCACCCTCCAAAGCAAGTTTCGATGACGGCGGATCTGCAACCCACAAATCCTCGCAAATCTCAACGCCGAGCATAAGTTTTTCATTTTCATCAAGGCACACAAGACTTTGCGAATTCATACAGCAATCAAATTTTTTAACAAAAACTTCGTCATCAATAACCGAAAACCAGCGTTTTTCATAGAACTCATTATAATTGGCAATATTTTGTTTCGGAATAATGCTGATAACTTTACCATCTTTAAGAACAAATGCGCAGTTATAAAGTTTTCCCTGATATTCACAGGGAGCGCCGACAACAACAAAAATATTTTTATCTTTTGTATAATCCGCAAGTTCGGCAACTGCTTTGTCTGAACTGTCAAGCAGTGCTTTTGAAAAGAACAAATCAGCGCAGGTATAGCCCGTTATAGAAAGTTCGGGAGTAACGAGCAGTCTTGCATCTTCCTCAACTGCCTTATCAATCACCTTTTTAATTTCTTCTTTATTATAACTCGGGTTTGCAACTTTAAGTTTAAGCGAAGCAGACGCCGCTCTGAACATTCCGTAATTCATAATACCACCGTTTTATTAATTAAATATTTACATACATTGAATTTTTTTAATTATTTTTATT
>CABUAS010000010.1 GCA_902489595.1 uncultured Oscillospiraceae bacterium | reverse complement strand
ATATAGTAATAAATATGTTTTGATTTCAGAACTTTTTTAAAGGAGCTTTTTTGTTTTCAATTTCAAAAATTAAAACAATAAAACCTAAAATCATCAGCACTGAAAAAGTTAAATTTACGCTTGAAATTTCAGATGTGCTTCCTGCATAATTTGAAAATACTTCTGCCGCATTCGGAAAAATCAAAAGCAGAATTCTGCATACTGCATATGAAAGACCGCCGTGAATGATTCTTGATATTAAAAATTCAATATAATTCAAACCTGCTTTTATAATGAACGGAAGTAACTGTAAGTGAATACAAAATCCTGAAAATGCAAGGAAAAAGGCGATTTCGGGCAGGCTCAAAGTTTTGGCATTGTGCGAAATTCCGAAAGTTATTTCAAATATCGGCAGAAGAAATTCGGGGGGATTTATAATGCTTTCAAGCGCAGAAAAAAGAATTATAAAAGCGCTTATATTCAGTACAGCAAAAACTGATTTCTGTACGCTTGTATTAAGTGCGTCGCTGATGTTTTCATTATAAAAAGAAATTACTGTATTTTTGGGAGTTTTGCTGAAAAATCCTGTTATTAATGCAATTATCAGTGCAGAAAGTGTTGAAGATGCAAAAAGAATTATTCCCTGTTTCTGACTGCCGAGCATTGAATAGCCGACTGCGTTTATTATAAATGCCGCCCCTCCGTTTACGTTAAATAAAAGCAGGCGTTTTGCCGTGTTTTTGTCAATATCGTTATTTTCAAGCAGTGAGTTTGTTAAAACCGCTCCTGTGGGATAACCGCCGAGCAGACCGAAAATTACTGCACCTGCCGTGCATTTTGGCAGCCTGAAAACTTTTTCGGTTATCGGGGAGAGCAGTTTTTCTATCGGTGCTGAAATTTTTGATACGGTTATAAAATTGAATAAAACAAGCAGCGGCAGCAGGCTCGGTATGATTATTTTTTCCGCTATGGCAATGCCGTAAACTGCTCCCTCTTTTGCCCTGTCGGAGAAAACTATTAAGACGCTTGTTATAATCAAAATAAACAAAAGCAGAATATTGTTTTTTAAGTTTTTCATAATATCACCTATATAATTCATATAAATTAATGGTGATTTTATGAAAAAAAAGAGCGTGAAAAATACGAGCGATTTTCCTTTTGAATATTACACAGGTCAGCCAAGGCTTGAGTTTTACGGCACAGATGAATGTGTTGTTGACGGTTTGAAGTCTATTATAAAGTATTCTGCCGATGAAATAGTTCTGAATGTCGGCAAAATTGCCGTTAAATTTCTCGGCAGTGAACTGCATATAAATTCTTTTTCACCTGAGGGCGCGGTTATTAACGGCTTTATAATGTCAATGGAGTTTGTCGGCAATGATTAGAATAATCCGCTGGCTTTTAGGATATGTAAAATTTACATTTCAGAATGGATTTACCGAAGGATTTATAAACGACTGTTTTAAAAATAATCTTAATATTAAAGATATTGCCGAAACCGAAAACGGCATAACCGCTGCCGCTGATGTCAAAACTTATTTTCTTCTTCATAAAATTGCTTTGAAACACGGCGGCAAAGTAAAAGTTATTATGCGAAAGGGACTGCCGTTTTTATTTTTGCCGCTGAAAAATCGGTGGGGAATTCTTGCAGGTATTGCTTCTTCGGTGTTTCTTATATCTTTTATGGGCGGTTTTATTTGGAATGTTACAGTCATCGGCAATGACAGGGTGACTGATGCAAAAATAGTTGATTATCTTGCACAAAACGGTTTTAAGACAGGCGTTCGGTGGAATGATACTGATAAAGAAAATCTTGAATTCGGCGTTATGGCTGAGTTTGACGAGGTCAGCTGGATTTCAATTAACAAAATCGGCAGTCTGGCTCTTGTTGAAATTAATGAAACACGGAACAAGCCGAGCATAACTGACGACAGCAAAATTACAAATGTTGTCGCATCGGAAGACGGCGTTATAACTCATGTAACGGCGCTTGGAGGCTGGAGTCAGGTTAAAGCAGGCGATGCTGTTTCAAAAGGCGATTTGCTTATTTCGGGCGTCAATGAAAGTGAAGTTGACGAAAAAAATCATTTTGCCCACGCCCACGGCACGGTGCTTGCCAATGTAAACACTTCTCTTACTCTTAATATCAGCCGCGAGCAGAAAGACAAGGATTTTTATAAATCGGCCGAATATAAAACTTTTTTCTTTTTCGGAATTAAAATTCCGCTTTATTTTAAAACGCAGCAGGGCGATTATGATGAAAATATTTCAAGAAAGAATATTGTTTATAATAATTTTCGCCTGCCGATTGGTATTGAAACTGAAAACTGCACATACTATAATGTGATTTCAAAAAGTCTAAGTGATGAAGAACTTGAAAAACTTGCATACAGTGAACTTGAAAAACTGAAAGCGGAAAAACTGGAAAACGCCGAAATTATAAGCGAAAATATTAATGTTGAGATGCAGGAAAACGTATGCATTATTACAGGTTCATACAACATTGTAAAAAATATTGCGAAGGAGCAGGAAATTTTATTTGAAGATGAATAAACCTCTTGAAAGTGGATTTTATATGTGCTAAAATTGCTTTGAAAAAATATAGGAGGTATGCTTATGCAGATGACTTTCCGCTGGTTCGGAAAGGACCTTGACACAGTATCTCTTGAACAGATAAAGCAGATTCCGAATGTTGCGGGTGTTGTGCCTGCTCTTCATGACTTGCCTGCCGGTGAGGCGTGGACTATGGACAGAGTTCAGGCTATGTATGATGAAATTACTGCCGCCGGTCTTTCAATGGAATGTATTGAAAGCGTTAATGTTCACGAGGATATTAAAATCGGTCTTCCGAGCCGTGATATGTATATTGAAAATTATAAAACTTCAATCAGAAATCTTGCAAAAGTCGGCGTAAAATGTATATGTTACAATTTTATGCCCGTGTTTGACTGGACAAGAACAGATCTTTATATGCCTCTGCCCGACGGTTCTACCTGTCTTTGCTACGACGGTAAGCAGGTTGAGGGCAAATCGCCCGAGGATATGTTCAAAGAGATTGACGATAACTCAAACGGCTATGCTATGCCCGGCTGGGAAAGTGAAAGAATGGGCGAAATCAAAGACCTGTTTGAAAAATACAAGGGTGTTACGGCAGATGATTTGTGGGCAAATTTAAAGTATTTTCTTGAGGCTATTATGCCTGTCTGCGAAGAATGTGACGTTAAAATGGCAATTCATCCCGATGATCCGCCGTGGAGCATTTTCGGTCTGCCGAGAATTATTACGGGTAAAGATGCGCTCAGAAAACTTCTTACAATGGTTCCGAGCAAGTATAACGGTGTAACGCTTTGCACTGGCTCGCTCGGTGCAAGCCCGAAAAATGATATGGTTGATATTATCAAAGACCCTGTTATCAGCAAAAGAATTTATTTTGCGCATCTTCGTAATGTTTCGATTAATGATAAGTGGTTTAATGAAACATCACACGAAAGCAATGCAGGCTCGCTTGATATGTACGAAATCGTTAAGGCTTTGCAGGAGGTCGGCTTTGACGGTTATATCCGTCCCGACCATGGCAGAATGATATGGGGCGAGGTTGCAAGACCGGGCTACGGTCTGTTTGACCGTGCCCTCGGTGTAAGTTATCTTAACGGACTCTGGGAAGCCGTAGAAAAATCATCAAAATAAAGTAGGGGAGGGTCTCCGTGCCCTCCCGAAAAAATTAAAACACAGGAGCAATCAATATGACACACGAAAATTTAAAGGGCAGAGTTGCAGTTGTAACAGGCGGCGGCGGTGTGCTTTGCGGTGCTTTTGCAAAAACGCTTGCAAAGCAGGGCTGCAAGGTTGCCGTTCTTGATTTGAATGAAGAAGCTGCACAGAAATGCGCAGATGAAATTAATGCAGACGGCGGCACGGCAATAGCAGTAGGCTGTAACGTTCTTGAACTCGAGTCTATGCAGAAAGCAAGAGATATTATTTCCGAAAAACTCGGCACCTGTGATATTCTTTTAAACGGTGCAGGCGGCAATAACCCGAAGGGCACAACTACAAAAGATACGCTTGAAAAAATTGATCTTGTTCAAAAAGACGAGAATATCAAAACATTTTTTGACCTTGACCCGAATGGTATCAGTTTCGTTTTCAATCTTAATTTTCTCGGAACACTTATTCCCACTCAGGTTTTTGCCCGTGATATGGTTGAAAAAGAAAATACCTGTATCGTTATGGTAACTTCAATGAATGCTTACCGCCCTCTTACCCGAATTCCTGCTTATTCTGCGGCAAAAGCGGCAGTCAAGAATTTTACGGAGTGGATGGCAGTTCATTTTGCACCGATGGGAATCCGTGTGAATGCAATCGCACCCGGCTTTTTCTCAACAAAGCAGAATAAAACCTTGCTCTGGAATGAAGACGGCACACCGACCGAGCGCACAGGCAAGATTTTAAATGCAACTCCGATGAACCGTTTCGGTGAGCCTGAAGAGCTTGACGGCACACTTCTTTTCCTTTGTGACGAGGCATACAGCGGCTTTATCACAGGTGTAAATATTCCCGTAGACGGCGGATTTAATGCATATTCGGGTGTATAATTCATATTTTGGGCAGAGTCATTCAAGGCTCTGCCTTTTTATATTGAATATGATGCTTTATTGTGATAATATATATTTGTAGGGGTGGGTTAATGATGGCATCGCTCCATACAAAGTTTAAATGTACAATCGTAGGGCGGGCTGCCGTAGGGTGCGTCGTCCTCGACGCACCGTAAACCTATAAATTCAAAGGAGAAATGATTATGAAATATGCAGTTATTGCAATCGTTGTTATTGTGGTGCTTCTTGCACTTTATATCGGCAAAACTTACAATTTGCTCGTAAAGAGCCGAAACACGGTTGAAGAGGCTTTTGCCACGATGGATGTTTATCTTAAAAAGCGCTGGGATCTGATTCCGAACATTGTTGCGTCTGTTAAAGGCTACGCAAAGCACGAGGCAGAAACACTTGAAAAGGTTGTATCTTTAAGAAACGGTTATCGGAATTTATCTGCCGAAGAAAAAATTGAGGCAAACAAGGAAATCAGCAAGGGCATTGCAAGCATTAACGCAGTTGCCGAGCAGTATCCCGATTTAAAGGCAAATGAAAACTTCCTCAATCTTAATAATCAACTTCAGAAGAACGAAGAGGATATTGCAAACGCAAGAAAATATTATAACGCCGTTGTTAAAAAGTATAACAACAAGGTTGAAATGTTTCCGTCAAGCATTGTTGCATCTATGTTTAAATTTGCAAGAAAAACTATGTTTGTTATTGAAAATGATGCCGAAAAGCAGGCTGTTAAGGTGGAATTTTAATGAAAATGATTAAAAAACCGGCATTCATTCTGCTTGCCGTTTTAACTGCATGCTTAGTACCGTTTTCGGCATTCGCAGGCAGTTATTCAAATACGGCGTATTATTTCAGTAGTTACGATGTTGAAATTAATGTTACAGAAGATAATATTTTGCAGATAACCGAAAATATTGACGCTTATTTCAATCAGCCGAGACATGGAATTTACAGAAATATTCCTACAAAAAACAGTGTTAAAAGAGCAGACGGCACTACGGGGCAGACAAATGCCAAAATACGCAGTATCCGCTGCAGTGATGATTATTCAACCTCGCTTGAAAACGGCTGCCTTGTTATGCAAATCGGCGATGAAGATGTAATGCTTACAGGCCCTCATCACTATGAAATTTCTTACGATTATAATCTCGGACGGGATATTCTTGACGGCGCAGATGAGCTTTATTACAACATTATCGGCGATGGCTGGGATACTTATATTCAGAATGTTACATTCAAAATTACAATGCCTAAGGAATTTGACCCGGCATTGCTCGGTTTTTCGTCAGGTTCATATGGCACGGCAGGCACAGATACTATAGAATATTATGTAAACGGCAATGAAATTTCGGGCAGGCTGACAAGCGATTTAGCCCCGAATGAGGCTTTTACGGTAAGACTTGAACTGCCCGACGGATATTTCTATTTCAATGAAACCGCACATACGGCAAAACTTGCTCTTATGGTTGCAGTTCCGTTTATATGCCTGCTTTTTGTTATTCTTATCTGGGCAAAATTCGGCAAAGACAGGAAAGTTACCGAAATGGTTGAATTTTATCCGCCTGAGGGTATGAGCAGTGCCGATGTTGCATTCTGGCGCAAAGGTTCATTTGTAAATAATGACGCAGTAGGACTTCTTATTGAACTTGCAAACGAAGGCTATTTAAGAATTAATGATTATGAGCATTCCGATTATTATGACGGCTTTGACGGATACTCGATAGAATTTGTTAAAGATTATGACGGCGGTGACAGAAATAAATACATTTTCTTTACAGGTCTGTTCGGCGGCGGAAGAAAAACCGTAACCGAAGGTCAGCTTGAAAATGATTTTTATATTTATCTGAATTCGATTACTTCAAATTATAATGATTACAGTATGAAAACCAAAGTTTTCAGTAAATATTCGCTTTTGTGGCGTATTGTCTGCTGGATTGCCGTTGTAATTTCGTTTGCAGTTGATTTTATTATTCTGACGGGCACTTTCGGAACATTTGATAAAATAGCTGCATTTGCTTTGGGAATGGTGATTTTGATTGTTTCTTTTGTTCTGTCGTTCTTTGTAAGAAAAAGAACTGATGAAGGCTTTTTGAATCTTCAGAAAATTGAGGGATTTAAATTGTTTCTTGAAACGGCTGAAAAAGAAAGAATAGAAGAACTTGTTGCTGATAACCCTGAATATTTTTACGATATTCTGCCTTATGCTTATGTTCTCGGTGTAACCGATGAATGGATAGCACAGTTTAAAGATATTGCCGTTGAAAATCCCGACTGGTATTACGGCGGCACTTTAACAGGCGTAAGAATGTTCAGTTTTGTTGAAAATATGCTTATGAGCTGTGAAAATGCAATGATATCCGTTCCGCAGACATCATCGTCGGGCGGCGGAGGCTTTACCTCAAGCGGCGGCGGAGGCGGATTTTCCGGCGGAGGCTCCGGCGGTGGCGGCGGAGGCAGTTGGTAAAAATTCTGTAGGGGTCGATGCCCTCATCGACCCGTTCTGCAAAAAAATCAAGAGCACGGAAATTTGATATTTCCGTGCTCTTATTTTTTATTTTTTATCGCCGTTTAAAAAAGCGTATCTCAGTTCGCTTGTATTGGCAGTCGTTCCTGTATAATTTTTGATATAATCAATCATCGGGTCAATTTCGTCAAAAACTTCAATCAAATCAAGCGATTCTTTTTTGAGAAAGTTTTCTTCAACCGTTTTATTCAGCATATGAATCATATCGTCATAAAAACCGTGTGCGTTGAAAATTACAATCGCTTTTTTGTGCCTGCCGAGTTGTTTTAAGGTGTAAACTTCAAAAAATTCTTCAAATGTGCCGATGCCGCCGGGGGCAATAATAAAAGCGTCGGCATGGTCTTCCATATAAGTTTTGCGTTCTGCCATAGTTTCGGTGTGCATAAATTCCGTGCACTTGTCGTAGAGTACATTATATTCTTTCATGAAATGCGGTGCAACGCCTAAAATATAGCCACCCTTGTCATAAACGCCGCGTGCAGATGCACCCATTACGCCGGAACTGCCTCCCCCGAATACCAAACCGATACCGTTTTCAGCCATTTTTGCGCCTAAATCGTAGGCTGATTTAATATATTTTTCTTCAATAATATCGCTTGATGCACCGAATACACAAATATTCATAATAATAATCACTGCCTTTCATATTCACTGTTTTACATTTTAATAAACATTGTAAAATGCAATATATTATCAGTATATCAAATATAAAAAAATTGTTCAATAATAATTAAAATAAAGTTGAAATGAGAATATTATAGGTATATAATAATTCCGAACAAAACTTAGATTTGGGAGGTATTCTGTGAAACCTTTTATGGATAAAGATTTTCTGCTTGATACTGAAACTGCACGGCATCTTTTTCACGATTACTGTGAAAATCTGCCGATCTGCGATTATCACTGCCATCTCAGTCCGCAGGAAATTTATGAAAATAAACAGCCTGCCGATATTGCCGAGCTGTGGCTTAAAGGCGATCATTACAAATGGCGTGCAATGCGCTCCTGCGGTGTGCCCGAAGAATACTGCACGGGTGATAAATCAGGCAGGGAAAAGTTTGAAAAATTCGCCTATACACTTCAGTATGCAATCGGCAATCCGCTTTACCACTGGGCGCATATTGAACTTCAGAAATATTTCGGCATAGATACTCCGCTTTGTGCCAAAACTGCCGATGATATTTATGAGCGTGCGAATAAGGCTATTGCAAACGGTGACTTCAGACCTCAGAACCTTATTATGAATTCAAATGTTAAAGCAGTTTGCACAACCGATGACCCTGTTGATGATTTGAAATACCACAAACTTTTAAAAGATGTGAAAGATTTTGACTGCAAAGTTCTGCCGTCTTTCCGTCCCGATAAAGCGCTTAATATTAATATTGACGGTTTTGCCGAATATATTAAATCACTTGAAAAAGCGTCGGACACTGAGATTGAATCATACAAAGATGTTATTACGGCGCTCCTCAAAAGGGCGGATTATTTTAATGAAATCGGCTGCCGTGTTTCAGATCAGGCTTTTGAACATATTCCGTATAAAATTGCAGATGATAATACTATAGATGCTGTGTTTAAAAAGGCAATGAACGGTGAAAAAGTTTTTGCAAATGAGGCTGATATTTACAAAACGCCGATTCTTCTTGCACTCGGCGAAAAATATCACAGTCTCGGCTGGACAATGGAAATTCATATCGGCGCAATGCGCAATAATAACACCGAGATGTTTCATAAACTCGGCGCAGATACAGGTTTTGACTCTGTAGGTGATGAGAATATCGCTTATAATTTAAGCCGTTTTCTTGATGCTCTGAATGTTAAAGGCAGACTGCCGAAAACAATTTTGTTCAACCTTAACAGCAAAGATAATATTGTGCTTGCAACGATGCTCGGCAATTTTCAGAGCAGTGAGGCAGAATCAAAACTTCAGTTCGGCCCTGCGTGGTGGTTCCTTGATACGCTCGACGGTATGACCGACCAACTTAAATCCCTTGGCAACCTCGGTGTGCTCGGCAAATTTGTCGGCATGGAAACGGATTCCCGTTCGTTCACGTCATACGGCAGACACGATTATTTCAGGCGCATTATGTGCCGCCTTATCGGCAGATGGGCTGAGGATGGCTGGTATGCCGATGATGATGAAATGCTCAAAGAAATCGTGCAGGGTATTTCTTATTACAATGCAATGAAATATTTTGAATTTTAATATGAGGGAGTAAGTTATGGATTTAAAATTAAGACCTAAAAATGAATGTATGTTTGATGAAATTTCACTTGGTGAGATTATGCTGCGTCTTGACCCGGGTGAGGGCAGAATTAAAACCGCCCGTTCATTTCGTGCGTGGGAGGGCGGCGGCGAATATAATGTTGCCCGCGGTCTGCGCCGCTGCTTCGGTATGAAAACAGGCGTGGTTACTGCATTTGCCGAAAATGAAATCGGTTATCTTCTTGAAGATTTGATTCTTCAGGGCGGTGTTGATACTTCTCTTATCAAATGGGTAAAGTATGACGGTATCGGCAGAACAACACGCAACGGTATTAATTTTACTGAGCGCGGCTTCGGTATCAGAGGTGCGGTCGGTACATCTGACAGGGGCAATACTGCAATCAGTCAGTTAAAGCCGGGCGATATTGACTGGGATTATATTTTCGGCAAACTCGGCGTGCGTTGGCTTCATACAGGCGGTATTTATGCAGCTCTTTCCGAAAATTCGGCTCAGGTTGTTATAGAGGCGGTCAAGGCTGCCAAAAAATACGGCACAGTAGTTTCTTATGACCTTAATTACCGCCCGTCACTGTGGAATGATATAGGCGGTCAGGCAAAAGCGCAGGAGGTTAATAAGGAGCTTGCAAAATATGTTGATGTTATGATTGGCAACGAAGAAGATTTCACCGCCTGCCTTGGCTTTGAGGTAGAGGGCAACGATGCAGACCTTAAGGAGCTGAATATGGACGGCTATGTTAAAATGCTCGGCGAGGTTTGCAGGGCATATCCTAATTTCAAGGTTATTGCTACAACGCTGCGAACAGTTAAAACCGCTACAGTAAATGACTGGAAAGCAATCTGCTATGCAGACGGTAAGGTTTATAATTCAATCGAATTTCCTGCACTTGAAATTATGGATCGTGTCGGCGGCGGTGACAGCTTTGCATCAGGTCTTATTTACGGTCTTATGACTTATGAAGACGCACAAAAGGCAGTTAATTACGGCGTTGTTCACGGTGCACTTGCAATGACTACACCCGGCGATACCTCAATGGCATCGCTTAAAGAGGTTGAGGCTAAGGTAAACGGCGCTTCTGCCCGAGTTCAGAGATAAAAACCGTGTCTTTTTCCTTTATACTGCGTTATCGGCAAAATTCCGCTCAGTTTTAGTGTTATCGGAAAAATAAATTATATTGTAGGGGACGATGCCCTTATCGTCCCGTAAAATCCAAAAAATCTGTAGGGGGAGGGTCTCCGTGCCCTCCCGTCATAATCAAAAAATCAACAGGAGAACAAATTATGTCTAATAAAATTGAAACACTTGCAAAAATTCAGGAGGTCGGCATTGTTGCCGTTGTTCGCGCAACATCTATTGAACAGGCTGAAAAAATTACAGATGCCTGTATTGCAGGCGGTGTTGCCGCTATTGAGCTTACATTTACCGTGCCTCACGCAGATAAACTGATTGAGGCTATGAAAGAAAAATACAGCAGCGGTGAAATTATTATCGGTGCAGGCACTGTTATGGATGCCGCAACAGCAAGAATTGCAATTCTTGCAGGCGCTGAATATATCGTTTCGCCTTATTTTGACCCTGAAACAGTAAGAACGTGCAACCGTTACGGAATTCCGTCAATGCCGGGTATTTATACGCCTACAGAGGCTATTCACGCAATGGAATGCGGCGCCGATGTGCTTAAGGTCTTTCCCGGTGATATTGCAGGCCCATCATTCATTAAAGATATTCACGGTCCTATTCCGAATGCAGTTATGATGCCGTCGGGCGGCGTTGATGTTGATAATGTTAAGGATTGGATTAAAGCAGGTGCTATTGCCTGCGGCGCAGGTTCATCACTTATCGCAGGCGCAAAAACAGGCGATTATGACAAAATTACCGAAACAGGCAAGCTCTTTGTTCAGCGTATTAAAGAGGCTCGTGCCGAAATGGTAAAATAATTGTTGACAGCCTGCTGAAAAACTTATATACTGAAAGTACAAAGGGAGTAGCTTGCACGAATTTTCGTGTTTCTCAGCCGTCATTACGATTTTTATAATCCGGCTTTGTAATGAAATAGCGAGACTTTGCTGTTATAAATAACGGCAGAGTCTCTTTTTATTTTAAATTCTGCTCTGTTTGGTAAAAATAAAAATACCTAAACTATTGAAATGAGGAAAAGAGATGACATTGAGTGAAATTATAATGTTTGCCGTTAAGCTTCTTGCAGGCACGGGCGTGTTCCTTGTCGGCGTGCATATGCTTACGGTTAATATTGAGCAGCTTGCAACGGGTAAAATTAAAAATTTATTTTCAAAAACTGCTGACAAACGGCTTGTGAATGTAGGCGTCGGAATTGCGTCAACCGCACTTATACAAAGCTCAGGTGTTACAACCGTGCTTATTGTCGGTTTTGTAAATGTCGGAATTATGAATCTGTATCAGGCAACCGCAATGATTATGGGTGCAAATATAGGTACAACCATTACGGCACAGATAGCTTCGCTCAGCGCATTTCCGATAACTACTTATATTCAACTGCTTGTTTTTGTCGGCATTATGATGAGTATGGTTTGTAAAAAGGACGGCAATAAAAAAGCCGGAATGATTACGGCAGGTCTCGGGCTTATATTTATAGGGCTTTCGCTGATGTCTGACTCTATGAAGGACAACCGAGCTGTGATTCAGAGCGTTTTTGAAGCCGTTACAAATCCGTTTCTGCTGTTTTTAATCGGTATTTTTCTTACTGCTCTTGTGCAGTCCAGTTCGGCAATAACCTCGGTTATAATTGCAATGTCGGTTGCAGGGCTTACAATCGGCACGGGCGGAAATGAAGTTTTGTTTATCATTCTCGGCACAAATATCGGCTCGTGCGTTACGGCTCTTATGTCATCTGCATCGGCAGGAGCAAACGCTAAAAGGACAAGCCTTATTCATTTTATGTTCAATACCTTCGGCTCTGTAATTTTCTTTATAATTTTGATGTGCTTTCCGCAGTTTATGCAAGTAACATTTGCAAAATGGTTTTCGGCACCTGCAACGCAGATTGCAATGTTCCATACATTTTTTAATGTTGTGTGTACAGTGATTTTTCTGCCGTTTTGTAATGTGTTTGTTAAAATATCCGAATTTCTTATTAAAGAAAAGAAAGCCGCTTCAGTTACAAATCTTGATGAAAGAATGTTTGCTTCACCGTCTATTGCCATTGCTCAGCTTGAAAAGGAAATGCTGCTTTTGTCCGATACTGCTATGGCGGCATTCAGAACTGCGTATCAGTCTTTTGATAAAGCAGATACGTCGCTTATTGTATCTGCGCAAAAGCAGATTGCTGCGGCAGGCGAAATTTACAGCAGGGTGATAAGCTATCTCGTTCAGCTTTCTGCCCAGAGCAATCTTGAAGATGAAAAGAAAATTTCGGATTTGCATAATAATCTTGGCGATATTATGCGTATTGCCGAAATTGCAGATAATTTTACAAAGTATACTAAAAAGACTGTTGAGCATAAGCTCGAATTTTCAGAGTCCGTTAAGGCGGAGCTGCGTGAAATGGTAAGCAGTATAGAACGGCTTTATAAATTGACTGCTGAACTTATTTCAGATAAAAATTCAAATCTTCTGGTTGATATTGATTTTGAGGAAAATAAGATTGATAATTACAGAAAAAGGCTTATCAATGATCATATCAGAAGGCTTAATGAAGGCAAATGCAAGCCCGAAAGCAGCGGCGTGTTTATCAATCTTGTTTCAAATATTGAAAGACTGGGAGACCATTTAACGTATATTGCCTATACCGTTAAGTAGGAATCGATGCCCCCATAGTCCTGTAAAAATAATACCCTCCGGCGGGCGAATATTATTTAATGATAAAATGTAGGGCGGAGTGCCCTCACTCCGCCGCAATACAAAATATATAAAAAAATAAGGCGGCATTGCATCTTTGCAATTCCGTCTTTTTTCAGTCGTTGTCCTTTGTATATGCAGGGTCTAAGCTTGCAAGTGTTCTTGCATACTGCACAAGCAAATCAAATATTTTTGACATTTCGCTACCTCCTTATTTCCTTATTTGCCCACATTATAGCACTATATTTTTTATTGTCAATACTTATAACACGAAAACGGCATATATTCGTTAATATTGCATAAAAAGTATGATTGTTTATTTATGATTATATATACTTTTATGGGCGTTTTGCACAAAAATAGTGCAATATATTTTATGTGAATAAGAGTTTTTTGTTCAAATAACAATCAACGATATGGCAACAACCGTAGGGTGCGATGTCCTCATCGCACCGAAAATAAAAGCACCGTGCTTCAGTCCACGATGCTTTTTGCTGTAATTATTTCGTATGCTCGTCAAGCGTGAGGTAATACGAGGTGAGAAAATGCTCTTTGAAATATTTAACCTCGGGCAGGTTGATTTCGTCAATTTTTTCCTGCTGGGTTATGAGCGCTTTTTCAAATTCCTTGTTGCCCATTCTTGTTTCTTCGATACACTTTATCAGCGCATCTATTTTATCTGCTGCTTTAACAAGTACCCAGAGGTCTTTGTCGCTTTCCTGCTTTTCAAAAAACGGCACATAGTTCTCTCTGAATTCATCGGGCAGCATTGCGAGCAGCCTTTCGCCTGCGATATGCTCAATATCCTTGTAAACATTTTTTATATCATCGTTGTAATATTTTACAGGGGTAGGCATATCGCCTGTAATAACCTCAGTTGTATCGTGATACATTGCAAGCAGCGCCGTTCTTTCGGCGTTATATGTTTTACCGAATTTTTTATTGCCGATAACTGCCAGTGCGTGCGCAATAACTGCAACGCTGTGGCTGTGTTCGGCAATATTTTCTTTACTGCTGTTGTTCATAAGCGACCAGCGGTCAATAAATTTCATTCGGTTAACCATTGCAAAAAAATGATTATTCATCGCTTTTTTCTTCCTTTGCAATATTAATGCCGAGTTCGCCGAGCTGGATATCGTCAATAGTCGACGGCGCACCGCTCATAAGTTCGCTTGCGTTCTGAACCTTCGGGAATGCGGAAACATCTCTCAGACTGTCTGCGCCGCAGATAAGCATTGCAAGTCTGTCAAGGCCGATGCCCATACCGCCGTGAGGGGGAGATGCGTATTTGTAAGCGTCAACAAGGAAGCCGAATTTAGCGTCAATTTCCTCCTGCTCCATACCGAGAAGTTCAAACATTTTGTTCTGAAGTTCGCAGTCGGTAATTCTCATTGAACCTGAAGATAACTCAGTGCCGTTTAAAACAAGGTCAAAAGCCTTTGCACGAACAGAGCCTTTGTCGGTATCAAGATAAGGGATACACTCGTCAAGCGGCATTGTAAATGGGTGGTGCATTGCAAGCCATTCGTCTGTTTCCTCGTCATATTCAAAGAACGGCATTTCCGTAATCCA
The DNA here is from genome assembly GCA_902489595.1 of uncultured Oscillospiraceae bacterium. Taxonomy (GTDB): domain Bacteria; phylum Bacillota; class Clostridia; order Oscillospirales; family Acutalibacteraceae; genus Eubacterium_R. The sequence continues at coordinate 18,191 of CABUAS010000010.1, read as the reverse complement.
GAGGAAGTTCCACTTGTTTTCGGGAATAATGCCGAGCGTTTTTGCAACTGTTAAGCGCAGTGCGCCCATAACCGAAAGTGCAAGGCTTGTTTTGTCGCTGACAATAAATACGCAGTCGCCTTTTTTAACGCCGAGTGTTTCAATAAGCTCTGCAAGCTCGCCGTCCTTAAGGAATTTATTGAAAGAGCAGTTCGGCTCTTCATCTGCCCATCTGATGTAGGCAAGACCCTTTGCACCGATGCCTTTAACATATTCCGTAAGTTTATCAATTTTCTTTCTTGTGTATTCGCCTGCGGCATTTTCGGCAACGATTGCTTTAACGCTGCCGCAGTTTTCAAGCGCATTTTTAAATACTGCAAAGTCCGTTTTGCCTGCCCAATCCGAAATATCCTGAATCAGCATATCAAAGCGTGTGTCAGGCTTGTCCGAGCCGTACTTGTTCATAGCGTCGGCAAAAGTCATTTTCGGAAGAGGGAAGTCGATGTCAATGTTGATTGTTTCTTTCATCAGTTTCTTGACGAAACCCTCTGCCATATCCATAATGTCATCAGTATCAACAAAACTCATTTCAAGGTCAATCTGTGTGAATTCAGGCTGACGGTCAGCACGCAAATCTTCATCACGGAAACAGCGTGCAAGCTGAATATATCTGTCAAATCCTGCAACCATAAGAAGCTGTTTGTAAATCTGCGGACTTTGCGGCAGAGCATAGAATTTTCCGTTGTGAATTCTGCTCGGCACAACATAGTCACGTGCACCCTCGGGTGTGGACTTAATCATCATCGGCGTTTCAATTTCAATAAAATCGTTTGCATAGAAATATTCACGTGCAATTTGCGCAATTTTGTGGCGCATAATGATGTTTTTGGTGAGTTTTTCGTTTCTTAAATTGAGATAGCGGTATTTAAGTGTTGTTTCATCACCGACTTCATCTGCCTTTGCAATTTCAAACGGCGGAGTCTGTGCTTTTGAAATGATACGCAGTTCCGTAACTTCAACTTCAATTTCGCCTGTCGGAATATCTAAATTTTTGCTTTCACGCTCTTTAACAATGCCTCTCAGAGCAAGCACATATTCACTTCTTACAGACTGTGCTTTTTCAAAAACAGTTCTGTCTGTTTTATCGTTGAACGAAATCTGAACGATGCCTGTTTTATCTCTTAAGTCAATAAAAATAAGGTTGCCGAGGTCACGCTGGCGCTGTGCCCAGCCGAACAGAGTAACCTCTCTGCCCTCGTCTTTAAGCGTCAGAGTGCCGCAGTAGTCAGATCTTTTTAATCCTTTTATCGTTTCCATATTAGTTTATCTCCTGTAAAATCAGTCTTTTTTATCAAGCCCGAAAAGAGAGCCGAAATCAAATGCTTCGCCGTTGATTTTGATGTCCTCAAGCTGTTCCGACAGAGTGATGTTGTAATAACCGCTTACAAATGTGGCAACTGCGATTTCCGTTTCTTCGCCGTTTGCCATATTTTTGAGTTTTGCAACACCCTCGTCAATTTCATTGTCGCCGAGAACGATTGTGTATTTTGCGCCGAGTTTGTCTGCATATTTCATCTGTGCACGAAGTCCTCTGCCGTTTAAGTCATACTGGCAGGCAAACCCTTCGGCACGCATATCCTTTGCGATTTCAACTGCTTTAAGTGTTGCTTTGTCGCCGAGTGCAACGATGAATAAATCGGGCTTTTCGCTTTCGGGAAATTCACAGCCCTGCGCCTCCATAAGCAGCATAAGCCTTTCAAGCCCCATTCCAAAACCGAGTGACGGCGTTTTCTGACCGCCGAGTTCTTCAATCAGTCCGTCATATCGTCCGCCGCCGCACACTGTGCCCTGTGCGCCGATTGAGTTTGAAACAAATTCAAAAACTGTTTTGGTGTAGTAATCAAGACCGCGCACAATCTGCGGATTTACCGAAAATTCAATATTTTCTGCCGTAAGGTATTTCTTGACCGTTTCAAAATGCTTTTTGCATTCGTCGCAGAGATAATCAAGCACAACAGGTGCACCCTCTGCAATTTCAGAGCAGACAGGGGACTTGCAGTCGAGAATACGCATTGGGTTTCTTTCAAGCCTGTCCTTGCAGGTGTCGCAAAGTTCGTCTTTTCTTGCGCTGAAATATTCCTTGAGCGCCTTGTGGTATTCTGCACGGCAGGCAGGGCAGCCGATTGAATTTATTTCAAGGCTTAAATCTTTAATGCCGAGCTCGTCAAAAACGGATTTTGCAAGGCTGATGATTTCAGCGTCTGCAAGCGGACTTTGTGTGCCGAAACACTCAATGCCGAACTGGTGAAATTCTCTGAGTCTGCCTGCCTGCGGCTTTTCATATCTGTAGCAGGAGGTAAGGTAGCATACCTTTTGCGGCAGTGCCTCGTTTGACAGTCCGTTTTCAAGAAAAGAGCGTGCTGCGCCTGCCGTCCCCTCCGGTCTTAATGTTATATTTCTTCCGCCCTTGTCGTCAAAAGAATACATTTCTTTCTGCACAACGTCTGTCGTGTCGCCCACACCTCGCTGAAAAAGTTCTGTGTGCTCAAAAACGGGCGTTCTGATTTCTTTGTAGCCGTATTTGCCTGCCACATCAAGGCAGGTGGCTTCTATATATTGATTTTTGTGTACTTCTTTCGGCAAAACATCTTTTGTGCCTTTAATTGCTTTGGTAATTAATGCCATATTGTATCTCCATTAAAAAATTTTCGGGCAGGAAATTCTGCCCGAATAGTATTTGATTTTCTTTGCCTACTGATTATAACGTGGGTTTACAATTTCTCTCCATTCAAAATCGCCTCGTTCAATACCTCTGACAAGCGCTTCGCCTGTTGCAATATTTGTAGCAAAAGGTATATTGTGAACATCACAAAGTCTTAACAAATCGTTATCGTTAGGTTCGCTCGGTTTAGCCGTAAGAGGATCTCTGAAGAAAATAAGCAGGTCGATTTCGTTGTATGCTATTCTGCTGGCGATTTGCTGACCGCCGCCCTGATTGCCTGCAAGAAAGCAGTTGATATTAAGCCCTGTTGCTTCGTGGACAAGTTTTCCCGTGGTGCCTGTGGCACAGATTTCGTGTCTACTCAGAATTCCGCAGTATGCAATGCAGAACTGAACAAGAAGTTCTTTTTTTGCATCGTGTGCAATAAGTGCAATATTCATATGGTTCCTCCATTCTTAAAATTTTTATTTATAAATATATAAAAATATATCATAAAATGTAAATTTATTCAATATAAAATCTTTATAATTATATTATAATTTAAACTGTTAGTCAAGTAAAGTGCCTGTTTTCTGTGCAGGTGTTTCATCTGTATTGTTTGAATAATAGTAATCTATAATAGATGAAGTGATTTCAGCGGTTGATGTACCCGAGCCTGCAAGTTCGATTGCAGATGCTATTGCAATTTCGGGCGTGTCATACGGGGCAAATGTGATAAGGAAACCGTTGTTTACTTTTTGTCCGTTTTTGATAACCTGCGATGTGCCCGTTTTGCAGGCAACATCAACATCAATCTGATTGAATATGGATGCAGGCGCACCGTTTGTAGCAACGAGCCTCATACCCTCACGGACAATCTGAAAAGTGTTGTCTGAAATCGGAAGATCATCAGCCACTGCTGAACCTGTTTCTTCTACAGAACCGGTTTTGTTGTTGATTATTGCTTTTACAAAATGAAGTTCATATCTTGTACCGTTGTTGGCAATAGTTGCACAGTAATTTGCAAGCTGAAGCGGTGTAAACAAGTTGTCTGACTGACCGATACCGCTTTGAATAGTATCACCCATCTGCCATTTTTTATTATATCTCTCAGCGCTTGCAGGACCTGCAAGAATTCCTGACGCCTCGCTTATTTCAACGCCTGTTTTTTCGCCCAGTCCGAACATTGAGGCATATTCGTTCATTTTTGAAATGCCGAGTTTGTCTGCACAGTTATAGAAGAAAATGTTGCAGGAGTCACGCAGCGCCGTTCGTACTGTTTCTCTGCCGTGTGAGTTCTGATTAAGACACTGGAAAGTGATGTCATAGTATTGAAAAAGACCGCGGCAGGTGAAAGTTGAATTTTCGTCAATTACGCCTTCTTCAAGTGCGGCGCACGCCATCATCGGTTTGAAGGTTGAACCGGGAGCATATGTGCCGAGTGCAAATCTGTTCCATAGGGGGGTGCGCTTGTTTTTTGCAAGCTTTTCGTAATCATCGTAATAATCGGTGATACTGTATGTGGGGTATGATGCGGCGGCAAGCAGATCGCCCGTGTTTACATTTTCAACAACTACTGCGCCTGCACCTTCGCTGAGGCTTACATCGTCACAGGTGTCTTTCAGCTTCTGCTGTGCCAAAAGCTGCAAATCCTTGTCGATTGATAAAACGATCGTGTTGCCCTGAACAGGTTTTTTTGTAACTTCTTCTGTTACATTGCCGTCGCTGTCAACAGTGATTGTAAGTTCGCCGGGAACGCCTCTTAGTTCGGTTTCCATAGCCGCCTCAATGCCGCTTTCGCCGATAATATCGTTAATGCCGTAGCCGCTGTCTTTCAGTTCTTTATATTCGTCACCGTTGATTTTTCTGATTGTGCCGAGAATATGCGGCGCAAGTTCGGGGTTTGCATATTCACGGTAAGATGTTACCTTAACATTTGCACCGAGGTAAGACTTAGTATCTTCTTTAACGGCGGCAACAGTTTCGCTGCTGACATTTTCTGCAATTATAACAGGGTTTTCGATTGAAAACAAAAGGCGTGTCAGTTCATATCTTACTGCGCCGATTTTAAGGGCTGTGGCTTTGTCAAAATTCTGAAGTCCGTATTCTTCAACCATTGCGTTAAAGCAGTTTTCGGCAGTAGCGTATTTTTGCAGATTGAACATATCTTTGCTTTTCATTTTGGCAACTTCGTCTTCATCATCTGTAAAATAAACGGTATCGCCGTAAAGCTCAAGCGGTAGATTGTTTACCGATTCTTCGCCGTTTTGCTCAAAAAGATTAAGCAGATTTATTATGATTTCATTTCTTTTGTCGTTTTCGTCTTTTGACGGGAAATAAGCGGCGTCAAGTATAATTGAATTGCCGTTTTTGTTTGTAACAAGGGGATTGCCGTTTCTGTCAACAATATCGCCTCTTGCAGGCTCTATCGGCACGGTGTAGGTACGCACGGCATTGTTCTGTGAGACATAGTAATCGTGATTTTTTATCTGAATATCGTAGAGTTCATAGCCGAATCCTGCTGTGACTGCTAAAACAAGTATAAGCGACAAAAAAGTTCTTATACTGCTGTGCCTTGTTTTCACGGCAATTCTCCTTTCGTGAATTTTTTAAGCTGATGATTAAAAACTTCCTTTTGTGAGTTTCTTTTTGACAGGTTTTGCACAGAACCAAACAATCGGAGTGATGACAGCCGTGTAGACTGCGCAGGGGATATAAAATGAAAACAGTGTGAGTTCAGCACCGTTTACACCCTTTATAATGATGAAAAACAGCCAGTATAAAATACTGTAAGTTAAAATAGCGGTGACTGAAAAAACAGTTGCGGTGATGAATGTATCTCTTACAATGTACGTTACTGCCATAGCGCTGAGCGAGCACACTATGCAGAGAAATACTGCGTTAAATCCAAGGTGCACAGCCGATGTAAGATCCCACAGAATACCGCCGAAAAGTCCGAGCATTCCTGCAAAAAATTCGTCTTCGCCCATTCCCAAAATGATGCAAAGCGGAATAAGAATAAAGCAGTGTGCACCGCATATTTCTATCGTCAGCCCCGCCGTGTTCTGAATAAGAGCGGCGGCAGCGATTATAATCAGATAAACGATTGTTTTTGTAACTTTGTTTTGATATTTCAAATCCATTATTCTTCACCTCTGCCGGTAAGAACGAGGCAGTTTGAAAGATTGTTTACATCAACTCCGGGGGCGATAACGGCATAAGATGCTATTGATGATACTTCATCATCAATTTCTTCCACAGTGCCGATGATAAGACCTTTCGGAATAGTTCCGCTGATGCCTGCCGTTGAGATGATTGAACCGTATGTAACAGCAGTTGAAGTGTCAAGATTTGCAAATTTGCATTTGCCGTCACCTGCAAGTGATGCATCGCCTGTTACATAGGAAATTTCGCCCGAAACAATTTCATATGCAGAAACTGAAAAATCAGGGTCAAGTATAGTAATTACAACGCTGCAAGTGGGGTATGCCTTGTCAATTATGCCTACAATGTAGTTGCCGTAAAGAACGGCGTCTCCGGCTTTGATACCGCTTGCAGTGCCTTTGTTGATTGTGTATGAGCCGAAAACATCGGCAGGATCTCTTGCCGTAACGGTAGCCTCAACAAATCGGAAATCGGGATTTTCTTCTTTCAGTCCGAGCGCATCTTTGTAAAGTGCATTCTGTTTTTGCAGATTGTTATAATCTTCAAGCTGGCTTTGCAGAGCGCCTACCTGCTTTTCAAGGCCGTCAATTTTGTCAAGATACTCTTTGTTGCCCGATGCTTCGCCGAAAACATATGAAATGCCGTCGCTGATTTTTGACGCTGCCCAGTTTGCAGGTGTAAAAACAGTGCCTACGATTGAGGACTGCGCCGTTTCGCCTCTGCCGTTTGCGGCGCAGATAAGTGCGCCTGCAAGAAACAGCACAATAATACCGACGGTTATTTTAAATCGCCTGCTCTTAAAAAAGTTTTTCATGATTTATCGTGCCCTTCTCAGTTTCATTGAAGCACCCATTGCAACGGCTTCAAGCGGATGCTCGGGCGTGTAAACGGCAATTTCCGTTTCTTTTGCAATAAGCTCGGGCAGACCTCTTAAAAGTGATGTGCCGCCTGTTATGTAAATGCCCCTGTCAATTATATCAGATGCAAGTTCCGGCAGTGTAACTTCAAGCGTTTCCCTTATAGCCTCAATGATTTCGGCAACGGGTTCACGCAGAATTTCACGCACATCAGCCGATGTAATTTCGATTGCCTTAGGCAGTCCGTTTTCAAGGCTTCTGCCTCTCACTTCCATTGCGCCCTCGCCGTCATATTTGCCCGCAGAGCCGATTTTTATTTTAATGTCCTCAGCAGTAACATTGCCGATAAGAAGAGAATGTTCTTTTTTCAGGTAGTTTATGATTGCCTCATCGAGCGCATTGCCTGCCGTTTTAATGCTTTTCCTTGCGGCAATTCCGCCGAGTGTGATAACGGCAACATCGCATGTGCCGCCGCCTATGTCAACAATCATAGAGCCTGTAGCTTCAAATACGGGCAGTCCTACGCCGAGCGCTGCAGCCAGAGGCTCTTCAATCAATTCAACCTCGCTTGCGCCTGCAGCACGCAGAGCATCTTCAACTGCACGCCTTTCAACTTCCGTTACACCGCTCGGAACGGAGATAACGGCTCTTGTTTTTGAGAAAACAGAGCTTTTTGCAGAGCGGTAAATAAAATCGTGCAGCATATCAGCCGTCATATCAAAATCGGCAATAACGCCGTCTTTAAGCGGTTTAACGGCTACAATAGAACCCGGCGTTCTGCCAATCATTGCTTTTGCCTGTTTGCCTGTTGCAAGCACACGGCGTGTTTTAACGTCGACAGCAACTACAGACGGCTCGCTGATTGTAATTCTGCCTTTTCTATCGCAAATAAGGGTATTTTCTGTACCGAGGTCTATACCAATATCTTTTGTTAAAATCATTTTATATTTCTCTCACTTTCAACAGCATATTTTTAAAAACTGCCTATTTATCCATTATTAGTAATATTATATATTAAATGCCACTGAGGGGCAATATCTAAATGAAAATTTAACAAAATATTTTAATTATTGCAATAAAATGTAAAAGAAAAACGGAACGGTGTTCAAATCGTTCCGTAAATTATTTTTTATCCTAAATCTGTTGTGAATGTGTAACCCTGTTCACGAATACTGTCAATTACCCTCGGCAGGATTTCTGCGTTTGTTTTGCACACAGCGTGAAGTAACATTATTTCACCGTTGTGAACGGATGATACAATTTTGTTGTATGCGGTTTCGGGGTCGGGCGGGTTTGAAGTGTCCCAGTCGGCATAGGCAAAACTCCAGAAAACACTTCTGTAGTTCAGGCTTTGCACAATGGCAAGGTTCTGTTCGCTGAATTCACCCTCCGGAAAACGGAATAAATTCATTTCATATGCAAAATTTTCTGCAACATAATCGTGTAAAATCGTGATTTCATCTTTAACTGTTTCTGCGTCAACCGTTGTCATATTATAGTGTCTGTAAGAATGGTTTGCCACAATGTGACCTTCACTTATCATACGCTGAACAATGTCGGGATTATCGCTTACATAGTCGTATGTGCAGAAGAAAATTGCCTTTACATTCTTATCTTTCAGTGTGTCAAGAATTGCAGGCGTAAAGCCGTTTTCGTACCCCTCGTCAAAAGTAAGGCAGATATTTTTGCCGTCCTCCAAAAGCCACTGGGCAGACAGTTCCTGGAATTTATCCTGCAAATCAGTCGGGTCTTTCGGGCGCTGATTGTTTTCAATATTGCCGGGACCCCATGTTATTGCGTTTGTGTTATAGCCCGACAGGTCAATGCCTATTCCGGTAACGTCGGGCGCAGTGTTTTCAACAGTCGGCGCAGTCTGATTTTCTGTTGATGACTGTGTTTCCGTTGTGTTATTATTTTTCTCATTTGCCGAACAGCCGCTCATCAGTAAAGCTGCTGCTATAAGCGTAAAAATTATTTTTTTAATTTGATTTTTCATTTAAAAACTCCTCCCGCAAATATTTTTTGCGAAAGGAGAAATTATATAAGTGGTATAATTTTTTAAAAATGGATTTTTTAATTTTTTTCAGCCTCTTCAACGCTTTTCTGTTTTAAATATGCGTTGATAAAGCCGTCAATATCGCCGTCCATAACTGCGTTTATGTTGCCCATTTCATAGCCTGTTCTGTGGTCTTTTGCCATTGTGTAAGGCATAAATACATAAGAGCGTATCTGACTGCCCCAGGCAATTTCTTTTTGATCTCCCTTGATGTCTTCAATTCTTTCAAGGTTTTCGCGCTCTTTGATTTCAACGAGTTTTGATTTCAGCATTCTCATTGCAACCTCACGGTTCTGATGCTGTGAACGCTCAATTTGGCACGAAACGACAATGCCTGTCGGAATGTGGGTAAGTCGAACGGCAGATGAAGTTTTGTTTACTTTCTGACCGCCTGCACCCGACGCTCTGTAAACGTCCATTTTAATGTCTTCTTCACGGATTTCAACATTAACATCATCGTCAATTTCAGGCATAACTTCAAGTGATGCAAATGAGGTGTGGCGTCTGCCCGACGAGTCAAACGGGGAAACACGAACAAGCCTGTGAATGCCCATTTCGCCTTTCAGGTAGCCGTATGCGTTTTCACCCTCAATAAGAATTGTGGCACTTTTCAGTCCTGCAACATCGCCGTCAAGATAATCGAGCGTAGACACCTTGTAGCCGTGCCTTTCACCCCAGCGGTTATACATTCTGAACAGCATTTCAGCCCAGTCCATAGCCTCTGTTCCGCCTGCACCTGCGTGGAATGTAAGCAGTGCATTTTTGCCGTCAAATTCACCGCTCAGCAGTGTTGAAAGAGTAAGGCTTTCAATCCTTTTTTCAATATCGTCAACTGATGATGTGCAGTCGTCAAGCAGGCTTTCGTCGCCCTCTTCGTCTGCAAGCTCAATCATAACGAGTGCGTCGTCAAAATCACTTTTCAAATCTTCGTATGATGCAACTTTTGCCTTGAGCGAGCCTGTTTTTTTCAGTATTTTCTGGCTTTCCTCCATATTGTCCCAAAAATCGGGTGCTGCGGCTTTTTCATCAAGTTCTGCAATTTCCGATTTTACAAGGTCAATGGCGAGAGCCTCTTTTAAATTTTCAATCGGTTTTTCAGATTCGAGAAGTCTGAATTTTAAATTTTCAAATTCTAACATATATTTTCTCCTTAAGTGCAGGATATATTAATTTTGTCAACATTAATTTGTCAAAAGATTTTTCGTTAAATTTTTACACATTAAAACCCCGTTTAATTTATTCAGTTATGATATTATATACAAATAAACGGTGTTATGCAAGAGTTTAAAATTATTTTTGTTAAAATATTATTCACTTAATTTTAACCATTATGTTGATTTTTGATGTTATTATAAGTATAATATAGAGGATTAAAAAGATAAGGAGTATTCAATGTTTTTATTTGAAAACGATAAATGCCCTGTATGCGGTGAAACATTCAAAGCAGACGATGATATAGTTGTATGCCCCGAATGCGGCACTCCGCATCACAGAGAATGTTATAATAAAACACATAACTGCGCAAATAAAAAACTTCACGGTACTGATTTTAAATTTATACGCAGTGCCGATATTGAAAAAACACAGGAACAGGAAACAAAGGAAGAACAAAAACAGGCTCTGCCCTTTTCCCCTGCCGCCGAAAGCAGTAATTCACCTGAGCAGATTAAAAGGCTTGTTGATGAAACAGTGCACGAACAGGTGCATACCGAAGATGTTACAATAGATGGTGTTTCGGTTCTGGATGCGTCACAGGTTATCGGCTCTAATGTAAAGTATTATCTGCCGAGATTTATAAAGGAAAAAGGCCTTAACTGGAACTGGGGTGCGTTTTTCTTCGGTCCGCTTTATTATTTTTTCAGAAAAATGTATATGCAGGGCTTTATGTTTATTGCACTTCAGTTTGCGTCTAATGTTGCAGTATCATATATTTATTCAAAGCAGATTACGGCAATGAGCAATTTGATTGCACCGCTTATTGAACAGAAAACAACTATTTCACCTGAACAGGCAAGCAGCATATTTTCCTCGCCCGAATGGCAGAATTATATGCCCGCATTTCTGATTATGAACGGTATTTCACTTGTTCTGGCAATAGTTATGGGCATTTGTGCAAACAGAATGTATAGAAAAAGAGTTGTAACTATTGTAAAAATCGTTGATGAAAAACTGGAAGACGGCGCAGATTTTGTTACCGTAAATCCTATGTTTATGAGTCAGGAAACAGATTTGAGCAAAGAAAATTTAAGAAAAATGTTTCTTGCCAAACAGGGCGGAGTAAGCTGGGTTATGCCGATGCTTGTTTACGCCGCAATGTTTTTGTTTACTATGCTTTAATCGGCAGTTAAATATTTTAATATCAGAGAGGATAATCAAATGAGAGTAAGAAAGGCAATAATTCCTGCGGCAGGTATGGGCACAAGAGTTCTTCCTGCATCAAAAGCAGTACCGAAAGAGATGCTTAACATTGTTGATAAGCCTGCAATTCAGTATATCGTTGAGGAGGCTTTTGCATCGGGTATTGAAGAAATTCTTGTAATTACAAACAGAAACAAAGGCGCTATTGAAGATCATTTTGACCACGCTTTTGAACTTGAAGCAAAACTTGCAGACAATGAAAGCAAGAAAGATATTTATGAAGATGTAATGGCTTGTTCGAATTTCGGCAATATTTATTTTCTTCGCCAGAAAGAAACAAAGGGTCTCGGTCACGCTGTTCTTTGTGCTAAAAATTTTGTGGGCAATGAGCCGTTTGCAGTTCTTTACGGCGACGATGTAATTCTTTCCGAAACTCCCTGCACAAAGCAGCTTTGCGACGCTTACGAAAAGTACGGCAAAGGTGTTGTAGGTGTTAAAGAAGTGCCCGGAATGGCAATTACGAAATACTGTTCGCTGAAAACAGAACATATTGAAGATAACTGCTATAAATGCACCGATATGATTGAAAAGCCGAAACCCGAAGAAATTATGGGCAACTTTTCAATTCTCGGCAGAGTAGTTCTGCCGCCTGAGATTTTTGATATTCTCGAAAAAACACCGCTCGGCACAGGCAATGAACTTCAGCTTACCGACGCTATGAAAACACTTGCACAGGATAAAGGCGTAATTGCTGTTGAGTATGAGGGTGTAAGATACGATATGGGCAATAAGTTCGGAATTCTTCAGGCAAATATCGAAGTTGGACTTAAACACCCGGATACAAAAGATGAACTTAAAGCATACTTAAAGAGTATTGCAGATAAACTTGATTGATTTTATTTAATTTGTGAGGGAAACTATTGGATAATTATAATTATACTTATACTTATGATAATCGTAATAGTGATGAAATGATGCGCCGCGCCATGTACTATCAGGCAAAGGCAAAGCAGGAGAAAAAAGAAATAAGAAAACTCGGCAGTATTATGGGCATTGCCCTTACTGCCTATATTGCATTCCAGTTTTTAAGTGTTTCACTGCTTGAAATGTTTGATTTGATGGATGTATATGAAAAATCCGTTTTGTTTCAGGACAGTTTTACAATTATAGCCGTTGAAATTGTTGCACTTTGCATACCGTTCGGTTTAATGGCACTTTTAAACAGAAAAAAGTATATAACGCCGATTGTGCCGTCAAAAAAGATTAAAATGAGCACCTTTTTGCTCTGGGTGGGTTTCGGTATGCTGTGCTGCGTGGGCGCAGATTATGTTGTTGGCGTTTTGTCTGCAATATCCGATGCGGCCGGCTTTTCGCTTGAACAGCCGGAAATGCTTGAACCTGATTCGTGGTATGCCTGTGTTTTAAGCGTGCTTGCCACTGCCGTAATTCCCCCTGTTTGTGAGGAATTTGCAATGCGCTGCTGCGGTGTGGGCTTGCTCAGAAAATACGGAAAAGGATTTGCCGTTACTGCCGTTGCAATGATTTTCGGCCTTGTTCACGGCAATATAGTTCAGTTCATTTTTGCATCGCTTGTCGGTGTAATCCTCGGCTATGTTACAGTTAAAACAGACAGTATTCTGCCTGCAATCTTTATACACGCTTTCAATAACGGAATGAGCGTTGTTGTTGATGTTATGAATTTTGCGCTCGGCAAAAATGTTGATGAATATATGTCGGCAGTGCTTTTCATTTTCTGGATTGTTTTCGGAATAATATGCACGGTTATTTTATTTATGAAAAAAGAATTCAGAGAACCGTCAAAACCGCAGAGGGAGCCTTTTGCGAATTCTTTTGGCCGGAAATTAGCGGCGTTCTTTGTATCACCGGGAATGATTGTTCCTTTCCTGTTTTTCTTTGTTTCAATTATTTCAACTATCAGTAAAAATTAGTGTTTGACCGTTATGAATGAATTTATGAAAAGAGCCATAGAACTTGCAAAAATCAGTGCCGATGAGCGTGAAGTGCCCGTCGGTGCTGTTGTCGTTATGAACGGCGAAATAGTAGGTCAGGGCAGAAACAGGCGTGAAAAATCAAAAAATGCTTTGTGCCACGCTGAAATTGAGGCAATAAACGATGCCTGCGGCAGGCTTGGCGGCTGGCGGCTTTGGCAGTGTGAAATGTATGTTACGCTCGAGCCGTGCCCGATGTGCGCAGGTGCAATAATCAATTCACGCATAAAAAAAGTTACCTTCGGTGCTTATGATAAAAAAGCCGGCTCATTTGGGTCTGTGGCAGATTTTAATTCCCTGCCTTATAATCATAAGCCTGAAATAGTCGGCGGGGTAGATGAAGAAGAATGTGCATCACTTCTAACCGTTTTTTTTAAAAATTTACGCAGTTCAAAGTAATTTTCAGAGGTATAAAATGTTATTAAGCCACGCTCAGATTATTGAAAAAATTAAATCGGATACGGCTGTAAATTTTGTCGCTTTTGTGCGCACGCCGTGGCATGCCCTCGGTTGTAACGCCTCATTGCTCAAACTGAAAGAGCAGGGTGAAAAGTTAAACGGTTTTACCGTTCTGTCAAAAGAAAGTTACAACTGCCCGAAACCGCTTTTGTCGGCAGATAATTTCAAAGTCCTTGCCGATAACGATATTGCATTTAAAATGTTTTATTTTAACGGCAATGCGTTTTCAGCATCTTTTAAGGAAAATATGAAAATCAAACTGCAGTCGCTTTCGTATCTTGCAAATCACAAAAAAGGAGCAAGGAAAATTTATGTTCTGAACCCTATGCATATTAATGATATTTTTATTACACGCCTTAAAAAAGCAGTGCCCGACAGTGATATTATTAATGTTGTGATTGACGAAGGACTCGGCGTTTATATGCGCACCGAGTTTAACTGGGCGGTAGAACAGTATAACAATACCAAAAGTATAAAATCGTTTATACGTTTTCTTTTAAACATTCAAAAGAAAAAGCTTTATGTAAAAAAATCCATAAAGCGCAGTGAATACATAAATAACTGTATTTTGCTTGAAAACCGCGGCTTTTTTGAAGAAAACAAAAGTATAACTTCATTTTATAAACAGGCGGTTGACTGTGATAAAGTAAGCAGCGAAAAATACAGTAAGTATAGTAATGCCGTTGTAATTTCAGCTCAGCTTTATTTTGAAAATAATCAGATTAAAAATGATGCTGATTTGAAACTGTATCAAAAAATCATTTCTGCATTGTCTGAAAAAAATATTGGTGTTGTTTTCAAGCCCCATCCGAGGGATAAGGATTTGAGCCGCTACAACTGTCTTGGCTGTTTTGTTGATGAAGATAATACAGCTTCTCAGGAATCTATTCTTGCTTCGCTTGATGCTAAACCCCGTGCAGTGCTTTCGTTTACATCAACAAGTCTTGTAACTTCCTCAATTTTTTACGGTGTGAAAACGGCATCGCTCAATAACCTTTTGGAAAAAGACGATGTTCAGTTAACGCTTTTAAATGAATTTTCAAATTTCAAAAAAGCATTCGGCAATGTGGTTGCCGTGCCGTCTGATTTTGATGAATTGATTAATTTTATTGTGCAATGAATTTTCATATGGTATAAAAAATAAACGCTGCGGTTTGGCTGCAGCGTTCAGACTGTCGATAAAGCGGTCAGAACCACGCCAAACTAAATAATGTTACAGTTACTACATCATTGTAGGGGTCGATGTAAACCCTTTTGTCAACGATGTTGACATTTCCCCTAATAAGGCAATCACTTCGACCCGCCTTGCAGTAGCATATTATGAAAAGGTGCAGAAATATCGAATTTCTGCACCTTTTGGCGTTTTTTGCCTTTTACTCAGGGGCGGTACCAACGTACAGCACCCTTCCTAAAATGCAAAATTCTGTTCCGTTTCTCGAAGTCTGTCAGCGTGTAGAAATTTGTTATTTAGACTTTTTCTACACGCTGAACGCTGCGGTTTGGCCGCAGCGTTTTTGTATGATTTTATTCAATCGGTTTCAGGTTTTTAAGGCTTATATCCATAATCGGTGCTGAGTGGGTAAGTGCACCGCAGGAAACGAAATCAACGCCGATTTCGGCAATTTCTTTCAGTCTTTCTTTTGTAACATTGCCCGAGCATTCTGTTTCTGCTCTGCCGCCGATGAGTTCAACGGCTTTTTTCATTGTTTCGTTGTCCATATTGTCAAGCATTATGATGTCAGCGCCTGCGTCTACAGCCTCCTGCACCTGCTCAAGAGTTTCGGTTTCAATTTCGATTTTTCTTACAAACGGGGCATAAGCCTTTGCCATTTCGATTGCTTTTGTAATTGAGCCTGCCGCACCGATGTGGTTGTCTTTGAGCAGCACACCGTCTGATAAATTATATCTGTGATTTTTGCCGCCGCCGACCGTTACTGCGTATTTTTCAAACGGGCGCATATTCGGGGTAGTTTTTCTTGTGTCAAGAAGTATTGTTTTATAACCTTTCAATGCGTCTGCATATTCTTTTGTAATTGTGGCAATTCCGCTCATTCTCTGCAGATAGTTAAGACCTGTTCTTTCGCCTGAAAGCAGTGCTTTTATATCGCCGTAAATAACGCCGATAACCTGTCCTTTTTTAACAAAATCGCCGTCTTTTACTTCTGTTTCAAAATGTGAATTTTCATCAAGCAGTTTGAATGTTCTTTCAAAAATACCAAGTCCGCAGATAATGCCGTCCTGCTTACAGATTAAATCAGCTCTGCCGTTTTTGTCCTCAGGCATAACTGCGTTTGTTGAAACGTCTTCGCTTGTAATATCTTCCTTTAATGTGTTGAGAATATACTCGTCCACATTAATTTTCATTGTTACACCATTTATCATAAAAGGCTTTGTCCTTTCTTTTAATCTCATTCATAATAAGTGTTCTGAATTCCTGCTCCCTCGTCTTTTTATTCGGGTAAGACGATAAATCTATGTCAGGAATACAGTCGAGTTTCTGCGGAATTTCTTCAGCAATTAAATCAGCGGCACGCTTTGAAAATACAAGACTTTCAAGCAGACTGTTTGATGCAAGTCTGTTTTTGCCGTGAACACCGTTGCAGGCTGTTTCACCGACTGCATAAAGATGTTCCATAGATGTTCTGCCGTTAATGTCAGTCTTTACACCGCCCATCATATAGTGCTGACCCGGGGTGACAGGCACACGGTCTTTTGTAATATCATAGCCCTCATCCATACAAGCCTCAAAAATATTCGGAAAGCGTTCCTTTGCCTCCTCGCTTGTCATGGTCGGCAGGGTTATGTAAACATGGTCTGTGCCGAATTTTTTCATTTCTTTGCAGATTGCGTCTGTAACAATATCCCTCGGCTGAAGTTCGTCAGTAAATCTTTCGCCGTTTTCGTTCAGCAGAACGGCTCCTTCGCCCCTTACGCTTTCGCTGATAAGAAAACGCCTGCCTGCCTTTTTGCTGTAAAGCGTTGTCGGGTGAATCTGAATGTAGTTCATATCCTGAAGTTCAATGCCGTGCTTGAGCGCAAGTGCAAATGAATCGCCTGTAATGTGCGGAAAGTTTGTTGAATTATGAAACAGTCCGCCGATACCGCCTGTGGCAAGAATTGTGTTTTCAGCGATTATAACGCCTGCCTCGCCGTATTCGTCTTCGCATACAACGCCAAGGCAGTTGTTGTTTTTTTCAACAAGGTCAATCATCGTTGTTTGTGTAACAAAAGTAATGTTTTCACGTTTCATTGCGATTGAAAGCAGCGTTGCCGTTATTTCCTTGCCCGTTTCGTCCTTGTGGTGCAGAATTCTGTTTCGTCTGTGTGCGCCCTCACGTGTGTAGTCAAATTCACCGTCTGTTGCCGTGTCAAATTTAACACCAAGGTCAACAAGCGTGCCGATAACATCGGGTGATGATTCAATCATAACCCTTACGCTCTCGGGGTTGTTTTCGTAATGACCTGCTCTCATCGTGTCTTCAAAATAGCAGTCAAAATCGTTTATATCCTTTAAAACGCAGACTCCGCCCTGAGCAAGATATGAGTCGCATTCCTTCAAATCTTCTTTTGTTATAACAAGAATATCCTTATCTTTGGGCAGGCACAGTGCGGCAAAAACTCCTGCAACACCGCTTCCTACTATAACAACATCCGTTTTAATGCAGTTTTTAATATCCATATTATTTTGCCAGTTCCAACATTCTGTTAAGTGGTATTAACGCCTTTCTTTCGGTTTCACTGTCAACAACAACCTCGTTAAGGTTGTTTTCAAGGCAGTCATAAACCTTTTGTAATGTAATTTTTTTCATATCTGCGCAGACAGGCATAGGCTCTGTAAACCAAAACTTTTTGTTCGGGCATTTTTCATGAAGTTCATACAAAACGCCCGTTTCGGTTACGATGATAAATTCATCATCATCGCTTTTTTCGGCGTAATCTATAATTCCGCTTGTAGAACCGATATAGTCTGCAAGTGCAAGCACGTCCTTCGGGCATTCGGGGTGCATAAGAACTTTAACACCCTTGTGTGCGTTTTTGACAGCCATAACTTCTTCTTTTGTAATATCATTGTGAATAGGGCAGAAGCCGTCGTTCAGAATGATATTTTTATCTGTGTTTTCGGCAACGAATGAGCCGAGATTTTTGTCAGGTATAAAGAAAATGTTTTTGTTCGGCAGAGCGTTTACGATTTTAAGTGCATTTGCACTTGTAACGCATACGTCTGAAACCGTTTTCAGCCGTGCAGATGAATTTATGTAGCAGACAACGGCAAGGTCGTCATACTTTTCTTTCATCTCAAGTACTTTTTCTTCGGTTGCCATATGCGCCATAGGGCAGTCTGCACTGCCGTCGGGCATAAGCACTTTTTTCTGAGGATTAAGAATTTTAGCAGATTCGCCCATAAATTCAACGCCGCAAAATACTATTGTGTCCGCCTCGCAGGATTTGGCGATTTTTGCAAGGTAGTAACTGTCACCCACATAATCGGCAATTTTCTGAACAGAGCCGTCAACATAATAATGAGCAAGAATAACTGCGCTTTTTTCTTTTTTTAAATTGGTTATCTTTTCCGATAGTTTGTTCATATGTATATGTTCCTTTTAGAG
>CABUAS010000009.1 GCA_902489595.1 uncultured Oscillospiraceae bacterium | reverse complement strand
AAAATATAAATTATAATTCTGTTGAATTAATAACTTTAATATGCTAAAATAGAAAAATATATTTGAGGTGACAGTGATGAACAAAAAAAGAGTAGCATTTCTTTTCGGTGGTGTATCGTCTGAACACGATGTAAGCACCGTATCTGCAAGAGGAATTATAAAAAATACAGACAAAGAAAAATATGACATCATTTTAATCGGCATAACAAAAGACGGCGAATGGTTTTTGTTTGATGACGATATCGAAATGATTCCGCACGACGGCTGGCTGAAATCAAAAAGCCTGAAAAAAGCATTTATCAGCCCCGATACAAAAATTCACGGAATTGTGACCGAAGACGGAAAGCAGATTTATGTTGACGCCGTATTCCCGATACTTCACGGCAAAAACGGTGAAGACGGCACGGTGCAGGGTCTTTTGCAGATGGCTCAGATTCCGTATGTAGGCTGTGACGCAACATCATCGGGCGTGTGTATGGATAAAGCAGTTACAAACGCCGTTTGCGACACGGTTGGCATAAAGCAGGCAAAATGGTGTGCCTTTACAAAATTTGACTATACTAACAACAAAGAAAAATGTCTTGATGAGGCAATAGAAAAACTCGGCTTTCCTATTTTCGTAAAGCCTGCAAATGCAGGTTCTTCTGTAGGAGTTACAAAGGCAGAAAGCCGTGAAGCACTCGAAAAGGGCTTTGATGTTGCTTTCAACGAGGATAAAAAAGTTGTTCTTGAAGAATTCATAAACGGCTTTGAGGTTGAATGTGCAGTTATGGGCAATGATGAGCCTGTTGCCGCAGAAGTAGGCGAGGTTATTACGGCAGTTGAATTTTACGATTATGACGCCAAATACAACAGCCCCGATTCGCAGACGATTATTCCCGCAAGCCTGCCGAAAGAAAAGCGTGACGCAATCCGTACACAGGCAGTAAGGATTTACAAAACACTCGGCTGTGAAGGACTTTCAAGAGCAGACTTTTTTGTAGACAAGGAAAACGGCGAAATTTTATTTAACGAAATCAACACAATTCCCGGCTTTACACCAATCAGTATGTACCCGAAGCTTTTTGAGGCAGTCGGCGTTTCTTACAGTGAAACAATCGACCGTCTTATTGCCCTTGCTTTTGAAAGAGGAGGAAAAATTTAATGGATAAGCGACCAATAGGTGTTTTTGATTCGGGACTCGGCGGACTCTCTGCCGTTAAAGCAATACTTAAGCATCTGCCGAATGAGGATATTATTTATTTCGGCGACACACAGCGTGTACCCTACGGCTCACGCTCGGCAAAAACGATTGAGGCATATGCAAGCGAGGACATTGCTTTTTTAGAGCAGTTTGACTGCAAACTGATTATGGCGGCGTGCGGCACTGTATCATCTGTTGCGGTAAACGCCACTTCAAACGTTAAAGAGCCTTTTATAGGAGTTGTAAAGCCTGCTGCTGCGGCTGCTGCAAAAGCAACAAGAAACGGCAAAATCGGCGTTATGGGAACATGGGCAACAATAAACAGCAATGCCTATACAAATGAAATACATAAAATCAGCCCCGAAACCGAAGTATTCGGCGTATCCTGCCCCGTGCTTGTTTCACTTGTTGAAAACAACTGGATAGATGAGGACGATTACATCTCGCAGGAAATAATCAGGCGTTATATTACGCCGATGCTTAACGAGGGCGTGGACACAATTATTTTAGGCTGCACTCACTTTCCGCATCTTGCACCCGTTGTGCAAAAGGTTGCCGGTGACGGCGTAACGCTGATTGATAACGGCTATGAGGCTGTTATGACGGCAAAGGAAATACTGGAGCAGACGGGACTTTCAAACGACGAAAGCCACATCGGCAAGGCGCAGTATTATATTTCGGATAAAACGCAGAATTTTTCCATGATAGCAAAAACTCTGCTCGGCAGAGATATTTCAAAAGACGTTACATTTAAAGAAATGACAAAAACGGAGTAGACAGCCTTCCCCTTGAGGGGAAGCCTTAAATAAAAAGGCACTGATTATGCAGAAAATAGTTTTAAACATTACAGGCACTCAGCAAATGGGCAGAGACAAGGATAAAATTGAAATGACCACCGTCGGCACAATGAGAGATGACGGCAAAGCGTATATAATACGCTACAAGGAGCACCCCGAGCCGCCTGCTCCGCCGATTAAGGTCAATCTAAGAATTGACAAAGACGGCAGCTTTGTTGAGATGTCACGAAATATGGGCAGTCAGTCAAGCAGTATTGCCATTGAAAAATCAAACAGAAATATTTGCGCTTATAAAACGCCGTACGGCGATATGCTTATGGGCATCTACGGCAAAGATATTGAAATTAAAACTGGCGAGAAAAGCGGCACCTTTTATTTCGGCTACGATATAGATATAAACGGCGCTGTTTCATCACAAAACACGGTAAAAATAGATTATTCGGTAACAGGAGTAAATTAAAATGTCATTACTTGTACAAAAAACACAGCAGGAATTAAGAGAAAAAATTATTGATGCACTCGGCAGAGCCGTTGCAAACGGCGAATTGCCTGCCGAACCCATTCCCGATTTTAATATTGAAAAGCCGGCAAACAGTGCAAACGGCGATTTTTCGGCAAATGTTGCGCTTGCAGGTGCAAAAGCCTTCAAAAAAGCGCCGAGAGCGATTGCCGAAAGCGTTATAAACAATCTTGACCTTGACGGTACTTTATTTGATCGTGCAGAAATTGCAGGCCCGGGATTTTTAAACTTCTTCCTGTCGCAGAAATATTACGGCGAAATCGTTAAAGATGTTATAAGCAAGGGCGCCGACTACGGCAAATCCGATTACGGCAAGGGCAAAAAAGTTCTTGTTGAATTCGTTTCGGCAAACCCCACAGGTCCTATGCACATCGGCAACGCACGAGGCGGTGCAATCGGCGACTGTCTTGCCGCTGTTCTTCAGTGGGCAGGCTATGAAGTGAGCCGTGAATTCTATGTAAACGACGCAGGCAATCAGATTGAAAAATTTGCAACCTCGCTTGAGGTAAGATATTTACAGATTTACAAAGATGATGTTGAACTGCCCGAAGACGCTTACCACGGCGCAGACATCACTGCACACGCACAGGCATTTTCCGAAGAATTCGGCGACAAATTTGTTGATGCACCAAGTGAAGAAAGGCGCAAAGCACTTGTTAATTTTGCACTGCCTAAAAACATTGCAGGACTTGAACACGACTTGCTTGAATACAGAATCACATATGACAACTGGTTTAAAGAAAGCACGCTTCACAATGACGGCTCGGTTAAAAAGATTATTGATAAATTTAATGAACTCGGCGTAACATATGAAAAGGACGGCGCTTTGTGGTTCAAAGCTTCTGAATTCGGCAATGAAAAGGACATTGTGCTTGTCCGTGCCAACGGTCTGCCGACATATATTGTGCCTGACATTGCATACCATTATAATAAGCTGGTAACAAGAGGCTATGACAAAGCAATCGACGTGCTCGGTGCAGACCACCACGGCTATGTGCCGAGAATGAAAGCGGCACTTACTGCGCTCGGTCTTGACGCATCAAGGCTTGACGCCGTAATTATGCAGATGGTTCGCCTTGTAAGGGGCGGCGAAACAATCAAACTTTCAAAGCGTTCGGGCAAGGCAATCACGCTTACAACTCTGCTTGAAGAAGTACCGATTGACGGTGCAAGATTTTTCTTCAACCTGCGTGAGCCGAACTCACACTTTGATTTTGACCTTGATCTTGCCGTTGAGCAGTCAAGCCAGAATCCCGTTTACTATGTTCAGTATGCACACGCAAGAATATGCTCCATTCTCAAAAAAGCAGAAAATGAAGGCGTAGCTCTGCGCACACCTACCGATGACGAACTTGCTCTGCTCACATCAAACGAAGAAAAAGAACTTATCACACATCTTGCAGGACTTACAAACGAAATCATTGCATCTGCAAAAGAATATGACCCTGCAAAAATTACCCAGTATGTTATCAAGCTTGCTACGCTGTTTCACAAATTCTACAATGCTCAGCGTGTTATGACGGACAACGAGGGGCTTATGCAGGCAAGACTTTACCTTTGCACGGCAGTTAAAGAAACAATCAAAAATATTTTAACAATGCTTAAAATTTCCGCTCCCGAAACAATGTAAGAAAGGACAAAGATTTATGGCTTCTGTTAGAAGTAAAATACTTCACCCAATCGGAAAGCAGTTAATAAAATATGTTTATAAAAATCCCGAAAAGAATATGCTGAAACTGATTCATCTCGGCAAAAGAGTAACGGGAAATATGTTCCCCGAAAGCACTTTTACTAAGCCGATTGAAATTATTTCAGACAAAAATAATATCTGGCACGACTATCTTTTCAACGGGCTGAAAGACATTAATCACGAAATATTTACCAAAGCGGCGCTTACCTTTGCTATTGATGCAGGTCTTGACGGTACATCAACTCTGCGAAGAAAAAGAGATGAAATGCACTGCAACATTCCGTGGGTAGTGCTTATGGACCCGACATCGGCTTGCAATCTTAAATGCAAAGGCTGCTGGGCGGCTGAATACGGTCACAAATCAAGCCTTACGCTTGAAGAAATGCGCCGTGTTATTAAAGAATGCAAGGAGCTCGGCACACATTTCTTTATGTATACGGGCGGCGAGCCGCTTATCAGAAAAAAAGACCTTGTAACGCTTGCACTTGAAAATCAGGACTGTATTTTCCTTGCATACACAAACGGCACGCTTGTTGACGAGGAATTCTGCAAGGACCTTATCCGCTGTGGCAACTTCGGTCTTGCTCTGTCTATTGAGGGCAGTGAAGAAACAAACGACGCAAGACGAGGAAACGGCGCATACGAAAACACAATCAAAGCAATGAAGCTGCTTAAAAAGCACGGCTGCCTTTTCGGCACATCGGTTTGCTACACAAGCCAAAATTATGAGGCAGTTACAAGCGATGAATTTTATGATAAAATGATTGAGCTCGGCGCAAAATATATGTGGTATTTTCACTATATGCCTGTCGGCGGAGATGCAGATACAAATCTGCTGCTTTCACCTGAGCAGAGAGAGCACGTTTACAGAAGCATCAGAGAAAAAAGGAACAGCAAAACAGGCAAGCCGATTTTCACTGTTGATTTTCAAAACGATGCCGAATTCGTCGGCGGCTGTATCGCAGGCGGACGAAATTATTTTCATATTAATTCGGACGGCTATGTTGAACCGTGCGTGTTTATTCACTATTCCGACACGAATATCCGTGAAAAATCCATTATGGAAGCGCTCAACTCACCGCTTTTCAAAGAATATTATCACGGTCAGCCGTTCAATAAAAATATGCTTCGCCCGTGCCCTATGCTTGAAAATCCGACTGCACTGCGCAAAATGGTAGAGCGAACAGGTGCAAAATCAACAAATATGCTGCACGAGGAAAGCGCAGAAGCACTTTGTGCAAAATGCGATGAATACGCAAAGAAATGGGCGCCTAAAGCAAAGGAAATCTGGGAAGAAACCGAGCGTTTCAAACCATTCACGCAGTATTACAGAGACACCGAAGAGGGCAAAATAAAATACAACCCCGAAGATTTTTAATAATAATATAATATGTATATAAAAAGAAGGAGAATTCATCACGAATTCTCCTTCTTTACATTTTTGTAGGGGTCGATGCCCACATCGACCCGCAAAAAAATTATTACATTTTCATAAATGCAACCCAACTTATTCATCAATCCAGATAAATAACAACCCCGCCTGTTTCAAGGGTTTTCTTCACGTCAATAATCCGCTGATTTTCAGAGCCTCTGAATTTCAGGCGGATATTCTTTTTTTCTTTCATAAATCTGCCGTCAACAAGAATATCCAGCATTGAAAGCAGTTCTGCCGAAATCGGCGTAAAGGCACGCGAATTTTCTTTGCCTGTAATTTCTTCAAAGGTAAAGCCGCTGTAACACCAGATATTTTTCTGCGGAAATTTTTCCTTGAATTCCTTTAAAAATTCAAGCAGTGCGCCCTGATTTTCAGGCTCAAACGGCTCGCCGCCGAGAATGGACAGACCTGCCACCCACTTAGGCTCTGTTGCAGCAAATATTTTTTCTTTTATTTCATCCGTAAATGGATTGCCATAGGCAAAATCCCACGTCATATAATTAAAGCAGTCGGGGCAGTGATGCCTGCACCCCGATACAAAAAGAGAGGTGCGTACGCCCTCTCCGTTTGCAATGTCATTAGTTTTTATTTCAGCGTAATTCATATTAAAGATGTAAAACTCTTTCCTTAATCTCCTGCGTTCTGCCCTGATTCCAGAACTGCGTGCCTATATAACCGCAGGTACGGCGTGCTACATTCATCTTATCCTGATCCTCATTGCCGCAGTTCGGGCATCTCCAGATAAGCTTGCCGTGCTCATTTTCAACGATTTTGATTTCGCCGTCATAGCCGCAACACTGGCAGTAGTCGCTCTTTGTATTCAGCTCGGCATACATAATATTTTCATAAATAAACTGCATAACCTGAAGCACGGCAGGAATATTATCCTGCATATTCGGAACTTCTACGTAAGAAATTGCACCGCCGGGTGAAAGTGCCTGGAATTCAGATTCAAACTTCAGCTTGGTGAACGCATCAATTTCTTCTGCAACATGAACGTGATAGGAATTTGTTATGTAATTTCTGTCTGTAACATCCTTTATTATACCAAAGCGTTTTTGCAGACATTTTGAGAATTTATAAGTTGTGGATTCAAGCGGTGTGCCGTAAATACTGTAGTCAATATTTTCTTCTGCTTTCCACTTTGCGCAGGCATCATTCATATACTGCATTACGGAAAGTGCAAACGGCTTGCCCTCTTCATCAGTATGTGATTTGCCTGTCATATACTTGGTACATTCATAAAGACCTGCATAGCCGAGCGAAATGGTTGAATAGCCGTTAAAGAGCAGTTTATCAATCGTTTCACCCTTTTTAAGCCTTGCAAGTGCACCGTGCTGCCATAAAATCGGAGCGGCGTCGCTCATTGTGCCGAGCAGCCTTTCATGACGGCAGCGAAGTGCCCTGTGACATAAATCAAGTCTTTCATCAAATATTTTCCAGAATCTGTCTGTATCTCCGCCCGAAGAACAGGCAATATCAACAAGATTAAGCGTAACAACGCCCTGATTAAATCTGCCGTAATATTTGTGCTTGCCCTCTTTATAATTCTTGGCATTTGCAACGTTGCCGACGCCTGCCTCTGTAAATCTGTCAGGTGTGAGGAAAGAACGGCAGCCCATACAGGTGTAAACGTCGCCTTTAAGCTCCATCATAACCTTTTCGCTGATATAATCGGGCACCATTCTTTTTGCCGTGCATTTAGCGGCAAGCTCTGTTAAATAGAAATAAGGTGTGCCCTCTGTAACATTATCCTCTTCAAGAACGTAAATAAGCTTCGGGAATGCAGGAGTTACCCACACGCCGCTCTCATTTTTAACGCCCTGAATTCTCTGTGAAAGTGTTTCCTCAATAATAAGCGCAAGGTCTTTCTTTTCCTGCTCGTTTTCAGCCTCGTTAAGATACATAAATACCGTAACAAACGGAGCCTGTCCGTTAGTGGTAAGCAGTGTTACAACCTGATACTGAATTGTCTGAACGCCCTTTCTTACCTCGTCACGAAGTCTTTTTTCGGTAAGATTTGCAATCTGCTCTTCGTTTAAATCAAGACTGAATTCCTTTGATTCCTCAATAACCTCTTTACGGATTTTCTCTCTGCTTATCTGAACAAACGGTGCAAGATGCGAAAGCGAAATTGACTGACCGCCGTACTGGCTTGATGCAACCTGCGCAATAATCTGAGTTGCAATGTTGCAGGCAGTTGAGAATGAATGCGGCTTTTCAATCATCGTTTCGCTGATAACAGTGCCGTTTTGCAGCATATCCTCAAGGTTTACAAGGTCGCAGTTGTGCATATGCTGAGCAAAATAATCGGCATCGTGGAAATGGATAAGCCCCTGCTCGTGAGCCTCAACAATATCCTGCGGAAGAAGAATTCTTTTTGTAATATCCTTTGAAACCTCGCCTGCCATATAGTCACGCTGAACGCTGTTTACGGTAGGATTTTTATTTGAATTTTCCTGCTTAACCTCTTCATTATTGCACTCGATAAGCGACAGAATCTGATTATCCGTTGTGTTTGCCTTACGCACAAGCGAACGGGTGTAACGGTATCTTACATACCTTTTGGCAACCTCAAAAGCACCCTGCGCCATAATCTGATCTTCAACAATATCCTGAATTTCTTCTACAGACAAGGCTCTGTTTGCCTTTTTGATTTTGAATTCAACAAATTCGGCAATGTCGTTAATCTGTGAGCCTGTAAGCTCTTCTCTTTCGCATGCGGCATTTGCCTTTGTTACGGCAGCAACGATTTTAGCCAGGTCAAAATCTACTTCGGAGCCGTTTCTTTTAATGATTTTCATCTCTCTACCCCATTAAATCTTTCATTTTCTTAAATTTTATTACAAAACTGTTACATCAGTTATATCGTGCTTTATCATAATACCAAAATATAGTTGCCGTGTCAATAACTTTTCAGAAAAAAATACAAGATATTGTGTAATTTTTTTAAAATGGCAAAAAAATAAACGATATGTAGATTTTATTTGAATTGTCAAAACCGCTCCAAATGCTGCATTTTCCTTTGTTTCAAGCCGTTTTTCAGCATAAAAGATTGCAAAAAGTTACAAAATCACAAGTACAGATTGTATAATGAAAAACACGCTGTATATTATATACATTATATATGTGACGCAAAAATTCGTCACTTTCTTTCATTTGTATATATTTCACATAAAACGGTAAATAAATGATATAAAATTATCAGCATTTGGGTATTGCAATAACCACAATATTTTGTTATTATATCATTACAATCTAAAGAGGAGGCACAAAATATGGACGCTTGGAGAAATTTTAACACAGGTGACTGGTGCAGCGAAATCAATGTTCGCGACTTTATAAATAAAAACTACACCGCTTATGACGGTAATTCATCATTTCTGGCAAAGCCAACGGAAAGGACAAAAAGAGTAAGCAAAAGGCTCAAGGAGCTTTTGATTGCCGAAAACGAAAAAGGCGGCGTACTTGATGTTGACACCACAAAGGTTTTAACCATTCTTTCACACAAGCCCGGCTACGTTGTTAAGGAAGACGATATTATCGTAGGTCTTCAGACAGACGAGCCTCTTAAAAGAGGCGTTTCGCCCTTTGCAGGCTACAGAAATGCCGTTCAGGCATGCGAGGCTTACGGCTATGAAATGTCTGACGAAATCAAGAATCAGTTTATTTACAGAACAACGCACAACACAGGCGTTTTCCGTGCTTATACAGATACAATGAAAAAGGCACGCCATGCAGGTATTTTAACAGGTCTGCCCGATGCCTATGCCCGCGGCAGAATAATCGGCGATTACCGCCGCATTGCCCTTTACGGTATGGATTACCTTATTGAGCAGAAAAAGGCAGACAAGAAAAAGCTCGGCGAAAAGGATGTTCTTGATGAAGAAACAATTCATCTTCTTGAAGATCTTGCAAAGCAGCTTGAATTTATGAATCAGCTTAAAATTATGGCTGCCGATTACGGCTGTGATATTTCAAGACCCGCCGAAAATGCCAAAGAGGCAATTCAGTGGCTTTACTTCGGCTACCTCGGCGCTATCAAAGAGCAGAACGGCGCCGCAAACTCAATCGGCAGAATTGCAGAATTCATCGACTGCTATATTGAAAGAGATATGGCAGAGGGCACGCTTGACGAGGCAGGCGCACAGGAACTGATTGACGACCTTGTTGTTAAGCTTCGCTTAGTACGCCACCTTCGTACACCTGAATACAACGATTTATTTGCAGGCGACCCCGTCTGGGTAACCTGTTCACTCGGCGGTGTTACCGAAGACGGTAAACATATGGTATCAAAATCAAGTTTCCGTTTCCTTCAGACGCTTTATAACCTCGGCTCAAGCGCAGAGCCTAACCTTACAGTGCTCTGGAGTCAGGAACTGCCGCAGGGCTTCAAGGATTTCTGTGCTCAGGTTTCTATTGATACAGACTCTATTCAATATGAAAATGACGACGTTATGAGAAAAATGTACGGCGATGATTATGCGATTGCCTGCTGCGTTTCAGCAATGAAAGAGGGCAAGCAGATGCAGTTCTTCGGCGCACGCTGCAACCTTGCAAAAATTCTTCTTATGGCTCTCAACGGCGGTAAGGACGAGGTTCAGGGCGAGCAAATTGCTCCCGAAAGCAAGCCGTTTGACGAAGAAGTTTTAAACTATGACGAGGTTGTTAAAGCATATAAGGAATACCTTTCGTGGATGGCAAAGCTTTATGTAAACACAATGAATGTTATTCACTATATGCACGATAAATATGCTTATGAAAGGCTTATGATGAGCCTGCACGACACAGATGTTGAGCGCCTTATGGCTTTCGGCGTATCGGGTATGAGCGTAGCTGTTGACTCGCTTTCAGCTATCAAGCACGCAAAGGTTACTCCCGTTAAGGACGAGCGAGGAATTATCACAGGCTTTAAAACAGAGGGTGAATTCCCCAAGTTCGGCAACGATGACGACCGTGTTGATGAAATTGCCGAGAAGCTTATGGAATTCTTCTACAGCGAGCTTTGCAAAACGCCTGCTTACAGAGGTGCTAAGCACACGCTGTCTATCCTTACAATTACATCAAATGTAATGTACGGCAAAAAGACAGGCGCAACACCTGACGGCAGAAAAGCAGGCGAGCCGTTTGCACCGGGAGCAAACCCAATGCACGGCAGAGACTGCGAAGGCGCTCTGGCTTCCCTCAATTCAGTTGCAAAGCTCAATTATGCCTGCTGTCAGGACGGTATTTCAAATACCTTCTCAATTACACCTGACACACTCGGCACGGATATGGACAACAGAATTGAGCATTTAACAACAATGCTTGACGGCTACTTCGCACAGGATGCGCATCACCTGAATGTAAACGTGCTCAACCGTGAAAAACTGATTGCCGCAATGAATGACCCGACTCTTTACCCGTCACTCACAATCCGTGTTTCCGGCTACGCCGTTAACTTCAATAAACTCACCCGTGAAAAGCAGGAAGAGGTTATCGCAAGAACCTTCCACACATCAATGTAATCATTTAAACATATGAAAAAAGGCAATGGCTTGAAATCAAGTCATTGCCTTTATATTTATAAAATGTGATACGGGATATTTGGCGGTGAAATCCTCAAAAGAAATTTCGTTGTCTGCAAGATTATCAATCGAAACACCAAACTTTTTTGAAAATATTACAAGATACTGAATTGACGGAAAAATTTTGCCCGATTCATAATAAGAAATTCCAGAGCGTTCAATTTTGCACAGCTCGCTTATCTGCGACTGCTTAAGCCCTGCCGCTTTACGGCAGTAACGCAGTTTCAAGCCTAAAATAACCGAATTGTTTTGTGACATTTCATTTCTCTCTTCCCAAATAAAAAATGCGCAGCCGAAGCTACGCAGAAAAAATACATAGCTCGAATTTCGTCGCAACACAAAATTAAATACTATAGTAAACCATAGCATATTAAAAGCATGTATTTTTTACCAAAATAAAAAATAATGCTATGGAATTCACTAAAATATATTTAATTTTGTGTTGCACGCTAAGTATAACATTTTAATCCGAACCCGTCAAGATTTATTGTGTTTTTCAGGGTTTTGTGTTATCATTAAAATATGGAAAATGAATTGCCGAAATGCAGGGTACAAATTATGTTTTGGGTAACATCGTAGGGTGCGGCGTCCCCGACGCACCGTATATGAAATATTCCAAATACGGTAAAATTGTAAAATATTAAATAACCCAAATGAATAAAACATACAATAATATAAATGTAAATAAATTCATTGCAACACCAAATCATTTGCATTTAATTATTGAAATCAACAATGTTGGCGGTGCGTCGGGGACGCCGCACCCTACGAATTCATTAATTATAAATACATTAAAAGGCACAATCAGACACGAGGTAAAATATGACAACAACAATACATTCAATCGAATCCATGGCGGCGCTTGACGGCGAGGGAATCCGCTACGGTGTATTCTTTACGGGATGTCCGCTTCGGTGCGTTTACTGCCATAATCCCGACACTTGGTTCGGCACGGGCACGGAATACACTGCCGAAGGGCTTACAAAAAAAATAAAGAGATACAAGCCGTATTTCAAAAACGGCGGCGGTGTAACCTTTTCAGGCGGCGAGCCTTTGCTGAACGCTGAATTTATAAACGAGATTTCTCCTCTGCTGAAAGCCGAGGACATCGGCTACTGCCTTGACACTTCGGGCAGTGTGCCGCTGACCGACACCGTTAAGACCTGCATTGATAATGCCGATATGGTTATTCTTGACATTAAATTTTACAATGAGGCAGACTACAAAAAATACACAGGCGGCAATTTTGAAAACTTTATTGCAATCGGCAGATACTGTTCTGACAAGGGCAGGCGCCTGTGGCTTCGCACCGTTGTTGTGCCCGGCATCAACGACAGCGAAGACGAAATACGTAAATACAAGGATTTTGCAAATCAGTTCAGCTACGAAAAATACGAACTGCTCCCCTTTCACACGATGGGATTTTTTAAATATGAAAATTTAAAAATCGAAAATCCGCTGAAAAGCACCGAGCCAATGGATAAAAACAAACTCAGCGATTTGCAAAAAATCATTGACAAACAGGATTAACTCAACTATAATAGCAGTAACTTAATAAGTCAGGGGTGCTGTAAAAGGCTGAGATTATACCCTTCAAACCGAGCATTAGTATGGACGGTGAAGACGATATACAATAATTATGGCCTATACTACCCTCGTAGTATAGGCTTTTTCTTTTGGCTTGTTGAGTAATATTTTTAAAGGAGAAAAAATTATGAAAGCAAGTATTGCAATTCAGGTTCTGCCTGATGTTCACGACGAGGACGAGCTCATTCGCATTGTTGACGAGGTTATTGCCTACATCAAAAGCACGGGACTCAACTGCTACGTAGGCCCGTTTGAAACAACAATCGAAGGCGAAAGCTATGATGAGCTTATGGAGATTGTTGCAAACTGCCAGAAGGTTGCTATCAAGGCAGGCTGCGACAGTGTAAGCGCCTATGTTAAGGTAGTTTACAACCCTGAGGGCGAGGTGCTCACCATTGACAAAAAAGTTACAAAGCACCATCAGCAGTAAGTCAAAGCAAAGACTTTTTGCTTTTGGGGACAAATCTGCCCCCGTGCTGGCAATCGGCGTTATTATTCTGATATGGTACATATGCAACGACCGTGAGGTTATACCTGCATATATGCTGCCGTCACCCGTTGATGTTATCAAGGCATTTTTTGACAACTTTTCGGTTATGATGAAGCAGGCGGCAGTCACCCTGCAGGAGGCGTGCTACGGTCTGCTTATCGGCATAGCGCTTGCATTTATCATTGCCACGCTGATGGACAGATTCAAATTTCTGTACAAAGCGATTTACCCGATTCTTGTTATCACGCAGACAATACCCACCATTGCCATTGCCCCGCTGCTCGTTTTGTGGATGGGTTTCGGAATGGCTCCGAAAATCACGCTTGTGGTAATTACAACCTTTTTCCCGATTGCAATCGGTTTGCTCAACGGCTTCGGTGCTGCAGACAGTGACGCAGTAAATTTAATGCGTGCAATGGGCGCAAACAGGCTGCAGATTTTCAGATATGTCAAGTTACCCAACGCTACGGCATCCTTTTTCTCGGGGCTTCGTATTTCGGCAAGTTATGCCGTAGTCGGCGCAGTCGTTTCAGAATGGCTGGGCGGTTTTGAGGGGCTCGGCGTGTATATGACAAGAGTAAAAAAAGCCTACGCGTTTGACAAAATGTTTGCCGTTATCATTTTTATTTCGGCAATCAGCCTTGTGCTTATGGCGCTGGTCAGCCTGCTTGAAAAGACGGCAATGCCATGGCAGAAGAAAGAAAAAAATACAACAAACAAATAAAGGAAGAATACATAAATGAAAAAATTAAATAAAATTCTGGCACTGCTTATGACTGTAATTTTAGCCGTAAGCATTACTGCCTGCGCAAAAACAGAAAACAATAACAACAAAACCGACGACCTTACAGACATTACAGTATGCCTTGACTGGACACCGAACACAAACCACACAGGTATGTTTGCAGCGCTTGAAAAAGGCTACTACAAAGAGGCAGGACTTAACGTTACACTTGTTCAGCCACCCGAAGATGGAGCAACACAGGCGTGCGCTGCAGGTCAGGCACAGTTTGCAGTTGACTGTCAGGATATTCTTGCCGCTGCATTCACATCAGATACCCCGATTAATGTTACAGCCGTATGCGCACTGATTCAGCACAACACATCGGGAATTATGTCCTTAAAAGGTCAGGGAATGGACCGCCCTGCCGGCTTATCAGGCAAAACCTATCTTACATGGGATTCACCGATTGAACTTGCAACGCTTGAAAATGTTGTTACAAATGACGGCGGTGACTGGAACGCAGTCAATAAAATTCCCAACACTGTTACAGACGAGGCACAGGATGTAAAGGCAAACCCCGACCACGCAATCTGGGTGTTCTACGGCTGGGGCGGAATCAACGCTAAAGTTAACAATATTGACACCGATTTCTTCTATTTCAAAGACCTTAACGAAACATTTGACTATTACACACCTGTTCTTGTTGCAAACAATGACTTTTTACAGAGCAACCCCGATGATGTAAAAGCATTCCTTGAGGCTACCAAAAAGGGCTATGAATTTGCAATTGCAAATCCCGATGAGGCCGCTGAAATTCTGATTAAGAGCGATGATACACAGTCACTTGTAGGCTCCGAAGAGCTTGTTAAGGAAAGCCAGAAGTGGCTTGCAAACGAATATGTTGCAGATGCTGAAAAATGGGGATATATTGACCCTGCACGCTGGAACGGATTTTATAAATGGCTTTATGATGAAAAATTGATTGAAAAAGAAATCCCTGCAGGCTTCGGCTTTACAAATGATTATCTGGCATAAATTATGGAAATTTTAAAAGCAGAAAGCATTAGTAAAAGTTTTGGCGAAAAACAGGTTTTAAACAACGTTTCAATCACGCTGAACGAGGGCGAAATCATCAGCCTGCTCGGCGTGAGCGGCTCGGGCAAAACTACGCTTTTCAACATACTTTCAGGCATTTACACACCCGATACGGGAACGGTTTTGCTGAAAGGTGAAAACATAACGGGCAAACCCGGCGCAATCAGTTATATGCTGCAAAAAGACCTGCTTTTCCCCTATCGCAAGGTGATAGACAACGTATGCCTGCCGCTGATTTTAAACGGAATGAAAAAAAAGCAGGCACGACAGAAAGCCGAGCCGTACTTTGAAACCTTCGGGCTTGCAGGCACACAGTATCAGTACCCGAGTGAACTGTCGGGCGGAATGAGGCAGAGAGCCGCACTGCTGAGAACTTATCTTTCGTCAAACGGTGTGGCACTGCTTGACGAACCATTCAGCGCGCTTGACACGATTACAAAAAGCAAAATTCACAAATGGTATCTTGACGTGATGAAAAAAATCAATCTTTCAACCGTTTTCATCACACACGATATTGACGAGGCAATCCTGCTGTCTGACAGAATTTACATTCTGTCGGCACAAACAGGCACTATCGACGAAGAAATCATCATTGATGTACCGAAACCGAGAGCAGATGATTTTAATCTGACGGATGAATTTTTAAAATATAAGCGTCAGATTGTGGAAATCCTGCATTTGTCATAACCTCAACCCGTGGAGCAATCTCCACGGGTTTTGCCTTGCCCAAACTCCCCGTAAGGGTCGATGCCCACATCGACACGCATAACAAAAGCACCGCCCATACGGCGGTGCTTTGCGTTTTCATATGCTATATCTGCCTGATTAAATCTTTATCTTTTCGGGCTGCCCATGCAATATTGTAGGAGTGGTCGCCGACACGCTCAAGGTCCTGCAAAACCTTTGTAAACACAACGCCTGAATCCGTGTGGCATTTTTTCTGACGAAGACGCTCAACGTGATTATCCTGCGCCTCAAGTGTAAGTTCATCAACCTTATTTTCAAGAGCGTGAATATAATGCTCGTCCTCATCGGTAAGTTTATTATTTTTAAATGCACCCATTGAACGGTCAAATTCCTCAAGCGAAATCTCATAAATTTTTCTGAATTCATTAATTCCGTCATCTGAGAAATTCAAATTTTCGCTGTTCACCTGCTCTGTTCTTTCAAGAATGTTCACAGCATGGTCGCCGATACGCTCAAGGTCTGTTATAACATGAAACAGTTTTCCGATATGCTCTGAATCATCCGCCGTAATTCGGCTTGTGGCAAGCGTTACCATATAATCTGAAATATGATGGTTAAGCCAGTTAATCAATACCTCATTATCCTTGATTTTCTGCGGGTCTGCAACTTCATACCTTGCAAATCCCTCACACGCCGCAACAAAATTTTCACGCACAAGAAGCGCCATTCGCTCAACCTCTTTATTAACCTGAATGATTGTTGAAACGCTGACATCGGCAAGATTTTTATCAATATATGTAAAGCGGAGTTCGGTTTCATGCTCTTTGCTTTTGATAAGTTTTTCGGAAATCCTAACAATAACGGGAACAAACGGCAAAAGCACAAGCGCCGTTACTACTTTAAATATAATATGTCCGGCAGCAACCTGAACCGAACCGTTTGATGAAACCGTTGCCAGCCAGTCGGTATAAGGCGTAAACATTGCCACGGGCATAAATATGAACATACCCATTAAATCAAAAATAAAGTAAATCAGAGCGGCTCTTTTTGCATTCGTTTTCGCACCGATTGCAGAAAGGAACAGCGGCATTGCAGAACCGACATTTACGCCGATAATGATATACATTGCAAAATCAATAGGCATCAGCCCGTTTAGTACAAGAATCTGCAAAATACCGATTGCCGCACTTGACGACTGCAAAACTGCGCAGATAGCAATACCTATCAGAAGTCCTAAGAAAGGATTGTTTGCCTGCGTAATGAAACTCTGAAACGCCTCACTTGTTTTGAGCACACCCATAGCGGCGTCACCGCTCATATATTTCAGACCGAAAAACAATATACCAAAGCCGAGAATAATCTGACCGACAAACTGCTTTGTCTGCTTTTTTGAAAAAAGAGCCATCGCCGCACCGATAAAAATACACACCGGTGCAATAAACGAAACGTCAATAGCGATAAGAACTGCCGTTATTGTTGTGCCTATATTTGCACCGATAATAACGCCTGTTGCCTGCGCCAAATCCATAATGCCTGCATTAAGAAAGCCCATAAGCATTACTGTTGTGGCAGATGACGACTGAATAATCGCTGTTACAAGAACGCCTAAAAAGAAACCTTTAAATCTGTTTCTCGTCAATTTTTCCAACAGATTTTTCATTTTATTTCCTGCAACCTTATTCAGACCCTCGCTCATATATTTCATTCCGAAAAGAAACAAACCGAGCCCGCCGAAAAGGTTAATGATGTTTGTAATTCCCATACTCCCCATTCCTCCACATTATAGTATCATTGAAAACAGCTCCGATGTCAAGAAAAATTTATAAAAAAGTGAAGAAAAAGCAGGGCTGTCTCAGATAAAATCCAAGTTCGCCCTGCTGAATACGTACATAATACAGCTTATTAAAATTTACTCATTATCAGGAAATTTATTTTTCAGCGTTTCATTTATTTCATCTGCATCTTTTTTTAATGTAATATAAGAAATAATCACCGTAAAAGCATAAACAAAAACAACACAAAGCAGCATTAATAAAATCTGTTTTATTTCAAGCTCAATCCAGCCGAACAATAAGCCGAGTGCAACCATTGCTGCGCTCACCACTATATAATTCAGCACGGTAACAGCGGCAATTCCTTTGCGTGTGCGCTGTTCTTTAAACAGCATTGCAGTTGCTATAAAGGCAGTAACAAATCCTGCCAGAGGTATTTCGGCAATCATTATTATCGGCACATCTTTTACGCCTATAATCGCTGTGTAAACGGCAAATGCAATTACCGTTCCGGCAGTTACATAAGCAAAATTCCGCAGTAAATCTTTTAAAAATCTCATATCGGTCACCTCGTTATTCCAAGTGATTTCTTCAAATCGGGCAAATACTGCCTTGATATAATCACTTTTTCGCCGTTTTTAAGACTAGCCTCAAGCCTTCCGTTAAACAGAGGCGACAGTGATTTTATCCTTGATAAATTCAGTACAACAGATTTTGATACTCTTATAAAGTTTGAATAATCAAGTTGATAAAGTTTAAGTTTCACCTCATAAACCTGTGTTTCGCAATAAGCAAACACCTTATTGTCAACCGCCTCAAAATAATAAATATTTTTAAGCGGCAGCTGCACGATTTCCTTATCCCTATAGCCTGTTATCTGATTTTGCCCTTCTCTTAAACGATATATCATTTCAAGTAAATCATCAT
This sequence comes from uncultured Oscillospiraceae bacterium, assembly GCA_902489595.1. GTDB lineage: Bacteria > Bacillota > Clostridia > Oscillospirales > Acutalibacteraceae > Eubacterium_R. Next base: position 16,729 of record CABUAS010000009.1, on the reverse strand, counting down.
CAAGATTTCTGCATCTGATGATAATCTCATCTTCTTCGTTCTGCTGAGGCGTCTCAATTACTATTTTCATTTATTACCCATCTTTCGTAAATGCTTGGTTATTAATATACCTGCAATTATAAATGCAATACCGAAAGCAGCAAGTATTGCCATACATACAGCCGATGAAATATTTTTGTCAAACAGGCTGATTGTTATGCCCATCGTTTCTTTATAAATGTCTGTCATTTCAACCGGCACGTTATAAAACAGCGTATCTAAAGCGTCTTTGCAGATAATTTGCCTGAACATAACAGTAGATATACGATAAAGCGTATTGATATTGTCTATACATTTTTGGGCTTCTTCTCCGTTTTTTGTTTCATTTAACTTTGAAAACTGAGAACATATCGCCTCGTTCAATAAATCTTTTTTATCATTTTCCATAATTAGCATCTCCTTTTATTTATTATGGTTGAAATCTCCATAATAGTAGGTGCTATTTTTGCGATAAATAAGAAGTATTATTAATTTTGCAAACGATTTCTTTTTTATTACATACCGTATCTAAATCCTCATTAAGTTCCAAAAACATATACGGACCATCAGGATCTGAATTATCAATCCTTATAGTACCGCTATGACCGGTTTTAGATTTTGATATATAATGTTGCCATATTCTTCCTACGACTATTCCAAAAACAGCTACCACTAAAAATAATACAATTTTCATATTTCTCCTTTAATAAAATATCATATTTTTTTGTAACCTGCGTTCTGTAAATAAAAAAAGCCGAGAAATTAATCTCGGTTAAATACTTTATTTACCATTAGGACACCATTCTCTACATTTTGGATATGTAGAAAAACCGCACATCGTACATAAAAGTTTATGCCTTTTTTTAGAATCATCTATCGTCTCTGTGCGTGTATATTCTCTAAAATATCCGCCGTTACGAGTATTTATATATTCGATACCATCTATTTTAATATCCATAATAAGATCGCATTCCTTTCAATGCTTATCTTAGCATATAAAAATAAAAAAGTAAAGGTCATGTTTCCACAACCTTTACCCTGAACGGACAGAATCTTATGAAATCAAAATTCTGTATTTTTCCTTAACAACTTCATATGTATCGTCATCCGTATCTACAACAATCTGATAAATTATTTTCTTATTGCTAACTTCGATAAGATTAACTAAGAATTCTATTTTCTCAGCATGTAAGAATTTCAGACATATAGCAAGTTGTTTGGAATTTTTTGCTATTAATTCTTTCATAAGACATCCTCCTTTCACAAAAGGAGTTGCTATTTTCGCGCAATATCAAGCAGCCAAAAAAATCGTCTGTATGATTTATAATAGGTTTCTTTGCAACAAGGAATATTCATTTTTGTTTTTAAATAATTATACGAATATCCTTCAGTTACTGCTTTAAGAATATAATCGCACAACTCTTCACTTGCTGATTTCGCAGCTTTTTCAACGATATCTATTTTATTAATATATGTGCTTCTTATGTCAGCACATATCTCAACCGGCTTAGATATGTTATTGGTTTTAGGTATGCCTGTTTCATTAAAACACGAACTGATGATACTGTCGCTATCGGACAATGCTTTTTTCCAACTTGGATACTGCAAACAGAAATGTTTCAACTCATAAAACCGCTGTCTTGGAATCCAGTATTCATTATTTTTTGATACTTCAGGTCTAACTATAGTACTCATTCTCTTTCTCCTTTCCAAATATAGCCTGTATCTTCATATAATTTCTTAGGTGAAATATAATATGTTATACGGCCATATCGACTATCCATTTCATTAATATTAGTTATTACTTTTCCATCTCTTGTGGCTCGTCCAATCGGAAGCCAACCTGAGATTATGCCCGCACGAACCCAGCAAGCATCCTTACCGTAAACTCTAGCGGCTACGGCAACCGGAACCGAACCGCTTTCAAATTCAACCATAAACTACGCCCTCCTTTCATAAACTATTCTAAGATACGAACGATTGATTGTTAAAACAACTTGAGTGACAAAAAATAAAAGAGCCTTTTAATCAGACTCTTTTTCTTTTAGGAAAAGCATTCTCTCATAAAGTCAATCTCTTCCTGATCAAATCCAGCTTTCAACAACTCTTCGTCAGTCATTTCGGATATATGATCTTCCAAATATCGTTTAATTGCACTCATACTTATGCCTCCTTTCACAATACAACTTGTAAATTCTGCGACCTCCACCTAAGCATCGTTTGCTCACACGGGTAATCTTCAAATCCAAATGTTTCAGGAGTAATCAGTCCTTCTATAACCCCATATATTATTTCAGAGTCATATTGTTTATAAGGAAGCACAGTTTTAGGCAATTCTCTATGATATGTTTTACAATTATGGCACACCATTCTTCTAACATATATCTTGTCTTTATTTCCATTTTTCGTCTTAACAATTCTTTTAACTGTATCATAATAATATAATTCCCCTCCGCAATTAGGACAAACCTTTTGATTTTTTAAGACCAACATACTAACCCCGCAAAAAACAAAATGTAGGAATTGACAATTCCTACACTATAGTATATTATTAACTTGAATAAATCAATAAGGAGAGATTTCAAAATGTTAATTAATTGTCCCGAATGTCAATTGCAAATAAGTGATAAAGCATTTTCGTGTCCTCATTGTGGATTTCCTTTAAAAGATATACCTAAAAATAGTCGCGTTAAATCATCGAATAAAAGAAAGAAATTACCAAACGGATTTGGTCAGATAAGCGAATTAAAAAATAAAAATCTAAGAAAACGATTTAGAGCAATGGTATCGATTGGAAAAAATGAATATGGGAAACCGATAACAAAATTACTACGCCCGGAAGCTTATTTTTCGACATACAAAGAAGCCTACGAGGCATTATTAGAATATCACAAAAACCCTTACGATTTAAACAGTGACATACTGGTAATAGAGCTATATGATAAATGGACTGATCAATATTTCAAAACTTTAAAAAGTAATTCAAGCGAAAGAACAATTACTTCAGCATGGAAATACTGTTCATCCGTTTATTACATGAGAGTTAAAGATATAAGAGCTAGACATATAAAAGGCTGCATGGAAAACGGAATTGCATTGGTAAAAGGAAAAGAACGAACACCGACAGCGAACATTAAATCTCGTATTAAATCATTATTTAATCTTATGCTGGATTATGCAGTTGAATATGAAATCGTAGATAGAAACTATGCACGAACATTTGATATTTCGGATAATGTTATAAAAGAACGAGAAGAAGCGAAACGAGACCATATACCTTTTACTGACGATGAAATAAATATAATGTGGAATAATGTAAGCAATGTTCCGTATGTTGATATTGTTCTAATACAATGTTATGCAGGTTGGCGTCCTCAAGAGTTAGGATTAATTGAATTAGAAAATGTTGATTTGGAAAATGAAACTATAATCGGAGGAATGAAAACCGAGGCTGGAACCAATAGAGTAGTTCCAATCCATCCAAAAATAATGCCGCTAATTAAACGGCGATATGACGAAGCCGTCGCTTTAGGAAGTAAATATCTTATTAATTGTACCGACACAAAGACACATAGAAATAGTCTAAAATTTACGTATGATAAATATCGGCAGCGATTTAGCAAAATTATCGATATTTTAAAATTAAATTCCGAACACAAACCACACGATGGACGAAAACATTTTATAACAATAGCAAAAAAATATAATGTGGATGAATATGCTATTAAGTATATTGTCGGTCATTCTATAAATGACATAACCGAGCGCGTATACACTCAAAGAGAAATTAAATGGCTTAAAACAGAAATGAAAAAAATAAAATAGAGTGTAAATACTGTTGATGTAGGAACGAGGTGTACGAACAATGTAGGAATAATGTACGAATTGTGTCATTTTTCTCCTATTCCTACACCATTATAAAAAATGAAAACCCCCGGAAAACCGAGGGTTTAAAGAGTTTGATTTATTTCATAGCTTCCTCAACGGCTACTGCTGTTGCAACTGTTGCGCCCACCATTGGGTTATTACCCATACCGATAAGACCCATCATTTCAACGTGAGCAGGAACTGAAGATGAACCTGCAAACTGAGCGTCGCCGTGCATTCTGCCCATAGAGTCTGTTAAACCGTATGATGCAGGACCTGCAGCCATATTATCAGGATGAAGTGTACGGCCTGTGCCGCCGCCTGATGCAACTGAGAAGTATGACTTGCCGTTTTCAAGTGCCCACTTCTTATATGTGCCTGCAACAAGGTGCTGGAAACGTGTCGGGTTAGTTGAGTTACCTGTGATAGAAACATCAACGCCCTCAGCCTTCATAATTGCAACGCCTTCAAGAACATCGTTAGCACCGTAGCACTTAACTGCTGCTCTTTCACCGTCTGAAAATGCCTTTGTTTCAACAACCTTAAGGTCGCCTGTATAGAAATCATAATCTGTTTTTACATAAGTGAAACCGTTGATTCTTGAAATAATATAAGCGGCATCTTTACCAAGACCGTTAAGAATAACGCGAAGCGGCTCTTTACGAACCTTGTTAGCAGTTCTTGCGATACCGATTGCACCCTCAGCAGCTGCGAAGGATTCGTGACCTGCAAGGAATGCAAAGCACTTTGTTTCTTCAGAAAGAAGACGAGCGCCGAGATTACCGTGACCGAGACCAACGTTTCTCTGCTCTGCAACCGAACCGGGAATACAGAAAGCCTGAAGCCCTACACCGATTTTTTCAGCAGCAGCCGAAGCAGTTGTTACACCGCTTTTGATAGCAACTGCAGCGCCGAGTGTGTAAGCCCAGCTTGCATTTTCAAATGCGATAGGCTGAACGCCTTTAACGATAGCATCTACATCAATGCCCTTTGAAAGGCATAAATCTCTTGCTTCTTCAAGACTTGAAAGACCGTATTCTGCAAGACATTTTTCTATTTTGGCAATTCTTCTTTCCTTGCCTTCAAATTTTACATCATTTGCCATTTTTCAGTCCTCCTTATCTTATTCTTCACGAGGGTCGATATACTTTGCAGCATTTGCAAAACGACCGTAATTACCGATATTTGCTTTGTATGCCTCGTCAGGAGTTTTGCCGTGACGAATATCCTCAAGCATCTTGCCTACCTTAACGAATTCATAGCCGATAACCTCGCCCTCTTCGTCAAGAGCCATACGTGTAACATAACCCTCAGCCATTTCCATATAACGAACGCCCTTGAGCTTTGTTGAGAACATTGTACCTACCTGACTTCTGAGACCCTTACCGAGATCTTCAAGAGCAGCGCCTACAACAAGACCGCCCTCTGAAAATGCAGACTGTGAACGGCCGTAAGCAAGCTGCTTGAAAATTTCTCTCATAGCAACGTTGATAGCGTCACAAACAAGGTCTGTGTTAAGGCACTCAAGAAGTGTTTTGCCCGGCAGAATTTCTGCTGCCATTGCTGCAGAGTGAGTCATACCTGAGCAGCCGATTGTTTCAACAAGTGCTTCTTCTACAATACCGTCTTTAACATTAAGACTGATTTTGCAGGCACCCTGCTGCGGTGCGCACCAGCCGATACCGTGTGAAAAGCCGCTGATGTCGCTGATCTGATAAGATTTTACCCATTTTCCTTCTTCGGGAATAGGAGCAGGACCATGATGCGGACCTTTTTTAACGGTACACATCTGTTCAACTTCATTTGAATAAACCATTTTAAATCTCCTTTTATCCTTTTTAATAATTATTAAAAATTACCATTGATATTATAACCAATTAAGGTTATATCTTCAAGTAAAACATAATAATTTCTGTAAATTTTTATCTTTTTTCGCCTATTGCTTGAAAGCATTTGTGCAAATTGTTATAATAATATAAAAATATTTATGCCATCCTTGTTAAAGGCGATTCCCCTATCAGGGGAAATGTCACGCAGTGACAAAAAGGTGTTAAGGACCGCTTGCGGTAGGAGGATTCAAAAACAAAATCCCTCCGCCTCGTAAACTCGGCACCTCCCTTTAGCAAGGGAGGCAAATAAGTAAAAAGTATTATAATATAAGGTGTTATTATGAAAATAAAAAACGGATTTGCAAAAAGAAATATAGCAGGCTCTGAAATTGTTGTGCCCGTGGGCAGAACAGCATTTGATTTTAACGGAATGATTACTTTAAACGGCTCGGGCGGCTTTTTCTGGGACTGCCTGCAAAAAAACATTACGAAAGACGAAATGCTTAAAATGGTGCTCGACGAATACGAAGTCGACCCCGCCACCGCCGAAAAAGATATTGATAATTTTATCAGTATGTTAAGGGAAAATAATCTGCTTGAAGAATGATTTTAAGCGAAATCATTTTTATTCGGCAAGTGACGCAACGAAAGCATAAGTTTCTTCTTTGAGTGCCTGCTCATCAAGACTTGTTTGCAGTGAAAAGTGATAAATTGTATTTTCGTTTGCATAAAAGATAAAACTTGCAAAGCCTATCGTTTCGTCACCCATATAAGCAACAACAACATCCATACCATTGACGTTTATAACCTCTGCCGTGCTGTTTTCATCGCCTGTGCCCCAAAAACCTGGAATATCACTTTCGGCAATATCCTGTACAACGGTTGCAGAAACACTGTTTGCACCTTCCTTTGAAAACTCAAACATTGCCGAGGTATAATTCGGCAAAAACGGATTTGCATTGCTTACAACATAACCGTCTTTAATAAGGGCATTCGGAATTATAACATTTCGGATGCCTTTTTCTTCAAACGCTTTTACAATATCATTATCGGGATTGCTTAATTTTTCGGGCGTTTTGCATGCCTTTGAAAAGTCGAGAATAAAAGACCCAACATCTTCTCTGACATCAACAATGCCGTTTTCATCATTATGTACTCTTAAAATTGCCGCCGTGGCGGTTACTGCACCGAAAACGCAGATAACAGCTGCAATTATTGCTATTATTTTTGTGCTCATCTTAATTCTTTTTTTATTGTTTGATTCGTTTGACATGGCTGCCATCCTTTCAACAAGTTCATTATCAGGCTCTATACCGTCAAAATAATCCCTTAATTCTTTATCAAGCATTATAGCCCTCCTTTTTTAAAATAATTTCAAGTTTACTTCGTGACCTTGAAAGCGAAGTTCTTACTGCATTCTCTTTCATATCAAGCATTAAGGCAATCTCGCCTGTTGAATACCCCTCATAATAATACAGATAAATAATTGTTCTGCAATTTGGCGTAAGCTGTTTTAAAGCAAAATCGAGGTTATGCTTTTCATTATGATTATATTCAATATTCTCATTCAAAGGCTCGGTATTTTTATTCCACGCCTGTGTTAAAAAACTTTTGGCACAGTTCACCGTAACCCTGATAAACCACGCTTTTGCGTGATTTTCATCTTTAAAATCAGGCTTTTTTCTTATGTATCTTAAAAACACATTCTGATAAATATCATCGCTGTCTGCCCTGTTTGAAGTTATGGAGTATGCAATTTTATAAACTGCAGAAGAGTATTTTCTGATTAACTCCTCTTCTTTCGCCGACGAACTTTTTGACATAATAAAACCTCCTTTCACTAATAAAACCAAGCAAACACAGAAAATGTTACACGCAAAATAGTAAACAATTAATTCTAATACACTGATTACCGTAGGACGGACTGCCCTCAGCCCGCCGAAATAAGTTTATACAAAACTCAAAAACAGTGCGTTGGGGACGCCGCACCCTACGAAACAAAAAAGGAGAGGGCACAGAGGCCCTCCCCCTACAAAAAAATTTTAATTGTATATATTTTAAAACATCATAAATGTTTGAAATAACAGGAACATCGGGGCGAAGGTCAACATTGTAAAACCAACCCCAATTCATACGCAGTGCCTGCATACCTGCAAGCTTTGCGCCTGCAATATCATTTACAGGGTGATCACCTACATAAAGGCATTCGCTTGTTTTCAGTCCGAGTTTATCGGCTGTATATTCAAAAATACGCCTGTCGGGCTTTGCAAAAGGCAAATCACCCGAAACAACAACTATATCACAGTAAGGCATAAGACCGCTCTGCTCCATTTTTGTCTGCTGAAGAATTGACGGGCCATTCGTTATAACGCCTGTTATTAAGCCTTTTTCACGCAGTGCCTGCAAAAGCGGTTTGGAGCCGTCAAAAATAACATTGTGATAGCCAAACTGAGTATCGTAATGATTGGCAAGTACGGCGGGTGACGGTGCATTTTTCCAATGCCACATATCAATGAGGCTCTGATACCATTTCTTACGGTCAACATAACCGCCGTTGCCCGTATCAACCATATCTTTTTTGCGCTTTTCCTGCTCCGACTTCGGCAAATCCGGCAAAAAATCCTGCATAAAAGCGTCCATATAACCCTCAAACGCCTTTGTCCTGTCCTGCAAAGTTTCGTCAAAATCAAATAATACTGCTTTTATCATAATCAAGCTGCCTTTTCAGTTCATTAACATCTTTAAAAGTTTTTTCACTTCTTAAATACCTGAGCAGTTCAACAGCAACGGTTCTGCCGTATAAATCGCCCTCAAAGCCGAAAATATGCGTTTCGGAAAGCGGTTTTTCAACACGCCACGTAGGGCGCATACCGATATTTGTAAACGCCTTATACTCTCTGCCGTCAATAATGACTTTGCTTTCATATACACCGAATTTGGGCGCAATAAGGCTTTCGGGCAGATGCTGATTTATTGTGGGAAAACCGATTGTTCTGCCCCGCATATCACCCCGAATAACCTCAGCCTCATATGTAAAATTATAGCCGAGCATTTCGTTTGCCGCCTCAATTCTGCCCTCTGAAACCGCCTTTCGGATACGGGTGGAGCTTATCGGCTGACCCTCATAATCCTGCGCATCAAGAATACGCACCCATACATCACGCTTTTCAAGATATTTTCGCATATCAAGTGCAGACCATGAGGCATTTTTGCCGAATCTGAAATTAAAGCCGCACAAAATCATTTCTGCGCCGAATTTTTTAATCAGAATGTTTTCAATGAATTCTTCGCCCGAAAGACCTTTGATTTCATCGAAATCGGCAAAAACGGCATTCCTGTATCTTTCCTCAAAAATACTTTTCTGAAGAAGTGAAAATTTATTATTCACACAGTAAATGGTAACATCTTCTGCACCTGTTACAACTGTTTTGTGGGCAAGGTGCATACCGTCAAAATCACCAAGCGCTACTGCGTGTCTTTTTTTATTGTTTTCATTAGTCATAATCTATTTATTTACAAAAAGTTTTTCAACCTTTAACTGTGTTTTATCTGCCTTGCCGAGACCTAAAAACTCACCGTCGCCTGAATATACGCGATAGATTTCATCGGCATTCAGCTGTTTTTTTATACGCACCGAATCAAGTGCACCGCCGTTTTTAAAGCGAATCAACTGCGCAGGGCTGACAGACACCTTATCATAAGCCCAAAGCGCTTTTTCAAGCGGTAAAAGCACATCATCAAAGCCCTCTCCGCTGTCTTTTAACTGCTGTAATTCTCCGAGCGTTTTACAGTCATCAAGCGTAAAGCCCATTGCATAAGTTCTGACAAGCGAAGTCATAACTGCGCCGCAGCCGAGCACCCTGCCTATATCATCAATAAGCGTTCTGATATATGTACCTTTTGTGCACAAAACATCAATCGTGTACTCATTTTCAGCCTCGCTGCAATTTACAAGCTCAAGGTGCTTTATTTCAACCTCACGCTTTTCACGCTCAACCTCTACGCCCTGTCTTGCAAGCTCATAAAGGCGTTTTCCGTTTATCGAAACGGCTGAATACATAGGCGGAGTCTGCATAATTCTTCCTTTAAACTGTGCAAGAACACGCTCAACATCTGCCTTTGATGCATTCACCTCATTTTCGGCAGTGACCGTGCCTGTAATATCAAGCGTGTCAGTCGTTTTACCGAGCACAAAAACGGCACGGTAGCCCTTATCGCTTTCAGGCAGATAATCAAGAAAGCGTGTTGCACCGCCGATCATAACAGGCAGCACGCCCGTTGCCATAGGGTCAAGCGTGCCTGTGTGCCCCACCTTTTTTTCCTTAAGTATTCCACGCATTTTAGCGCATACGCCGAAGGAGGTTATATCCTTTTCTTTATTTACACAAATTATTCCCGTCATTCAAGAATTTCCCTGCATTTTTCAATCAGCTTTTCGGTTGCCTCATCAACAGAGCAGTTAAAGCGGCATGCCGCCGCCTGAGGATGACCGCCGCCGCCGAATGCCTTTGCGATTTCAGCAGCATTCACGCCGAACGTTCTGAACGACGCTTTGCACGTACCGTCTTCCTTTTCACGGATTGTTATGCCGATTTCAACGCCCTCAATCTGCCTTGTAAGCGAGGCAAGCGCCTCCGTCTCCTGCTCGTTTGAGCCTGACTCCTTATACATTTGCTGTGTAACGGTGATAACGCATACCATTTCATCAAGGTAAAATTTCATTCCCTCGATTGCAAGCCTTTCAAGACGGGCATATGTTTTTGTTTTCGTTTCAAACATTGCACGGTTGATTGCGCCGTTATCTGCGCCTTTATCAATAAGGTCTGCGGCAGCACGGTAAGTATCAGCCGTCGTGCTTGCATATCTGAAACAGCCCGTATCTGTTGAAATGCCTGTATAAAGGCAGTCAGCCGTTTTTTTATCAATCAAAACGCCGAGAGCAAGAATTACCTGATAAATTATCTCGCTTGCAGATGCAGTTTCAATAAGAAGCAGATTTTTTGCATATTCGGTGTTTGTGCCGTGATGATCAATACAAAGATTGATTTTTCCGCCGTAGACATCTGCTAAAGCGCCCAAAAGATTTTCTGTTGCAACATCAACGGCAACAATATATTCCTCTTTAAAATCGGCAAAGCTCAAATCTTTATAAAGATAATCATACTTTTTCGGTATTTCGTCTGCATTGACAACCCTAACTTTTTTACCGAGAGCCATAAGCGCACGGCATAGAGCAAAGCCCGAGCCGAGCGTATCGCCGTCAGGGTGAGCATGGGTTAAAATAAGTATATTATTATGCTCATTTAAAAGCTCGGCACACCTTTTAACATCAATTCTCATTTTCAGTTTCCTTTAATTTTTCAAAAATCTCCATTCCTTTTTCAATGGAATCATCGGCAATAAAGGTAAGTTCCGGTGATTTTCTTAAATGAAGATTATTACCGAGCGCACGGCGGATATAGCCCGATGCAGATGTTAAACCCTTGCAGGCTGTTTTTGCCGTGTCAATACCCTCCATTGCGCTGACATAAACTTTGGCATAGCTTAAATCGGAAGAAACCGAAACATTTACAACAGTAAGCATTCTGCCGTTTACACGAGGGTCTTTCAGCTCCCTCATAATTGAAATAATTTCACGCTTTATATCTTCCGAAATTCTGTCTATATGAAATCCTGCCATATTTATTTACCAAGCCTTTCATATTCTGTAAATCAGCCTTTTCACTGAATCGGGCGGATAATATCCGCCCCTGCAATTCAGCTTTCAGGCAAAAGGAGAAGCCATTTATTTTAATCCCTGTACTCCTCTACAATATAACATTCAAGAATATCTCCTGCTTTGATATCGTCCCAGTTTTCAAGAGAGATACCGCATTCATAGCCCGAAGATACTTCCTTAACGTCATCCTTGAAGCGCTTGAGGTTTTTGATTGCAGTATCTGCAATCTGCTTTCCGTTACGAACTACACGAACCTTGCCGTTTCTGCGCACTGTACCGCCTGTTACAAGCGAACCTGCGATTGAACCGACGCTTGAAAGTGTGTAAACCTCACGTACTTCAACCGTGCCCGTATCAACATTTCTGTATTTAACGGAGCGCATACCTCGCATAGCGCTTTCAATATCCTCAATAGCATCATAAATAATATCATACTGCTTAATCTCGATGCCGTCTCTGTTTGCATTATCCTGTGCAATCTGCTCAACGCCTGTTGCAAAAGCAACGATAATAGCATTTGACGCATTTGCAAGCATAACGTCTGAATCATTGACAGCACCGACTGCACCGTGAATAATCTTAACTCTTACTTCGTCATTTTCAATCTTGAGAAGCGACTGCTTAACTGCCTCAACAGAGCCCTGAACATCAGCCTTAACGATAATATTAAGCTCTTTCATTTCGCCCTCTTCAAGCGTTGAGAACAGAGTGTCAAGCGTAACCTTCTGATAAAGCTTGAATTCTTCTTCCTTAGCCTTTGCCTTACGCTGTTCAACAAGCTCTTTTGCAAGACGTTCATTAGAAACAACGTTGAAAGCATCACCGCTCATAGGAGCAGAATCAAGACCCATAATCTCAACGGGAACAGACGGACCTGCCGAGTTAATCTTTCTGCCCTTATAGTCGGTCATTGCACGCACTCTGCCGACTGCCGTGCCTGCAACAACATAATCCCCTGCGTTAAGAGTACCGTTCTGAACAAGAAATGTTGCAATAGGACCTCTGCCCTTGTCAAGCTTAGCCTCAATAACGATACCTTTTGCCGTTCTGTCTGCATTTGCCTTGAATTCGCCCATTTCGGCAACAAGCAGAATTGTTTCAAGCAGTTTGTCAATACCCATTTTTGTTTTGGCTGAAACGGGAACACAAATAACGTCGCCGCCCCATTCTTCGGGCACAAGCTCCTGCTCGGTAAGCTGTTCCATAATTCTTGTCGGGTTTGCACCCTCTTTATCCATTTTATTGATGGCAACAATAATTTCAATTCCTGCTGCCTTTGCGTGGTTGATAGCCTCAATCGTCTGCGGCATAATACCGTCGTCAGCGGCAACAACAAGCACTGCAATATCGGTTGCCATAGCACCTCTTGCACGCATAGCGGTAAATGCAGCGTGACCGGGTGTGTCAAGGAAAGTGATTTTCTGACCGTCAACATCTACCTGATAAGCGCCGATAGCCTGTGTGATACCGCCTGCCTCGGTGGAAGTGACATCCGTATCTCTGATAGCGTCAAGAATAGAGGTTTTACCATGGTCAACGTGACCCATTACGCAGACAACAGGAGGTCTTGTAACAGCGTTTTCATCGTCCTCAACTTCTTCTTCGATAATCTGCTCTTCAATAGTAACTTCAACCTGCTTTTCAACTTTTGCGCCGAGTTCGGTTGCAACAATTTCGGCAGTATCGAAGTCAATAACCTCATTAACGGTAGCCATAACACCGAGTGACATTAACTTTTTAATAACCTCGGTAGCCGTCATACGGAGAAGGGCTGCAAGATCACCGACTGTGATTTCATCGCCGACCTGAATTTTAATCTGCTGTTTCTTTCTCTGAGCGGCAATACGGGCAAGCCTCTGCTGTTCTGTTTCTTTCTTTGAACGGGCATGCATACCCTGCGGCTTTTTCTTTCTGTACTGCTTTGATTTCTGATTCAGTTTCTGCTTTTTCTGATAATCGCCCATTGATGATGCAGGGGCAATATCCTCATATTTCTGATTGTACTTTTCAAGGTCAACACTGTTGACTCTTGTATCAATACGGCGAGCTTCACCCTTTGTTCTTGCCTGCGGAGCCTGATTTGCCTTTTTCTTAGCCTTTTCCTCTGCACGCTTTGCAGCCTGCTCTGCCATTTGCAGAATAGCCGCCTGGCTTTCACGCTTTTTGTCTTTCTCGGTTAAAGCCTTTTCTTTTTTAGGAGCGGCAGGCTTGCTCTGTTTCTGATTTTGATTATCGTTTTGTTTTTCATTTTTATCTTTATTTTTGGTCTGAGATTGCTCCTGATTTTTATTCTGAGCCTTATTATTCTCTTTATTCTGATTTTTATTTTTTGCCTGCTTTTTTTCGCCTGCTTTGAAATAAGCGTCAAAATTCTTTACACTGCTGTCTTTTGTGATTTTGTCAAAAAACATATTGAGTTCCTGTTCTTCAAGAACAGTTGCAGGCTTTTTGGCAGCACCGCCGCAAATCTCGGTAAAAATGTCAATAATCTCTTTGTTTGATTTGCCGAGATCCTTTGCTAAATCGGAGATTTTAGTTTTAATTACCATATATGCAATTCCTCCTTAATTACTCGGTTTCACTGTCACAGATAAGTGAAACTATTCTGTCTGCGAAATTCACATCGTTGACTGTTACAACGCCTGCTTTGCAGCCGCAGGCAAAATGAATTTCGTTCATCGTTATATCAGGCTTTTGCACCTTAACTTTTATGTTCTTTTTAGAAATTAAATGCTCAAATTCTTTATAAATTCTTTCAGATGAATCGGCGGCAAAAATAAGCAATTTTGCTTTGCCTGAAACAAGTGCCTTTTCAGCCATATCGTGACCCATTGAAAGCCTGCCTGCACGCCGTGCAAGCCCGAGCATTGAAAGTGTTTTTTCTTTATTCACTTACAATTTCTTCTTCCATTTTATTGTAAACCTCATCGTCGATTTTCATTGAAAATGCACGCTCAAAGGCTCTTTTTTTTCTTGCTTTTTTAAGACATTCAAGATTGTTGCACACATATGCGCCCCTGCCGTTTTTCTTGCCTGTAAGGTCAAGACTGACTTCACCGTCGGGGCTTTTCACAACCCTGATAAGCGCCTTTTTATCAAACATTTCACCGCAGCCGGTGCACATGCGTTTAGCCTCACGCTTAGTCTTCATTGTCCTCAACCTCTTCGGATTTACCTTGATAGAAGCCCGATTCAGGCTTAATATCTATCTTCCAGCCTGTAAGTCTTGCTGCAAGCCTTACGTTCTGACCCTTGTTGCCGATTGCAAGACTTAACTGGTCATCGGGAACAGTTGCACAGCAGCTTTTAATGCTTTCGTCAAGCACCTGAACATCGCACACCTTTGACGGGGCAAGCGAAGCGGCAATAAACTTTGTCGGGTCTTCATCGTAATTTACAATATCAATTTTTTCACCGCCGAGAGCAGTTACAATAGCGGCAACGCGCTGACCTCTCGGACCGATGCAAGCGCCTACTGCGTCAACATTTTCATCCTTGCTGAACACGGCAATCTTTGCTCTTGAGCCTGCCTCACGTGAAACTGATTTGATTTCAATAGTGCCGTCAAAAATTTCGGGAACTTCCTGCTCAAACAGTCTTCTTACAAGGCCGGGATGTGTTCTTGAAATAAGTACCTTCGGGCCTTTTCCGCCGTCCTTAACATCAACAATGTAAATCTTTGTCTGGTCGCCTGCATTAAGAACTTCGCCCGGCACCTGCTCGTTTTTGGGCAAAGTTGCAAAAGTTTTGCCGATTTCAACAGTTACATTGCCCGTTACAGGGTCAACACGGTTAACCTTTGCAGTAACAAGTTCCTGTGTTTTGCTCTGGAACTCTGCCATCTGTTTGCCTCGCTCTGCCTCTCTGATACCCTGGCGGATAACGTGCTTTGCAGTCTGCGCAACAATTCTGCCCAAATTCTTTGTTTTAATCGGAATATCAACCGTTTTGCCGATTTTTGCCGATTTACGGATTAACTGTGCCTGTTCAAGCGTTAAATCGGTGTCGGGGTCTTCAATTTCCTCAACAACATTTTTCTGTGCATACACTTTGATTTTTTCCTTTTCGGGGTCAATATCACAGTGCACAATATCTTTGCCGTTAAACTCGTGCTTAGCCGCAACAACGATTGCAGCGGCAATCTTTTCATAAAGATAATCTGCCGATATACCTTTTTCAGCCTCAAGCATTTTAACTGCTTCAAAAAATTCCTTGCTCATTTTTCCTATCAACCTTTCCTCTTTTTATTATTTAATTGAATTGTATATTTATTTATATACGGGCAATTCGTGAATTGCCCCTACAAACCTTCCGTAAGGTGCGGCGTCCCCGACGCACCGCAACGTTAAATTTTCAATTTACTTAAAATCATTAATGTCAAAATCATCAAGCTTCACATAAGAAGCGTCTTTTTTATTAGCCGTGATTTCACTGCCGTCCTGCAATTTTACGGTAACTGCACCGTTTTCATACGCCGAAAGAATTCCGTTAAAATCACGCACGCCGTCTATCGGTCGGATTGTGCGCATCATTACGGGTGAGCCGACATATTTTTCAAAATGCCAATCACGCTTTAATTCTCTTTCCACACCGGGTGAGCAGACTTCAAGCATATAACTCTGCGAAATGGGGTCTGCCTCATCAATGGGCTTTGTAACCGCGTGTGTTAAATCAACACAGTCATCAATGGATACACCGCCGTCTTTGTCAATAAAAATTCTGAGATACCAGTCTGCGCCCTCTTTTTTAAAGGTAACATCCCAAAGTTCCAATCCCAGTTCATCGGCAAAAGGCTTAACAATGCTTTCAACAATTTCCACCGTGTTTTTACCTGCCAAACGCCAAAACCTCCTAACAATAATATGAGAGCGGTCCGCAAAGACCACTCTCACTTTCTTACCTTATCTTACGCTATTACTATAATATATAAATTAAGCGTTGTCAAGTATTTTTTTATTTTACGGTGCGTCGGGGACGCCGCACCCTACGAATTTCCCGTTACTCTCGCCTTTTTCTTTGAAGCAAAGTTAATAATCAGCGCCGCGGCACACAAACCGAGCACCGCACCCCCTGCTATTAAAGCATATTGCAGGTTATTATTCTCAATATATCCTGCTCCGCCGCTACCGACAGTTCCTTCTTCATATTCTATAAATACAGCCATTTCTTTTAAATCATCATATGAATATAATTTACTGCTTGGATTATCAAAAGAAATATCCTGCGACTCAATATCTTCACCCTCGTATAATAAAGTAGTAGTTATTAGAGTCCCTCTCCAGGGACAAATATGCTA
>CABUAS010000008.1 GCA_902489595.1 uncultured Oscillospiraceae bacterium | reverse complement strand
TAAAAATGTTAATGAAGTTTATTCTGAAAAAGAACAAGACTCACTTGTCGGATTACTATTTAGAATCAATCTTAATGATCAGGCAATATGGTTTTATCAACATATTTATCCAGTTAGAATGATAAAAAGAAGCAAATCTCTTTATGCAATGTTAAACGGCAATACATATGTTACACTTGATCGTGATATATTAAAAATTGATTCCCGATTTGATTTTTTGATAATAAATGAAAGTATTGTTACATCAAATATAAAATTATTGCAAACGACTTTTGGTTTTGACAAATACATTCGTAGTGAAGCAGAGAAAACAATTAGCATTATTTCAGAACTTGACATTGTATCTGATACGGAAAAAATATTTGCATTTAGTGATAAACAAAAATTAACTAATGCAAAGAAACTTCTGAAAGCTAAAAATTCCCCAGTACTTAAAATGAAAAAAGATAAATTAATAAGTGGTTTAAAAAAGCATCCAAGATATAAGGACAAGTTTCAATTTAAGGATAATCAAATCGTCATTAATTCTCAAAAAGATGTTAATGAACTGATTAAAATGTTAAATGATGATATTGTTCGTTCAGAGCTGACTAATCGTGAATATGATAGCTCTACTAAATATATTTTGGAGCCATTAAAATAAAAATCATTTTATATTAATCATTAAAGCCTGCGAGTGAATCGCAGGCTTTTGCTATGACCTTAATCCCTGTGCCATTTTCTTTTCTTCAATCTGTCTGCGCTGTTTCTTATCAATCCTGAAGCCTGTTTTTGATTTATCAGTATTGAATTTCTTGCCGAACAGATTGCCCATATAACCGAATAATCGCATAGCAGACATTGCGGCTAAATACTTTAGATGGTTATCTCTATTCTGCAATATTTTTACAGCGTGTTCGTTTCCTTGTTCTGCTGCCGACTGCAAAAGTTCAATTCCTTTTTCTTCATTTTTTTGTATATCAATACCGAATAAAAGCATTTTTCCGAGTAAAACTTTCGCCCATTCATTGTTCTTTTCTATGGCAGAAATCAATAGCTTTATTGCTCGCTCTGCGTCTTTAGGTATCACATCACTGTTCAATAATAACTTCGCAAGAGCATACTCAGCCTTGTCATCTCCGAGAGATACACTGTGCAAAAGTAAATTGTATGCTCGCATTTCGTCTTTTGGCAGTAATTCACCCTTGAGGATTATAAACGCAAGCATCTTTTCAGCCGGAGCAAATTTCTTGTCAGCCGAGCCTTCAAGCAGTTCCAAACCTTCCTTGATTTTGTCCTTAAACTTATCTGAAAATAAATACTGACAGGCAAGAGAATACTTTGCATACTTGTTGCCTTCACTTGCCGATTCACTTAAAAGGTGTATTGCTCTTTTGTAATTCTCATCCACTTTTCCGTTGCCGAGATACTGTTTACCGAGATAGTATTCGGCATATTCATTGCCTTGCTCACAGGCTTTTCCCAACCAATATACACCCTCGTCAATATCTTCTTCGCTTAACTCATTAACAATTAATATTCTGCCGAGCTTGTATTGCGCGTACTGATTGCCTTCTTTTGCAGATAATTTCAGCAATGCAAAGCCTTTTTCAAAATCGTATTCCTTTGAATTTTCGTCAAGCAATCTTTTCGCTTTCCAATATTTTTCTGATGAATTCAATGCAAAATCAAAATAATCCTCATTTGTGTTATCGTCACCTGCATAGCCTTCGGTTTCGTCTATACTAATCATGACGGGTTTAGTGGAAATTTCATCGTCAAAAGTCAGATTAAAATTGTCAATAGATAAAGCCTCTTTAATTACCATATTGCGAATGCTTTTGAATTCCTTGTTTACAGACAACGGAATTCTTTTTAATTTTTCGCTCGTGTAATTGCTTGTAATTTTGTCTTTCTGCTCATACCATAACACATAAAGTGACTTAATATTTTCCTCTTTTTCAAGCTCATCAACGATCTGATTAACAATCAATTTGACTTCGGGTTTCAGATATCCGTAGACCTTTTTGCCTGATGTTCGTTTCAATTTATCGTTCAAATCAAACAAAAGTCTTTCAATATTTTCATTCTGAAAGTTGCCTTTTATAATATTTTCAATCAGATTTTCAGCAATTTCTTTACTGCTTGTCTTGAGCCTATCTCGTATATCTGTCTGCTCTTTATATATCTGAATTAAATCATTTTTAAAGATTTCTTTTGCAAGGCAAGACTTGATATTTCGTATTCCTTTTTTGGATAAATACGCTTCGGTAGGCTTAGTTGAATAGGCAACCATGTGAATATGAGGGTGGTGACTTTCATTATGAAAGGCGGCGTACCACTTAAAATTTTCGGGATTAATATTCATATTTTTAGCGATTTCATTCCGCTTTGCAGTTAATAATCCCTGCCACGCTTTTACATTATCAAAACCGAGCCTGGCGGCATCCTCTCTCTTTAGAGATATGATATGAGTCCACACATTACCTTCATAATTGTTCAGTTCCTGTTCAACTTTTGATAAAACAATCGGTGTATTGTTGTCAGAAAACAATCCGTTACCTGATAGTTTTTCTGCACCGGGGCGGTTTGCCATATACTTGACGTAACCGCCCATGTTTTCCGAGTGCACATTAGCTTCAAGAACTCTTGTTATAAACTCACTAGCATTCTCAATTGTAGGCTTGTCAAGGTAGTCCTTGTATTCCAAAAGCTCATAGCAATTCGGAAAATCTTTAAGCATATTTTCAATTAAATCCTTCTGCTTTTTGGTTGCAGGACGGTTTAGTTTTGTATTCTTCGGCAGTTCAACACCTTCTCTTGTTGCAATATATCTTACATATTTACCCATTCTGTAATCAGTTGCTTTATAGTATGGACTGTATAAAATCAGCTTTGCCATTATCCGTCACCGTTCTGATAATCAATAATATCTTTCAGATTTATAGCACCATTTACTGCTTTGACTTCGTTCAAAACTCTGTCCTTCGTTAATTCAAATTTTTCCGCATCAAGCTGAAAAGTTCCTGCAAGTATGTTCATTGTTGCTGCCATTTCAAAGGCAAGTTTAAAAATAATTTGCGATAATCTGTACTCGGTTAAATCAAGTCTTGCATCAATTACGGTTTCAAATGCCGGGGTTAGTAGTTCGGTATTAACATCTTTATGCAATACACAATCGTATAGTTTTATTGCGTCAATAACAAATTGATTTCTGCTTTTTGCTTTTGCAAGACTTAAATTCCCATCGCACATTTCAATAATTTCAGTAGGGAGATATAAACATACCCTTTTCATCTCATTTTCGTCTATTTTTATCAACTCCTTATTTTGATATAACACTTTGATATAAAAAATACTGCTCAAAAAGGCTTATATAATGCAAAATTTACAATCATATAACATAAAAGTTTTCAGTTTTGTATATCAAAGTGCATCACTCAAAACTCATTTTGATATAAAAAGTTTAAGTCCGCTCGGCGTTGCCGTGCGGTGTTTTTCGGCTTTTTGTCGCTGAAAGCGGCATAAAGCCTTTATCCTGCTTTTTTTCAACCTTGCAATTTTGAGCAAATTTATACTTGCTTAAACCCTCTCAAATCAACATATATAGAAAGCAAATACTTGCCGGAACCTCCTCTAATTCGCTTTTAACAGTATATTTGACTACTTTCCCGACTAAACAATAAACTCTTACCACAGCTCGCCACGCGGCTCGACAAGTATAAATTCTTACTTATTATCCGACTGCACTGCTGACTCGTTCTTCATATCAAAATACTCACGAACGGTTGCAGGAATATGCTTTGTAAACAATGTATCCATATACCCGGCTATCTCGTCATCAAGATTTTTGCCTTTCTTTTCAAGATACATTTTGACCGCCTTGTACTTTTCTTCATCGTACTGTACCGTAACATTTACTTTTTTCATTTCACTCACCACCTTCACATTGTCATGGTCGGAGCGGTATTCATTGATTCCGAATTACCATCATTCAGAATAGTTAAGCCGTTATTGTAATCTTTAACCATTTTTTCGGCTTCGGTGAGATTATGTCTTTCGCTGTAAAAAGTGGATTCCATATTGCTGACCGTATTTTCAACACTATGCCAATCCACATTATCCGAATAATGTTCAGCGGCAGAGAGGAATGCCTCTCTGCCGTGCTTCTTATATATTCCATATATACTTTGAATTTTTTTCAAGTCTATCACTCCTAACTGATATTTGAATTATTGTGTTTACCTCCGCTTTATGATAAAATTACTCTATCAAGACTCGGAGGTGTACTATGTCAAAAAGAATTGTATTTCATGTTGATATCAATAGTGCCTTCCTGTCTTGGACAGCAACGCAGATGGTGAAAGAAGGCAAAGACGATATTCGTCTTGTACCGTCTGTCATCAGCGGTGATCCGAATAAACGCACAAGTGTTGTGCTTGCAAAATCCATCCCTGCTAAAAAATATAAAATCAACACAGGCGAACCGATTTCCATGTCACTTCGCAAGTGTCCTGATTTGGTTATTGCACCGCCTGACTTTAAACTTTATACGAAATTCTCAAAAGCCTTTAAGGATATTTGCAGAGAGTACACACCTGTTGTTGAAGAATTCTCCATTGACGAATGTTTCCTTGATATGAGCGGTATGGAGAACGTCTATCCTGATATAATCGAAACTGCCTATGAAATCAAAGACAGAATAAAAACCGAGCTTGGTTTCACCGTCAATGTCGGTGTTGGTTCTAACAAACTGCTTGCTAAAATGGCAAGTGATTTTGAAAAGCCTGACAAGGTTCATACGCTCTTTGATGATGAAGTTAAAGGCAAAATGTGGGTTCTGCCGATAAGGGACTTACTGTTCTTGGGCAAGGCTACCGCTGAAAAACTAAATAACATCGGAATTCAAACAATCGGAGAGTTGGCTCACACTGATATTGCAACTTTGAAATCTTTAGTCGGCAATAAGGCAAGTGAACAACTGCATAACCACGCAAACGGAATTGATGATGAGCCTGTTGCCGAAGCACCAAGAGAGGTTAAAAGCTACGGTCATTCCATTACCGTTGAAGAAAATATAACCGATAAACAAGCAGCGTATAACCTTTTGCTTTCGCTGACTGATGCATCCGCTTCACGAATGCGTGCAGATAAAGTTAAGGCACATTGTGTCTGTGTTAATATCCGTGATAATCATTTCAACAACAAATCACATCAAAAGCAGTTCACTGTACCTACAGATATTACCTACAATATTTACAACACTGTCAAAGAGTTATTTGATGAAGTATGGAACGGCAAAACTCCGCTTCGCCTGCTCGGCGTTACTCTTACGGATATAACGCAAGACAGAAACGAACAGTTATCTTTTTTCGGAGAAAACGATGCTCAGAATGATAAAAAGCAAAAGATAGATTCTGTTGTTGATGCAATCAGAAATAAATACGGTTCTGCGACTATAATGCCGGGCAGTATCATGAATACCAAAAGACCTAAAAAGAAATAAAGTCCTTCAATGATTACATACGCATTGAGGGACTTTCTTCTTCGTCTGTTTCTTCAACTGTATTGCTGATTTCTTTTTTTGAAATACTTTCCATAAAAATATTTTTTCTTGCAGTGTAGTTTAAATCGTTATTACTATTTGATTTCAAAACAGATTCAGATATATCATTCAAATCATAAGTCTGCCACATACCATCTGCATTATCGCAGTATTTTAACTGTTCGTTGTCAAAATCAAATTCTATCAATGATGCAATTCTGCTGTCCTTTGACATTGCTGCGCATAAGACAGAAAAAACCTGTTCGTCAATAAACTGCTGATCTGAAAAACACCCGGCAAGACTGTCAAGAGAAAGTCTGCCGACATCATCTTTAATGTAATAATGATAGGTACTTGCCACACAATATAAATCATTCGGAATTGCGGTTGTAAAGAATACAGCCTCCTCATAATCTTTCATACAAAAAACAGAAAATCTATTATCTTGTTCCATATCTGAAAAGTCAAAACCGAACAAGTCAATTTCCGCATCTGTCATATCCAGATGCTCATACAATATATCTAACAATTCTTTGGATTCATAATGTTCCGAAAACCAATCAAGTGCATTTTCAAGTATTTTTGTCTGCCGTTCTTTTGAAATATCTGTAATCATCCTGTTTCCTCGCTTTCTTCAATATAGTTAATATACGGAACTTTCAGCCAGTGTGTCCATCCGCTTGAGGTTATCGGTGTTTTAATAACGCCGTCATAGGTGTTGGCCGCATGGATAACATATCCACCTCCGATATACACACCGATATGCCCTTTGTGCCAAACTGCAAGACCGGGAATATCGGGCATTGTACCGATTGTTCCTTTTTCTGTGGCAGCAGAGAACATTCCGTCTGCTGTAACATCCTTCATTCCGTTTGTTCCGTATTTAATTGTTCCTGATTCCTCGTTGTACCAGCCATAACCTTTAATCAGACCTACGCAATCTGATGTTCTTCTGCCGAGCCAATGTTCACGGATATATGCTTCCTTGTCTGTTACATGAGAGCCGAACACACCTTTAAGCCTGTTCAGTTCCTTTTCTGTCAGCACCTGACCGTGTGATCCCCACACATATCCCCAGTGGTTGTTATAGGCAAATTCCGCCCACTTGACTAAATCAAGGTTATTTTTATCGGTATCAGTTAAATCAATATCAATAACGGTATTCTTGATAACGCTCATAAGGTTGTTGAACTCATCGGCATTGATCTGAACACCAAAGACAGAAAAAACTGCGTTTCTCAAATCTTCGTCTGTTTCTGATTGCTCAAAACAGTCTGCATACTTTGTTATGAAGTCGGGATCGGTTTTTTCTATATCATAAAGGGCACAAGCGTACAACGCCTGTGCCTTTTTGATTGTGTAGTTATTCAGTTTCCTTTTCTGAAATTCTTTGCCGATTCCCACCATAACATCTTCAAGATGCTGGAGTTTCGCTTTTTCTTCTGCTGACATATTCTGCACAATCGTCTGCTGTGCCTGAACGGTGTCAATCTCCATTTCACCAAGATTACTCATAACACCCATATACACAATCAAAGGCAGAAAGAACAGCATTATTATTGAACATAGGATTGTTGCTATTGCGATTCTGCCACGCTTATCCGATGCAACTGCAACGGCTGCTTTAGCGGCAGCTACTTCTGCACTCATATAAATCACCCCCCATAAAATGAAAAATCCGATTGAAATTCATTTTGAAAATCAATCGGATTATGTTCTTATATTAAATTTTTAACTCTTCGGCAAACTTAAATTGTCAAAGCAACATGAAAGATGCTTTTTGAACAAATCTAGTAATTTTAATACCGAATCATTCATTCTTAAAAATCGAGGCATATTCAGGATTTTCTATTCCATAAACATCTTTCAAAATGCTTTCCATCAGATTACATTCTATCACAAGAACTGATTGTATATAATGGATACATTCTAAAATTCTTTCCTTTTGATAAACAGGTGCTGAGCAATCATTGAAATCTTCAAAGAGTTTTTTAGCATTTTCTAATGAAATTGCAGTGTGAGTGTAGGCACATAGCTCTCCATACAATTTATATGCTTGCTCCCAATTGCCATATCCACTTTTTTCAAAAATAGATTTCCCATATTTTTCGTTCTTTTTTAATTTTTCTAGTTCTTCAGCTTTTTTTTCCAATGTATTATCTCTAAAATGACTATCAAAATCTCCTCTATAAAACAAAAAAGCACTTTCCAATACATTTCTCAATTCTCTTAATGCCAAATCATACTGTCCATAACAAACAGAATATACTATCCAATCCAGTTGCATTGTTTGTGATGAAAGTCCACAGAATAGTATTGAATTATTCCAATTTTTATTTCCTTCTCGTCTTAAATCCTTAAATATATGGTAAACGGAATGTAAAAATGACCCTGTCCAATACAGAACAATATCATCTAACCGACTTTTATCAAGAGCATTTAGTATTTCTGGACATTTTTGTATTTCACTCATTACCCCTATACTCATTGGATACATGCATGGCTCCATGTTATTAGTTTTTTCAGTTATCATTTTGTACAACCGCCTCCTTTAAATCCCGATTGATATTTCTAATTAAAAAATCACAATATATCATTTTCACAAATCCTGATTTGTCGATTTATTGTTTTCAATAATTATATCATCATAACAATAAATTGTCTATTGACATTTTATCTTCCGCCAGCCTTACCGAACATTTTCTGTTTGAATTCGGGAGCAATAACCTGAAGCAAATAACGCTCATTACCGCAGCGATATAAGCAAGTCCCTCTTTCGGGATACTTAATCAAATCAAATTCCGACTGTTCAAGCTGCATGGTATCAATATATACCTTTGGCTCGATATTGCCGGCATTGAACAAAAACTGATGTGTCGGAATTGAGAATAACGGCTTTGTGTATTCCTTTACACCTTCAATCAGGAAATCGTCAATATTCTGTGATGCAAGAATAACCGAGCTTTCCTTTTTACGAACACGCTTTGATGCGTTTCGGATATATTCAATCGCAGTCATATTTGTAAGGAAGAGATAAAGTTCGTCAATGGCTGCAACTGTGTTGCCCTTGCCGAGCAGTTCATTTGTCATATAGGACAAAACATTGAAAAGCATTGCATCCTTGAGTCTGCGGTTGGTGTCCATAAGTCCTTTAACACCGAAACAGAGGAATTTATCGTCAACGATATTTGTGTGTCCGTTGAAATACTTGCTTTCTGTTCCGATACACATGGAGTGCAAGCCGAGACATAATTCCTGTAATGTCTTTTCTCTGTAGATATTTTTCTGATTATGCTGATACCCTTTGTATTCCTTTTCGAGCAGTTCATAAAGGTCTGACATAATCGGATAGTCTGTTTTGCTCAGTTTGTCATAATCTGTGTAGTCGGTAATGCCGAAGTTCTTGTATAACTTGGTGAGGATAATTTCAAGGGTATCAAGCTGTTCATCGTTGAATTCCTTGTATGCTCTGAAAAAGTCCTTTAAATATGCGATGTGCTGTGATAATCTCGTAACCTTTCTGAACGCTGCCGGTACGGAATCGTCACAATCGTGGGAATAATCTTCAGAATTGCTATATGTCAAGCGCGAATTGGGTGCAGGCTCAGCCTGCTCAGCTTCGCCGAATGATTTCGGTTCAAGCGGATTGATAATATATTCACCGCTCATAAAATCAATATAACAGCCACCGAGTGCTTTTGTTAATTCCTCATATTCTGCTTCGGGATCGAGTGAGATTATTCGTTTTCCTGATTCACGCAGATTTGTAAGGATTAACTTCATAAGGAAAGATTTACCCTGACCTGAGTTACCGAGTATTAAACAGTTTGCATTTGTCTTGTCATCGGCTCGTCTGTCAAAGTCTACTAAAATGTTTGTGCCGTACTTGTCACGCCCGATAAAAAAGCCTTTCGGATCAGTCTTGCCTGAATAGTTAAACGGATAAAGATTTGCAACCGAACTTGCCGGAAGCACTCGCTCAAACTGTTCCCTGAACATATTCGTACCGCACGGCAGAACAGACAAAAAGCCTTCTTTCTGTCGAAGCGTCAATCTGTCAACCGACATCTTGGAACGTGTAAGCTCCATAATGATATCGGACTGTAATTCTCTTAACTTCTGCATAGATTCTGCTTTCAGTTCAAGATATACTGCACAATGGAGCAACGGCTCTTTATTTTTTCGCAATTCTGCAATAAGAGTAACTACATCCTGCAAGTTGCCTTCTGCCGTGATATTTTCAACGGCATCGTTGCTGCCTGTGCTCAGCTTGTTTCGCCTTGTTGCATTCTGTATAATCTTCCTCTGCTCTAATGCATCAACCAGCCTTGAATACAAGCGGACAGTTAAATTATTTCTGTCTGCAAGCTGTGAGAATAAAGCGAGTTCTTCCGTTGTCGGTGGATATTCCTTGATTGCCCATACACATCGGTAACTGTCACCGATGATATAATGATCTGTTGAAAATTTTATTGTTGACGGCAGAGTACGGTCAAAGAAATCTTTAATTCGGATTTCTTCTTTTTGTTCTTCTGTCAATTCAACTTGTTTCTTTTTAAATAACATTTTACCTCCTGTCTTTTGCGACAGAAGGCAATAATCCTACTCTGTAATTGTTTTGCGCTCTGCCGCAAAACAACTCATTTTAATAGGTTATCTTCTTTTTGCTATAACGATTAATCTTCCGTTTGTCTGTGAATATTCACAAGTGGAAAGGGTTAAAAAATAATCCCCATACTGTATCTCATCCTGAGTGAAGTATGGGGATTTATCTTTGATATGGGATATTAAATTGTTGAATGATTCTTTGTCGGTCTGACTGGTATAGCCATACCAATCATCGTCATTCTTAACCTTGCTGACTGCAATAACCTCATATTCCCGAACACCATTCGGCGTAATAAAATGAATAAGATTATGCTCTTTGAAATAAGCGTGTTCTCTGTATTTCAAAAGATCAGCAAACATTTTTCCGTCTTTCATATTGTGTCCATAGATAATCAAATTGTTATCGTAGTTTACATCACACCTTGAGTCCATGAACGGTGTACCTAAATAGGAATACTGCTTGCTAAAATCACGGCGCAGATAATACTGCGGATTATCCTTTGTCTGCATAACAGGGTAATCAATTTTTGTTCCGCTGATTCTTATCCAGCCGATGCAGTCGGAATTTCTGTTTATTAAATCGGTTATTCCGTTGTCATTATCAGCATTCTCATCGGTGCTTTCTTCAATGGTTATCGTCTGTGCCATATCGTCAAACTGTTTCTGATCCTGTGAATCAATATTGAAGTTATATATTAGATAGCAGAGGACTACTACGAAGATTATAAAGCAAATTGTAATCATAAAGTTAAGCCACCGCCTTTTTGATTTCTTCTTCAAAGCAGTCACCTCCGTCAACATCCGGGATTAATTCGCCCTGCATGGATGCACCAAAGTATATTGCAAGAAATCTTTTTATATCATCTTTCTTTGCTCTTTTCACTTCAAAGCCCTGTTCTGCAATAGCCTTTTCAACCTTGTTTACCTGATTAAAAATCTGTTCTTCCTTTTCTTTTCTGAAACGAACGGAAAACATAAACTGCCTTGCAGTTGACATTTCAATCTGAATGTTATCAAGATAATCTATATCTTTTTTTATACATTCTTTTACCGACAAATTGGTTTCCTCATTGAATCTTTCAAGCATAAAGGATTTATTATCATCAAACCTTTCGCAAGAATCCATACAGGTAATTTCAATATTCGGCTGTGCAGACAGAACCTGCATCAAGTGCCATATCTTTGTCTGAATATTCTCGTTTGACAACACGGATATATTTGTAGGACTGATAATAAAATATACAAGTTCTCCGTTTTTCGTCTTTAAGCCCTTGTTGAAAAATGGCAAAATACCAATAAGATCCTGAACAGTATTTTTATTCTTTTTCTTTTTGCTGAACCTGAACATTTGCCGACACCTCCTTTTTCTGTTTTGTTAAGGGTTTGCTTTTCAGACCCCACTCGAAATACTGCTGTGTGGATATGAAATACCTGACTGCATATTTAATGAAGTCAAGTATGGTTGTTTCATCATTGCGGATACTTAAAAATGCGAAGGCAGCAGTAAGCACCGCAGGGATTAAGATTCGTTTGGTGGCAAGCACCATTGCAGAAAAAAGAGCACCGACTACAATAATGGCAAAGTCTTTCAGACTCCAAAGCCACAGCGTAGCAGATGCTCTCATATTCTGCGGATATATAAATTGTTTGTTCACTTTTTCCTCCTATTTTGGGTAAAAAAATAACACCTATCGAAGTTGATAGGTGTATTAATCGTTTATTACTGCATCTGATTCATACCGAAATCTTTTGATTGTTCCATAATATTATCATATGCAAATTCAAGTATTTTTTCATACCTTGCTGCAATATACTGCTTATAGAAATTTCTCTGTAAATCCGATATATACGGCACATCGTCAATAAAATCATTGATTTCGTCAAGGTTAATTCGCTCAACAATTCTTTTCAACGCAGCACTGCAATTGTCATCGTTGCAGTTTGTAAGGAAATCAAAATAATTGATTTTTCTGTTGCCTTCCTTGATTGCAGATGTCGGGAACTGATATACTCTTGCGTTCAGGTCATCCTCATTTTTCAATACCTTTTCCATTATCTTAACATCAGCCTGTGGCAGCAGACAGCTGCCGCAATCAAATACAGGTGCAATTCGGGAGTTCCCATTATCATCAACCAAAAATCCCCAGTTTCCGTTATGTCTATCAAAATTACCGAGAAAGGCATCAACAGCAAACATCTCCCAGAAAAACTCCAAAAGTTCTGCCGAATCAACAAATTTCTGTTTCTCAATGGTTTCAAGTATATCTTCAAGTTCTGTTCCCGCCCCAAGATGCTCGGAATCAATAATTGTATTTTTTATTGCACTGAAATCATAGAATGTTTCTCCGTCAGCAGTAAAATCTTTGCAGGCACAAACTACTTTTTCTTTTCCGTTGACAGTATAAGTGCCAAGAATTGTCTTTTGTGCATTCAATCCGATTATATTAAATATGCTGCTTGCGATATGTTCACTTATGCAGCTGTTGGTATAGGACAATTCTGTCGGCTTATTCTCAGCTGACGGTGGAAATTTAAGCATATACAATTCACCGTCATATTCTATTGAGATTTTCTTTCCGTTCGCACCACCAAAGGCTTTTGTAGGCACAATTCTGCACCCTGTAAAATCAACTTTATTCTGCACTTTATCATCTCCATAAATATTTATTTCTTAAATAATCTGCATGTTCCGATGTAATAATACCATCGGTTTTTTCTGCAGCATTTATACTCGCATAAAGCTCTCCCCACAGACAATCCATTAAGGATGAGCCGTCTTTCAGAGCTTTTTTGTATTCATCTAAATCGTGCTGTAAATATTTGGGCAAACCATATTCGTATGATTTTTCTCTTTCTGAAACAACTGTATATTCTCTGACACATTCCTCGTACAGTTTTTCCATTGGTATACTTAATGCCTTGGATAATTTATATACTGTAGAAGCAGAGCATTTATCAATTTTTGTTTTACCGCTGCATATATCATTCAGTGTTGCCTGTGGTACATTTGAAAGCATGGAAAGTCTGTATTTTGTCATATTTTTGTTTGCTATAACTCTTTCAATATACATAATATCACTCCTGATTTCATTATATCGGTATACCGAAGTATTGTCAAGACGATATTATTATTTACATTGACAATCCGATTTCTTCCGATTCTTGACATTTTTGCACAAATTCATCAAGTGAGCAACCGCATTGCTTTTGACAAGCAGATTCCATAAGATTTCGTATCATTTCTTTTTCTGATTCTGATGGATTGTAAGGTCTTGAATATTCCTTGTCACGCTTGACAACATAATATGACATCGTTAATTCACCTGATTCAGAATTATAATCTGCATAGAGATTCACAAACTCATCTCCGCTATCGTCTATATCCATACCGAGAACATCGTTAGGTTCAAAATATGCTCCGAGATATGCATTAACAGATACACCGTCATCATTGATTATGAGTTCTTCTTCAATATCAATATCTTTTTCTGTAAGTTCTCTCATACTTCGACTCCTTATTTCGCAATGTTTTTAGCAAGGTTTACTGCCGTTGAAGTCATGTGAACTGCACTCATCATATTAAACTTAACGCTTGTATCAAGACCGAATCTCTCTGCAATTCTCGGCACTTCCGATGCTGCCATCATAATTCCGATTGCAAGGAGCATGTTGTCTGTCCAAGTAAGCAATCCGAGAAAGAGCAAAGTAGTTTGTAAAAATGCAGTCAAACATAAAGCTATTACTTGTTTCATCCACTGTGTAAATCCGTCACCGTAACCTCTCGGAATTGAGAACATATACAGACTGCCGACTGCAATCTGAACAAGCAGAATTCCGCCTCGTTTGATGTTGTCAAAGAAGATTTTTACGGTACAATAACCGAGTGCGATTATTGCCACAAGTTCAAACAGTCCGGCTTGTACTATTGCACCATCTTTAAAAAATGCAAATTGTAAGGTTTTCAGTGCAACCTCGCCGAGTGTTGTTCCTTGCTGTGATGCAAATATACTTGTTAAGTCTTTTGATAAAGTATTCTGCAAAGTTACACAGAATTTATATAATTCTATCGGCGTTATGGTAAATAGAGATACTGCCATAAATCCCTTTATCCAATTTATCGCAGTTCCGTGTATACTCGCTCTGCCATTCTGATATTCAATAGCCAAGTCAAAAGCTGACACCACAAGTCCGACAACGAACAATGTCCCGCCGAAAAGAGAAAATAACTTAACAACTGCATTTACCCAATCAAGTTCAAATATTTCAACACCGAGTCCGCTTATCATTGTAAAAAATTCAGCGATTCCGTCATATATGACAGTAAATATCCACTGAATAATTCTGTTTAATATTCCGTCAATCAGTTTATCCGAAATACTTCCAAAGGCGTTTCCTATTGCATCACCGAGTCCAGATACAATATCGCCTAGCCAATCAAAAATTTTGACCACCTCCAAATGAAAAAAGGGAAACTATGCAGCTTCCCTTTTTCCGTAATTCTTATCAGCGTATGATTTTGTTTTCTGTATTTGCTTGAGTGCTTCATTATAATATCGTATACATCTATTATAATTATTCTCGTTTAAACAAATATAAGCTGTTTGCTTATTACAGCTATTAGAACTATAATCTTTAAATATATAATATTTAACTCCTTGCCGAGTAATAACCTCAGTTCTTCCATGAAATATAGAATTTCTTATATGCCTAAATAAATCAACACACCAAGCGCCTCCGTTTACCATAATTATCGTATCTTTGTCATTAAAATCATTAGGTATGGTATCACTTTTAGAATTAAATGGAATAATTCTTAACGAAGAAAGTTTTTTTAACTTTTTAGTGAGTTTACATTTATCATTACTATTAAACTTTTCAAAACGATTTTCATCACATAAAACTTTTAAAAAATTGTATTTTAGATTATCGTTTTGTATAGCACTAAAATAATTCATTTTATCTCTCCTTTCTATGCTTATATTATAACATATTAAGGAGAATTTTTCATTAGTTTTGTACTAAGTGTACGATTTTTTGTACTATTACATTCCTACAATTCCCCAGATATACAGCGGAGCCGTAAGCGTGAATATCAGACATGCAAACAGGATTGCAGGAGCCGTGAACTCAAACTGTCCGTGCTTTTTGTAGTCAAAATATGCTGTGCCGACTTTTACAAAGAAAAGAATAGCAAGCACCATGTCAACAACTGGGAATACAACATTATTTACAACAGTTTTTATCTGCGATTTTGCTGTATTCCATGTGCCTTCGATAGCACTTGCCACATCCCCGGCAGCATAAACTGTTGTGGCTGAAAATGCAATGATTAAAACAAGAGCAGCGGCAAAGATAAGCCACTGCTTTTTGCTGAATTTAGTTAACTTTTTCGTCAATTATTTTACCTCCGTATACTTTTAATATTTCTTTGCACTGATAATCGTCAATATAGTGAATCTGTCTTTTTAGTGCCATTGACTTTCTGATTTCTTCACCCATACCTTCGGTAATCGTATTTCCGAATACCCACACATGCTCGGAATCAAGAATCTGTCCGAGTCCGATTGAGATGCCGAGTTCTCTCTGCACTTTGTCTGTATCATCAAAAATCAGAGAGTAAAAATGCGACATGATTGGTATCATGCCGCATCTGTTGTAAACAAACTTTGCATAAGCAATAGCGTTATTGATATTTTCTTTTTCATTCCCGGAAAGAGGGGAACAGATATATGCCTTTTCCATTAATCCTCACCCTCGTCTTTCTTTGCTTTAATCTTGAGGATTACTGCGGATATTGCACCGCCAATAGCAATAAAACCGAGTCCGATCCAAAAACTGTAGTTTCTGTCATCTCCTGTTTTTGGTGTAGACGGCTTTTCGGGAACAGGCACATTGATTTTAACTGTCTGACCTTCATCATCAATGTCTGCGTGTACTGCGATTTCTACATTATCTCTGTAGAGCGTTTCAAAAACAACAAGTTCAGTTGTTTTCTTGATTACGCTTGCATCAAAGGTAAATGAAACAGTAACCGTTCCATTAGATTTTTCGGGTGTGAATGTTACTTCACTTGTAACAGGCTTTCCGTTAATCTCAAATGCCTTTCCTGTGGATTTGTCCATTATAATACCGATAATCTTGTATTCCTTACCGGGAACAAGATGCTTGTATTCAACAACATCTTCAATGGTAATTTCACCTTTAGCTGTTGCTTCCTTTTCACCGTCTACTGTTGCAGTAGTCTTGAGTTCAGGGATTCTGTCATTAACTGCTGTGATTTCAATGATCTGTTCGTTTTCCGATACAGTAATATGGTGAATATCATCACTTGGGAGATAATTTTCTGCTGGCTGTAATTCCTTTACAATCCAATTACCATAAGGGATATTTTCAAAAGTGAAAATACCATCCTTATCGGTCAAAGCTGTGAGAATTGTATTATCCTCTGTGAACTCTGTTTCATCTGATCTGAATAAACCGAATAATGCTCCCTCGATTGTTTTTGCGGTTTCACGATCAATTTTCAGTCCTTTAATCGTGCCGTAGATAAAGTCATTAATAATCGGCTCACCGTTATTAAGGTCGATATTGATTACTTCCGTTTCCTGACCTTTGTAATAGGTGTCAAATTCGTGTTTGATATCCGAAAGAATATAGTGGTTATCTGTTGCCATTTCTTTTGCATACCACTTAAATCCGATTGGTAAATCACAATTGAATGTGAGTTTACCGTTTTCATCACAATTACCATAAGTGATTAAACTGTCAGCAGGGATAACACTTTCGTCTGCTGCTTTAATATCCTCATTTGCATAAATGCCGAACTGAACAGATAAGATTTCATCATTCATTCCGAGTGTGAATCTCTCATCCTGAGATAATTCCTTTAAGAGAGAAACAGATACTTTCTGTCTTTCGTTAAATACGGAAAGTGCCGTTGATGTTACCTTAACATTCTGACCTACATAGGTGAGTTCTACATTGTACTGTTCGTTTGCATTAACGAATGTGTCGGGAGCTGTTTTTTCAATCACAGTATATTTGCCGAGATAGAGTTCTTTTGACTTTGCACCATTTTCTGTTGTTGTAATTTCATCAACAAGCTCGCCCTTAACTGCTCTTACTGTTCCGTCAAGCGTAACAATATCTTCGGCTGCATAAATCTGAAATACTGCATTGGCAAGATTTCTTGTTTCATAGATTGGTGAATAGGTTATCGGGAATGTTACATCGTTTCCGTTCTCATCAATATATCCGCCGCCGAGCACACCGACAGAAGAGAAAATCTCGCCTGTCTTAGTGATTTCAATTACACCTTTCTGTGCAATATCTCTCGCCTTAACCTTTACAACAGTTACGCCTGTATCTGTTGAACTGTTCTCCTGTGTTACAGTAAACGGAATAGCTGTAGAATCAAGCACATATCCGTAAGGAGCCTGCACCTCTTTTAGCGTGTAATCACCATACGGCAGTTTTTCAGGAGTAATTAAATATCCCTCACTGTTTGTATAGAATGTGTGAATTGATGTTACTTCGGGATATGTGAACTGCATATTTACACGATGTCCGTCTGAATCGTAAATCTCAAATCCTGCACCCTCATACGCAATCTGCTTGCCTGTTTCGGCATCAAGTTTAACCACCTTGATATAGCTTTCAAAATTGGAATTGTTGATTAAAAACTTGTATTCTTTCATATCTGTGTCGATATACACATCAAAGTCCTTAATCTTTTCTCTGCCTTCCCATCCTTTTGTCTGATGCACTGTGTAAACACCATAGGGCAGTAACTTTGAACTTGCGAATCCGTCCTCGTCACAAATGATTGTGTCACGCTCGTCTTTATCTGCATTTACAAATGAGCCTGCGGATTTCAAATATATCTGAAATTCTGCGCCCTTTTCAGGTGTTTCAATCTGCGTTGAGCCGTTATCTGTGTGCTTAATAATTGCAATCTTGCCCTTTAACACCTGTTCAACAACATCGTTGGCTGTGGTGTTGAATTCAACTGTATATAGTTTTGGGTCAGCTCCGACCTTTTCAATATTTGAATTTACGAGATAGCCTTCGCTTGATTCAAGTTCTCTGATAGTCCAATCCGTATCACAGATATAATACTTTGTTGTGAAGGATGCGTTATCGTCAGTGAAATAGGTGTCAATTAACTGTTCACCCTTGTAAATACCATACTTTGCACCGCTTAATTTGGCATCACCCTGTGCAAGACCTTTTTCTATATCAGACTTAACTACCTTAACTCTGAATTTTTTCAAATCATTCTTGAATGTCAAAGTTGAGGTTTTATCCGCTTCAAGCGTTACAGTCTGTCCGTCAGGTGTAACATAACGAACAGGGATATTTGTTTCCTGAACGGTGTATACAATCTTCTGATTGTTGCTGTCATACACAGGAACATCGGTAATCGTAGCAATACCATCACCATTGGTTTTTGCACTGTATGTGCTGCCGTCACTTCCGTTTACCTTGAAAGTGAAATCCTTAACGATTTTATCCTCAGAATTTTTCTGTATCTTAATATCGCCCTTTTTGAGTTCGTTTTTGAAAGATACATTTGCAGTGTTTCCGTCTGTTACGGTTACGGATTTAACTGCCTGTTTTACATAACGGAGAATATCACCCTCGTAAATCTGATAAGTGCCGACGGGAATATTCTTTAATTCTGCGTTGCCCTTATCGTCTGTTGTGAGATTGTAGGTCTTGCCGTTGCCCTTAACAGTAAAGGGGATATTTTTAATGATTTCATCTTCGGATGTTTTGCTGATTTTAAGGTTACCGAATTCAATATTAACCTTAATATTGAATGTCTGTGGATCAACATAATTTGAAAACATAAGATTCTGTATACTTCCGCTATCAAAATCAAAATATACATAATTGTTTAAATTACTGCTGTAATTATTACCATTAGGCAATCCTTTATATATTTTCTCTGTTGATGACTTGAAATGCACGGAATGTGTATTACAGTTATCGGCAACAGTAATAGTCAGTTTGTTTTCACCCTTTGTATGAGAAAATGTTACCTTATCAATCGTTTTATTGAATGATGGATAATACTTCATAACACCATTTGAATCTGTAAGAGTAGCAGAGCTGCTGAGATTAATATTCTTGGTTGTTCCGTTAAATGAAACCTGCTTATCATAGTATAAGTCAATTAAATCTTCGGTATCGGCTTTCCATTCCTTATACAGTGAATCACTCATATATGTGCTGTTCCATGAAGAACGTGTCGGATTAACACCGAGAGTTTCCCACACAAACTGCTGTGTGCAACAGGCATCAATCCATTCCTGTTTTGTGCTTGGTAAACCGCCACCATGCTGCAATGTGTAACCAAATGCAATATAGTCTGCAATTTTTTCATAGGTTGCACCTTCACGGTTCACATATTTCTTAAAATCTGTACCATATTTGTATGTGCTGCCATTCGGTGATGTTTTTCCGTACTGCACACAAAAAACGATATATGTTTTTCCGTCATATTTTGCGTAGTGCAGTTCGTGTCCGTATTTATCGAGTGTTCCGCTGATAACACCAAACTGTGCATCACTATTCATATCGGTAATAAAGGTTGATGCAAAAGAAGTTATCGGGAATGCCGATAAACAAATCATCAATGCCATAAGCATTGAAATAAGTTTTTTAGAACAATTTTTTATCTTCATATTTACCTCCTGCGGTTTTGCGTGCAGAAGGCAATAACCTTATATTGTATTGTTTTGCGATTCTGTCACGCAAAACAAAATATATTCTTTCAACAAAAAAGAGCCGAAAAATCGGCTCTAATCTATTTCTTAAATTTATTAATGAATAGTAACTGTTGCAGTATATTTACCACATCCATAACACTGTTTAACTCTGAAATTTCCCGAATCACCATGTTCGCTGATATATTCAAGAGCCTTATCCGTAGCCTCATCAAAACTGTTACACCAACCTATCGGACCTACATCTACAATGTGATGTGTACCGCCTTCATCACACCAATACGGTGCTTCCGTTGTTGTGACTTTCTTGGTAGTGGTCGGCTTTTGAGTGGTCGTAACTTTCTTCGTTGTAGTCTGCCTTTCGGTAGTGGTTTGCTGCTGTGTAGTTGTTACTTTTTTCGTTGTGGTCTGACCTGCTGATTTTTGTTCAGCGGGTTTAGTTGTTGTGTCCGAATCATCACTTTTATTTGCTGTGGATTCGGATTTTGCTGTTTCTTTTTCTGTTGCTGATTCTGCGGCAACAGTTGTTGTTACTGTAGATTCCGTTGTTCCCACAATATCCTTTTCAGCAGTTGAACAGGCTGTTAATCCTGCAATGATCAATACAGATAATACAATTAAAAATATTTTCTTTTTCATAATATTTTGCCTCCTGAACCTACCGTAGCAGAAAAGCAAAAAATTGTCCAGCTTTTATGAGATATTAATTTCCAAATCATCCGGGATTTCTTCAAAATCTTCTCCCTCGTCACCGGACTGTTCATTGTCCTGTGTTTCAACCTCGCCGTTTGCAAGTTCTTCAAGCTTCTGTTCATAAGCCTTTAAGACAGCATTGTTGAGCTGCATTCTTGAATCCTTGGTAATAGGAAAAAACATATCCACATATTCACCATCGTCATTTAGTTTTGAAGGCATTGTAACAAACAAGCCCTTTTTGCCCTCAACAATTTTGATTCCGTTGACTGCAAACTGACCGCCGAATGCGGCTGATGCAAGACCCTTGACTTTGCTGTTTTCGTTATCATACACCTCATGTACTCTTACTGATATTTTCATAAATAATTCCTCCTGTTAAATATATTTAATTAATTAAATCCATAAATTACAAAGCCCACATCGGACTCTGTTTCTTCCTGTGATATTTCTTCGGGCTGAGCAAACCGCTGCATATATCTGTCAGCCTGTTCCTGTGATAAAGCAACAAAATCTTCGCCTCCGTTATCACCGACAATTAACATAGGACCTGCATAAATACCGTTGCCGACTCTGCGGTTGCCTTCCATACCTATGAGCTTTGCCTCGTCATTGCCGACAATGGCAATATCATCATCAAATGGATGTGTAATTTCAATCGTACCTTTTACTGCATCCCTTAAAACCTTGTACTCGTTGACTTCAAGATTCAGTTCAATAGGGGTATGATGCGGAGTGATATATACACACTTTAAACCGCTCATTTCTTCGCATTTGCTGGTATCAAAATCAATCGTCTTGTATCCTATTGAATCGCAAAAGAAACATTTACCCTTAAACATTTCATTGTCGCAGTCGATAACTTCCACTACATCAGATACCGACAAGTTGTGACCTTGAAGTGTCGGAACTCTATCCATATTAAAAATAGCATATATATCTTCTAAATCGTCACCGTCAACATCACCGTAAAACACATTTTTGTAAATTTCCGAATCAATATCCGTGCTGCCCTGCAGTTTCTGTAAACTGTCATAACCAGCGAATTTAACCTTGTTGATATCTCTATCAGAATTTATCTGATAAATCTTAATTCTCAATGCAGTCACCGCCTTTCATATATTCTTCCATATTTATGTCACATTCGACTTCATTTCCCCAAGTGTCCCAGCCGTCAGTTTTGGTTCTTGCAAACAGCTCCACACGAGGTAAATCTCCTGCAAGTTCAACAATTTTATCCCTTGTTTCATCGGGTTTCTGACTGTGTTTTCGCAAGGGGCTGATAATAAACTGATGAATGCTTTTTGATTCTCTTTTCGGATGCCCTTTGGTTGCAAGCAAACAAATCTCTGCATTGCCTCTTGTCCAGAAACCGAGACCGTAAAACCAGCCTTTTCCCGATTTATTCTGTTTCAGCCATAAAAAAGCAATCGTCTTATATTCAAAACCCCATGACTCAATCACCTTGAGTCCTTCTTTCAGTTTCGGAAATGTAGTCCACAAGAACAAAAGAGAGTCCTTTTCAGCCATTTCACCGATAGGCAGATTGCAGATATCTTCAAGCGACATAGTGGGGTAAATTTTTTCAGCAGCACCCTGCACATTCTTTTGGTCGTATCTCCAAGGAGGATCGGCATAGATAATATTGTATTTCTTATCTATATCAACACCCCCTATGACATAGAAATACCGCCGTCCTCTACAGGCTCGGCGGTAGCTTCCAAATCATATTTTTCTTTTACCCAATCGGGAATGAACTCATCTTTCAATATTCCGATAAAGTTCGAACGATTCCAAGTGTAATATTCATCGTCCTTTGCAAAATATCCTGAAACGGTACGACCTATTGCATCGGGGCGGCATCCGAATCCCGACCTTGCATAAAAAAGCTGATCCTCAGGTGTTTTGTATTTATCCACAAGACACTTAGGATCAATTACAAGTATCTTGCCTTCAAGATTCAAACCTGTTTTGGATATACAGTGCGAACTGTTCCAAAGATTGAGTTTACCCCATTCACTTCTGACCTTATCAATGAATGAGTTAAGCAAGACAGGATGTGAACCGATTAAATAATCCATTCGCATATTGCTTTCGGGAGCATATAACTCCATACCCCATTCTTTGTTTTTTTCGGAATATCTTCCGTCATGCTTTGCCTGTTTCAAATTGTATTGCAATATAAAATTAACACGGTCAAAGCCGAATTCTTCAATAATGTCTGATGCGAAATTGGGATTGAAATGGTTATCCTTGTAATTGTCTGCAATTGCATTCTCAATTGCTTTTTTACAGTCAATATTCGCTTTATGGCTTGCTCGCCATTCATCAACCTCATTGCAGTGCCTTGCGTTATCAAGCGAATATTCATAAAACGGTACAATATCAGACATTGGCTGCACCGCCTTGCTGAGCTGCCCAGCAGGCTGAGCCTGCACCCGATTCGCGCACGGCTGCCGAATTATTTTCAGCACCTTTTCCCGCGCCGATAGTTTCTTTTTCCGCCCATCTTACTGAAAGATAAACGAGCGCCGTTCTCTGTTCTTCTGCTGTCAAGCCGTCAAGAAATCGTGTAACCTTTGAGCTTGCATTTGCAGGCTGATTGTATTCGTTATACATAGGGCAACTTTCATCACAGATTCTTTCGCGTCTGACAATTACTGTGTTGTTATCTGCCTGAACAAAAGACAACACATCGTTATATTTAAAGCCGACTTCCTTTCGGATTTCAAAGGGGATTGTAATCCTTCCTTTCTTGCCGAGTATTCTTAAAATCTTCATCTTACACCTCCGAATTTAATTAGTGAACGGTATCTGTACCGCTGACGGTAATACCGTTAATCTGAACTTCATAGCAGAATTCTTTGTCATCTGCCTCACGGCTGATAAACTGATCTGCCATACATTCACCGCAGCATTTACAGCAAAAGCAACAGTCTTCGCAGTCAATATCTGCTTCAGGCGGCAGTATACACTTTCTGCCTGATTCCTGTGTTAAAATAAGTT
Organism: uncultured Oscillospiraceae bacterium; assembly: GCA_902489595.1. Classification (GTDB taxonomy): domain Bacteria; phylum Bacillota; class Clostridia; order Oscillospirales; family Acutalibacteraceae; genus Eubacterium_R. Next base: position 18,941 of record CABUAS010000008.1, on the reverse strand, counting down.
TTCCGTCATCGACTTCTGCGGTAAATACGCCTTCATCCGTAAAGCCGAGTATGTCATATATCTCCTGTGGTACAGGAATGAATTTCATTGATTCTGTCATAAATTATATTCCTTTCTCCGATAAGTTGATTTGTATATTCTTTAAATAAAGACATCTGAACACAGGAATTGAGAAATTCTCTTGTGTCATAATTTGAAATAAATAATTCGGGATATTCTTTTCCGCCTTCGTATCTTTGAGCAAGATTGGAAAGCCTTACAATTCTTTCAACAAGAATTCCCGGTCTGTTGTATAACTCCCTGATTTCTTCGCAGTCATTGTATGATAAAAGGAATTTACCTTTTAAACTGCACAGTAAATCTGCAAGAACGCCGTGATCTGCTCTGCTGAAATTACCGCCGGGATAATTTTCTGCTTTGTAATACGGCGGATCGCAGTAGAAGAATGTATCAGGGCGGTCATACTGTGTTATGAGCTTATCATACGGTCTGTTCTCAATAACAACACGCTGCAGTCTGCTGCAGGCTACATCTATCATAGGATAAGCATTCCACATAGACATCGGTCTGCCTCCGTAATCATCTGCACCTGAACCGTAACTGAAACGAATCAAAGCATAAAAATATGCTGCTCTTTTCGGGTTCGGCATGGGAGCCTTACCCCTGAGCAATTCTTTCATATACAGGAAATCTGTTCTTGAATTCAGAATATATTCCATTTCCTTTTTCAGTTCTTCAGGACTGTCACGGACACACCTATACAGATTGATAAGAAGTTCATCATAATCGTTGAAAACTTCATAATCCTTTCCTTTAGGCTTATGGAACAATACCCATCCGGCGCCGCCGAATACTTCAACATACTTTGTATATTCAATAGGAAAGCGGAGTAAAATTTCGTCACGAAGTGCTTTTTTACCGCCTACCCATGAAATAAAGCTATTTATATAATCACCCCCTTTAGTGCAGGGGATGTTTGCGTGCAAAACAAAAAAGCGTGGCTGCTCCCCGTGTTAAACACGCAAAACAACCACGCACTATTTTCTGTTTAATTAAGATTAATCTTCAATACCCATTGCTCTGTCAGCGTTTTTCGCTGCAAAAGCAAGACACATTGTAAAAGTAGCAAATATACTGCCGACTATAAAGCCGCCTGCAATCCATAAAGCTGTCATTTTTCTTTCTCCTTTTCGTAGAACTATTTCTGGTCAAATCACATTGATTGTGTAAAACCTTCATCGTCACTTATATCTTCATTTGGGCCTGTAATGTTTACATATTCGCCGATAATGCAGAGTGCGGCATCATAACTGCCTGATTCTCTGATACGAGCACACATTTCGGTTGCTTCTTCTGCCATTCCGTTTCTGCGGAGCGTTCTTGATGCAATACCCATAAGGTTAAAAATATTTCCGTCTTGTCCGATTAACTCGCAATCGGGTTTTTTTCTTTCTGCCGTAACAGTCTTATTTTCTGCAACATTAAACTGCTGTTTAAATTCTTCTTCAGTACAGATAAAATAATCGTGAAAATCCCATAGCGATACTGACAATCTGCCTTCGTCAACATTAAAATCCTGTTGCTCAAAGCCTTCACCCAATCCGTCCGAATTCTGTCCTGATATCCAGTCTTTAAGGTCTGCAATTCCTTTTTCGTCAATTTCACCGCTGAGTGCTGCAGTTGTAACGCCGTAGAGTTTACCGTCAAATTCTTCAAAGTTCCAAACGATTGACTTGAGCTTTGACTGCACATCAGCGTTAGAATCAAAGAATTGTTCCATACCTTGTCCGTTGCAGAGCTGATACTCTTTCATTTTTTCTTCGAGCAATTCCTGATAATCTACCAACTGTCTGCTGCTGATATCATAGGTTTCATTCTCCCAATCGTCAGTTATATGACCAAATAAGGGATAAATAAATTTTACTGTATTCACATCTGCATACCTCCTATCTCTTCTTCCGATTCTTCAAAATCCTCATTTTGTTCGGGATCGAAATCGGAGTTAATAAATTCACTTACACTCATTTTTACATCCAAAAAATCGGGTATTCCGTCAATCTCATTTTCAAGGTCTATATATTCATCCTTGCCTAAGTCAAAAGGCACTTTTGACAGTATTGTTCCTGAGAAATCAACACCAACCTTTTCCTCAAGCGTTGCATAGGTGTATTCCGCACCTGATCTGAATTCGTATTTATACAGACCTTCAGGTATTTCTTCCGCTTTCAGTCTGTCCTCTGTAAAAAGAACATGCTTAGATAAAAAATCAGCAAGCATAAATTCATGCTTGCTTTCTTTACCAAGTATCTGTTCGTTACTGCTTTTCAACAATATACCGTAAGGTGTATAACCGCCCTGCAGTTCATCCATAAGTCTGTCACCGAGTGCATTTGTATTAATCAATTCCAAATATTCTTTCGGAAAGGCTTCGTCAAGATACTGTTCAAGATAACCCTTTGCAAAATCAGAAGGGTACACATTGAAATATTTAAGGTTATATGAGTCAATATTTTTCAAAATGGATTCAATTTTCTCCATATCTTCAAGTGTATCAATTCCTTCATAAAATAACGCTGCTTTGAATTTAATAGATTGAATTTCATCCAATGCTAAAAAATTACTGGCAAGGTCATTTACACGATTCAAGTGTTCAACGGTTATTCTGCCATGAACATTATTTGAATATCTTTTAACCATCGGTATGGCAGATAAAAAATCAATTAAGTTGAATCCTGCACCTTTTGCGTTTCTGATGAATTGTTCGGCATTCTCGTTGAATGGAACATCAATCCAAGTTTCAGCAGTTAATTCATTCGACAGGCAAAATCTGAACAAATAGTTATCGGGTGTATGCTCCGGCAATGTTTCACCATTAAATACTTCTTTAAGTTTAAAGCCCTCTCTTGAAATATAACGGCCGTTTACATACACTCCGTTTTCTGCTGTTCGATGAGCTTCGCCTATCTTTTCAGCATCAAGGAATTCAATCATTTCATCTGACAGATTTTCAATTCCTTCAAACATTCCGTTATCAATGAGCATTTCGCCTAACTCTGTGTCATTAACGACATTGACTGCGACTGAATAATCATCTACACAATAGGTAAGATTTATAACATCCTTTATGCTAATGAGCTCATTCTCATAATTCTCACCGACAACCAGCGGAAGTAAAGCGTTATACGCTGCAAGCTGTGTATTATCAAACTCACTGATTTGCTTTGCAAGGTAGTTTAATTCATATAAGTTTGTTCCGTCAAACCGCAATTGATTTAATAAGGGCACTCTTTCACATTCGGAAATACTGAACGGCATAATATCTGTTTTTACAAGATAGCCTCTGCACTTGTCAACCGCATCATCAATTTCATAAAGACTTGCAGGCATATATATATCAGCAGCATATTGCTTTGATGAATCATCTTCATTTTCTGCTGACATTTCAATCAGCATAACTTTTTTATACACCATTTTCTCACCTCCGTCACATTGTCTGTGCCATTTCGGCATCCTCTGTTTCTGTCATGTCAAACTCACTGGAGTCATAAATTACATTTCTGCCATAAGTGATTTTAGTGATTTCATTCGGATAGAAATCTGCACTTCTTCCAAATAGATTTTCAAATTCACGGCGGTCCGATGCTTTCATATTATATGTGCTGTAATAACTGCTCGGAGCAACTGTCAATGTTCTTGTTTCATATTTAAAGGTAAAATCTTTATCTTCCTTGTTGATTGTAACATTTACTGTTTTTGCTCCTGATTCCTGAACGGCATCGATTATGGCTTTGACACGGTGTAGGATATGTTCAGGATCGTCATATATACTTTGCAGTTCTTTTTTCAATAAGGCATTGTTATAAAACTGCGCAAGTATATTTTCCTGATGTTCCTCGATATATGTTTTGGCTGTTTCTTCAACAAGCGGTTCTTTATCCAGTATAAATTGAATATATTCCTTATCACTCATTGAATCGGTTGAAAACGGACATCTATATACAATATCGGAAACGGCATTACCTTTAATGAATTCTTTCTTTGCGGCATCTACTGCTCCGTACTCGGCATAGTATTCCATTTGCCTCAGAAGATAACTATCCGTTAATTCCTTAATAGATATATTGCTTCTTTTGTTATCAATGATTTCTTCAACCTTTGCCTTTACAAGTTCAGTAAACTTTTTCGCAAAATCCGTTTTGCTTGTATGATCGGTAAGCATTGCAGAGCTTTCAAGGCAATGCTCTAATGAATAAGAGGGATTATATATACAACCGTCTTTTCTGTAATATAATCCGGCACTTTCCAATTTAGCATCGAGAGCTATATTTTTCTCACGCCAGGTTTGATTATAAAAAAGCAAGTCAAAATCCTTTTCATACGGAATTTTTACAAGATGCTCCGTGCTGTAGTTATCACCTTTGCTGAGTTGACAGGAGCGTGGATTATTAAACCACGCTTTCAATTCTTCATCCGTAAATTTCGACATTACTGTTCACCCCCATAATATATTCGTTTTAACTGCTCACCTAAAGCAGAAATGACAGGAACACTAACTGCATTACCCGCCATTTTATATAATCTTGCATCGGACATGCCGATTGCTTTGACTTTATCAAATTGTTTATCTGTAAACCCTTGCAGTCTGAAACATTCTCTCGGTGTTAATCTTCTGATATATCCGACAAAGAAATTACCGTTTTCATCGGTTATAATCATAGCCGTAACTGTATCTTTATTCGGATTTTCAACCGTCCAGTGATTATTGAATGCATCACCGATTTCAAGCAGTTCATCCGCTGTAAATTCCTTGAGTATTACCATAACAGCAGAATGCTCGCATTTATGATTGCTGACTCCTGCATTATGCCTTGCAGTGATACACCTTGCAAGCTCGGTAATCTTCGCATTCGGATTCATATCTATGAAATAAAAGGCTTGTGTGCTGTTCGTTGTCAGCGTATGTGCAAGCTCAGCACCGACTCTGCCTCGTCTTGAATTCATAGTCAGATACGATATATCAATACTGTCATTCGGAAATGCAAACTGATAACCGTCTTTTGTATTTGATTTAACAGGCAATGGAATTAAATAGAGTCCTGAGCTTCCTCCGCCGCCTGATGCAGTAAGGGTTATTCCGACTCCATCAGCTGCGTATACTCTTTGACCTTCACTTCCCGGCACTCGTCTGACAATAGTCTTTGGATTTGTATCGGGGTAAGTGAATACTTCGCCGGCACATTTTCCTCTAAGAAATCCTGTAATATACACTCTTTTGCGGGCTTGGGGAACTCCAAAGTTTGCGCTGTTAAGGACAGTCCACGAGACATCATACCCGATTTCATCCAACGCATTGAGGATGGTCGCAAATGTCCTGCCTTTGTCATGGCTAAGCAATCCGGGAACATTTTCAAGGAACAAAAGAGTGGGCTTTTTAACGGCAGCAATTCGGGCAATCTCGAAGAACAGCGTTCCTCTTGTATCATTAAATCCGTTTCTTCTGCCTGCGATTGAAAATGCTTGGCAGGGAAAACCGCCGCAAATAAGGTCGATATCGGGTAAGTCATCGGGATTGATTTTTGTTGCATCTTCAAAATACATCTCTCCTTTCGTATCGTACATCGCCTCATACGCTCGCCGAGCATACTGGTCGATTTCACAATAGCCGATGCATTCAAATCCTCCGACAGCTTCAAGTCCTGAACGGAAACCTCCGATACCTGAAAACATATCTAAATACTTAATTGACATAGGGCATTACTGCCCTTACTTATTTCTTTTTTCGTTTCACCTCACATACTCATTGTTGGTTCTGATTCTTCAATCAGTTCGTCAGTTGATTCTTCAACGCAGATAGAGTTGTTTTCATCTTCAATTTCTTCCTGTTCTGCCATAGCCCAGCACCATTCGTGACTGCCGATTGGATAAAGATGCTCTACTTTGCCGTTAACAATATAATCCCGACCTTCATACTTTTCTGTGTACTCGTCAACAGGATAATCGGCAACATAGCAATCGTTTTCTTCGTCATATCGCATCTGACAGAATTCATTGTTGTATGCTTTACATATCTTATCTGCATTCTCTTTATTAAAAAGAGGACACTGCCAACCATTCCATTTATTGCTTGTGGTATATCCTTCAAAGCAGCCATATCCTGAATCAGTAGTTAATGATGTGGATTTGCCAACTATTCTTGAGCGTTTTACCATACGCTCTTCTTCAAGTTCCTGTTCGGTCAGTTTTCTGAAACTATCCTCCTGAGGACAAATTCCAAGCGTTCTGCCGTTATCCCAGTTCATGTGAATAGTACCGAGATCATCAACATAATTTACTGTTCCTCTTGTACCGGGCGGAACAGCCTGCGAATCATTCATTGACAAAAGTTCAATTCTCGTTCCTTTTGGATATCGTTCTTTGTATATCTTTGCTTGTCTTTCAAGTCTTAAGAATTCGTTCATTTTTCTTTCCTTTCTATAATATTTAATAACTTGTAGATTTAATTTTTTTCAATCATATCTGTCACCACTCCTTTCGATATGTAAAAAGGACTGATATACAAATTTATCAGTCCTGAAAATTTTAATTGCAATCTAATATTCCGATTCCGAATCTGCGGATTGCAACAGCATTGCAGATAAGCTCAAACACTTTCTTCGGTATGATTTCGTCATCTGTTAAATCATACATTGAAATATGTTCTGTACCGAGATACAAATCTTTGGCTGCACAATAGAGTGCATAGGATTCGGGAGTAGACTTTTTCAACCTGATTTTGTCAAACCAGATTTCTTTCATACCGACATTCAAACAAACCTGTTTCCACAAAAAAATATCAGCGGTCATTAAATAGACTGCTGACATAAATGCGTTATTTGTTTTATACTTGCCTTCGATTGTTTTAAAAAAGAGTTCTTTGTGTTTATCATTTCTGAATTTTACATCCATTACTTTACTCTCCTTTACATAAAGATTTATTCTGCTTTTTAATTTTTTATTGTTTACATCAATAAATGCCACATGGAGTATTTCGTCAAAAGAACAAGCACCGCAATCTATTCGTTCCTGAATATACGGGCAAACTTTTTGACTGCATCCATACTTCTTTTTCCAATGCAGACAATTTACACAGTTGCAATCTCCTTTCGTGTATTCGTATGAACTGCGATATCTTCCGCCGCCTCTCTTGGTCGGATATTTCGGCAGTTGCATAAACTTTTCAAGTCCACGAAGTTTTCCGTCTGTAAAAAACATCTTTTCTCCTTTCTGTTGTTTTTTTGAAAATAAAAAAAGGATTAGCAATATCTAATATTACTAATCCTTGATTACTGAATTATTCAATTTTAAGGTTCAAATCCTTACACTTGGTAAAAATACCCCAAATACATCTATGAAAATGAATGTTAAAATTTCGCCTCTTAATATGCAAAAAACCCCGATATAATCGGGGTTTCAAGGGCTGACATCTTTTTTGTCAGCCTGATATGGTGGAGCATAGGGGACTTGAACCCCTGACCCCCACACTGCCAGTGTGGTGCGCTCCCAACTGCGCTAATGCCCCGTACCGTAAATTTTTACTGTACCTTTATAATACTATATTAAACTAAAATTTGCAATAAAAATTTAACCGCTGTTAATATTTTAAGCAGCCGCTTGTGTGCGGCTGCTTAGGCAAAAGAAAGCAAATCCGAACAGCCTAAAATAGCTTGCTTATGTTTTGAAATGCAGTCTATTTCAAAATAAATGAACTCTCGGTATAATCAGCAAGTTCGTAATCATTATCGGTTACATTTTCTTTGCTGCCAATGCCGAATGCACGAAAATAAAAATGCTGTTCATTTCCGTCAGCACTGTTTTCTGCTTTCAGTTCATAATCGTAATCATATGCGCCGATAACGATTTCATCGTTTTCAAAGATTGTATCACCCTCGGCCTCCTGAACCAGAATGTCGTAAATTTTACGCTTTGCAAATTCGGTTGAGCAGTAAATACAATCGGGTGTTTTTTCGCTCAGCCAACTTCTAAATGTTTCAACTAATTCTGAAATATTCATTTTATTACCTCTTACACTTAAATTTAGTGTAATTATAATATCATTTCATCTGCCCATAAGCAACAGCATATGCAAAACTGCACACTTTTTCTGCAAAATTGCACATTTTTTAAAAAATCTCTCATCGAAATCTCGATTTAAATATATAAGATTGTTTTCAAATTTTTCCTATATAAACTTATTTTTATCTGAATACTTTTACCAAAAGCAATCAAAGGTAATATAAATTCAAACATATTTGCAATCGATTATATTATTACCGGCAAATTTATAAAAAAATTAAAAATGGTATTGACATTTTTTATAAAACAATATAAAATGAATTGTGTTAAGAGCAATGGCGTTCCGAAAAATCGGAATGTCATTTTTTATTTATATGCTTTATTTTCATTTTACACAATGGAGTGTATTTTTCCGTATAGCGGTTAAATGCGCTCTTTTTCTTTTATAAAAAACAACCGCGGATTTTTTATAAAAGAAAAAATAAATTAATCTCTGTACATAGCAAAAATAGGAGGAATAATTATGAACGCTATTTTAGAGACAATAGACAATGAAGTTTTCGGCATATGGTTTTTAATCGGTGCGGCGCTTGTATTCTTTATGCAATGCGGCTTTGCAATGGTTGAAACAGGCTTTACAAGGGCAAAAAATGCAGGTAATATCATTATGAAAAATCTTATGGATTTCTGTATCGGCACACCTGTATTTCTGCTGCTCGGTTTCGGACTTATGATGGGTGAAGAAGTGCTCGGCGGCTTTTGCGGAATGCCGACACTCGGACTTTTCACCGATTATCAGAACTTTGACTGGTCAAACTTTGTGTTTAACCTTGTATTCTGCGCAACTGCGGCAACAATCGTTTCGGGTGCAATGGCAGAAAGAACAAAATTCAGTTCATACTGCATTTACAGTGCAGTAATCAGTGCAGTTGTTTACCCGATTGAGGCAGGCTGGATCTGGAATCCGAACGGCTGGCTTGCAAACCTCGGCTTTCACGACTTTGCAGGCTCGTGCGCAATTCATATGGTCGGCGGTATTACCGCATTCATCGGCGCATGCTTTGTCGGCCCCCGTATCGGCAAATATGTTGCAAACAAAAAAACAGGCAAAAAAGAGGCAAAGGCTATCCCCGGTCACAGCCTTACACTCGGTGCACTCGGCGTATTTATTTTATGGTTCGGCTGGTATGGCTTCAACGGTGCTGCCGCCACAAGCGGAGCACAACTTGCATCTATATTTGTTACAACAACCTGTGCTCCTGCACTTGCTACCTGCGTAACAATGATTTTCACCTGGATAAAAAACGGCAAACCCGATGTTTCAATGTCACTCAACGGCTCGCTTGCAGGTCTTGTTGCAGTAACGGCAGGCTGTGACGTTGTTGATGCAGTCGGTTCATGCATAATCGGTATAATTTCGGGTATTTTAGTCGTTCTTGCAGTAGAATTTATTGATATGAAACTTAAAGTTGATGATCCTGTGGGCGCAGTAGCAGTTCACTGTGTAAACGGTATCTGGGGCACGCTTGCAGTAGGCTTGTTTGCCACAACATCAGTGCCCGGCAACGATACCTTCAACGGACTTTTCTACGGCGGCGGCTTTTCACTGCTCGGCAAGCAGGCTCTCGGTGTGCTTACCGTAGGCGCATGGACAGCGGTTACAATGACGCTTGTATTCTTTATTATCAAAAAGACAAACGGACTTCGTGTTTCAAGAGAGGAAGAAATCAAGGGACTTGACGCTACTGAGCATAATCTTCCCTCAGCATATGCAGACTTTATGCCGTTCACGGCTTTAACCGCAGGCAGTGTATCTGAAAGTGCACCGTCAGCACCGAAAGTTTCTGTTGAAAAGGCAGTCCCCGTTGAATCCTACACAGCTGACAACAGTAAACTGACAAACGTTGTTATGGTGTTCAACCCGTCAAAATTTGAGGAAATGAAGGCGGCAATGAATGAAATCGGCGTTATGGGTATGACGGTTACAAATGTTATGGGCTGCGGTGTTCAGAAGGGTCACATCAGAAAATACCGTGGTGTTGAAATTGAAGAAATGAATCTGAATCCAAAGATGAAGCTTGAAATGGCAGTATCCTCCGTGCCTGTTGCCAAGGTTGTTGACACGGCAAGAAAGGTGCTTTACACGGGCAATATCGGTGACGGAAAAATCTTCCTTTATGATATTGAAGACGTTGTAAAGGTCCGCACGGGTGAACACGGCAGTGACGCACTTCAGGGTGAAGAAGATTTAGTGAATGATTAAAGAAATATTTTAATATAATTTAATCATATAAAAACAGCGGGGCGGAAAATGTCTGCCCCGCAAAAAACTTTGATTTTTTCTTCAATTCTGCTTGATATTCTATTTGCATAGTTTTATAATACTTTAATATAATAATGCAATAAAGCGTTATAAACATAGGAGGAGAGTGCTTATGCTTAAAGAAGGACAGATAAGAATACCGTCAGGCTGTGCTATTGCGGCAATTATAGACAGAAAAGGCGGCAAAATAAACGGTTCTGAAATTATTAAATCCATTGCATTGATGCATGACCGTTCAAACGGTCTCGGCGGCGGCTTTGCGGCTTACGGAATTTATCCCGACCATAAAGATGATTATGCTTTTCACGTTTTTTACGAAAACAGCAAAGCCAAAAACGAATGTGAGGATTTTCTTTTTAAACACTTTAATGTTGACGTTTCGGAAAAAATTCCTACAAAAAAGATTGAAAGCATTGCAAACGGGCCTGATATATGGCGCTATTTTGCAAACCCGAACAAGGTAAGAATGAAAGAATCTCGCCTCAACGAGGAGGAATACACCGTTCAGTGCGTTATGAAAGTAAATCAGAATATTGAGGGTGCTTTCATCTTTTCAAGTGGTAAAAATATGGGTTGTTTCAAGGCAGTCGGCTACCCCGAAGATGTAGGTGAATTCTATATGCTTGATCAGTATGACGCTTATCTGTGGACTGCTCACGGCAGATTCCCTACAAACACGCCCGGCTGGTGGGGCGGTTCTCACCCATTTAACATTCTTGACTGGTCTATCGTTCACAACGGCGAAATTTCATCATACGACGCCAACAGACGTTACATTGAGCAATTCGGCTATGTCTGCACGATGCAGACAGACACCGAGGTTATTACATATCTGTTTGATCATTTAATACGCCATCACGGACTGCCGATTGAGGTAGCGGCTGACGTTCTCACCGCACCCGAATGGGATGAAATAGACCGTATGGACGACGAAAAGAAAGAATATTTTACAAACCTGCGCTCTATTTACAGTTCTGCGCTTGTAAACGGTCCGTTTTCGGTTATTTTAGGTTCAAACAAAGGTCTGCTTGCCATTAACGACAGACTCAAACTCCGCTCACTTACAGCGGCGACAAAAGGCTCAAGGGCATATTTTGCATCAGAGGAATCGGCAATACGTGTAGTCTGCCCCAATCCCGACAAAGTATGGTCCGTATCAGGGGCAGAACCTGTTTTTATCCCTCTTGAAATCAATGATAAGGAGGGCGTAAGATGATGATTAATTACATTCCGAGAAGATTTACGGTTGTTCGTGATAAATCACTTTGCGTAAACTGCGGTTTATGCGTTAATCAGTGTGCAAATGACTGCCACTATTATTCATCAGATGATAAGAAAACACTGCTTGTTAATTCCAACAACTGCGTAGCATGCCACAGATGTGTTGATTTATGCCCGACAGGTGCTTTAAGAATAGAAAAATATGTTTGCGATTACCGTGAAAATGAAAACTGGACTCCACAGTATCAGCAGGAAATCTGCCGTCAGGCAAACACAGGCTCAACACTGCTTTCGGCTATGGGCAACCCAAAGCCCTATCCGATTTATTGGGATAAAATTCTGCTCAACGCATCACAGGTAACGAACCCATCTATCGACCCTCTGCGTGAGCCGATGGAAATACGCACAATTCTCGGCAGAAAGCCCGAAAAATTAAGGGTTGAAAAGAAAGGTAAATCAATTACAAAAATGCCGCCGCAGGTTATGCTTGAAACGCCGATTATGTTTTCGGCAATGTCCTTCGGCTCAATCAGCCTGAATGCACAGAAATCGCTTGCGATTGCCGCCGAAAAACTTGGCACGCTGTTCAACACGGGCGAAGGCGGTCTTCACAATGATTTGCAGGACTTCGGCTCAAATGCGGTTGTTCAGGTAGCATCGGGCAGATTCGGCGTTCACAAGGATTATCTTGACAATTCCAAATTTATTGAAATCAAAATCGGTCAGGGTGCAAAGCCGGGAATCGGCGGTCACCTGCCGGGTGAAAAGGTTAATGTTGAAGTTTCAAACGCCAGAATGATTCCCGTAGGCTCCGACGCTATTTCCCCTGCTCCTCACCACGATATCTACTCAATCGAGGATTTAAGGCAGTTGATATGGTCTTTAAAGGAGGCAACAGACGGCAGAAAGCCCGTTGCCGTTAAAATAGCCGCCGTTCACAACATAGCCGCCATTGCATCCGGCGTTGCCCGTGCAGGTGCAGATATTGTGGTTATTGACGGCTTCAGAGGCGGCACAGGCGCCGCTCCCACAAGAATACGTGACAATGTGGGCATTCCGATTGAGCTTGCCCTTGCCGCCGCAGACCAAAGACTGCGTGATGAGGGTATCCGCTCAAGAGTATCACTTGTAGCGGGCGGTTCGTTCAGATGCTCATCTGATATAGTAAAGGCTATTGCACTCGGTGCAGACGCCTGCTATATCGCCTCAGCGGCGCTTATCGCAATGGGCTGTCATATGTGCCAGTCATGCCAGACAGGCAAGTGCAACTGGGGCATTGCCACTCAGCGCCCCGAGCTTACAAAAAGGCTTGACCCCGAAACTGCCGCCGAGCGTGTTGTTAACCTTGTTACGGCGTGGAACCACGAAATCAAGGAAATTATGGGCGGTATGGGCATCAACTCAGTTGACTCGCTCAGAGGAAACAGGCTGATGCTTCGAGGTATCGGTTTAACCGAAAAGGAACTCGAAATCCTTGGCATTAAACACGCAGGCGAATAAGGGGGCGATTATATGATTATAGAAGCAGGACTGCAAAGATACGAAAAAGTAAACGAACTTATAAAAGAAGAACTCGAAAAGAAAAACAAGGCAGTTGTCAAAGACGTAAACGGTCAGCGTTACATCGGCTGTGCGCTCGATAAAGGCAAAACGATAGAAATTCACGGCACACCGGGCAATGACCTTGCCTGCTACCTGAACGGCGGCAAAATCGAAGTATTCGGCAACTGTCAGGACGCCGTTGGGAACACAATGAACGGCGGTGAAATTATTATTCACGGTCACAGCGGCGACGCACTCGGCTACGGTATGCGTGACGGTCAGATTTTTATCAAGGACAATGTTGCCTGCCGCGGCGGAATTCATATGAAGGAATTTGAAAATATGAAGCCCGTGCTGATTATCGGCAGCAACGCAGGCTCATTCCTCGGCGAATATATGGCAGGAGGCACAATCGTGCTGCTCGGTCTTGGTGTCAAAAGAGGCGAAAAACTGTTCGGCACGCACTGTGCATCAGGTATGCACGGCGGCAAAATCTTTGTAAGAGGCAGCTTTCCGAAAGAAAATCTTGCACCGAATATCAAAATTGATAATTTAACAGACGAGGATAAAAAGGAACTCGACTTATATGTAAAAAAATACTGCAAATGCTTTGATGCGGACTACGACAAGATTATGAAAAAAACTTTCAAAAAACTTGTTCCTGCCACTTCAAGACCATACGCAAATCTTTACACACCGAATTAATGAGGAGTTCCTGAATATGTTTAACAGTTTACACGAAGAATGCGGTGTTTTCGGCATTTTTGAGCAAAAAACAAATTATGTGGCGCAATCGGCATATCTGGCGCTGTTTGCACTTCAGCACCGCGGGCAAGAATCCTGCGGCATTGCAGTTAATGACGACGGCGTTTTCTCTCACCACAGGGGTGACGGACTTGTGCCCGATGTTTTTACACCCGACAAACTAAACAATCTCGGAATGGGCAATATGGCAATCGGTCATGTGCGCTATTCAACAACAGGCGGCAAAAATCCGAATAATGTTCAGCCGCTCGTTATCCGCCACATAAAGGGCAATCTGGCGCTTGCGCACAACGGAAATCTTACCAATGCAGATGGTTTAAGGCGTCATTTTGAGCTTGGCGGCGCAATCTTTCACGGCACATCGGACACAGAGGCTATCGCTTATTCGATTGTTCTCGAAAGGCTTACAAGCAAGAGTACGGAGGAAGCGGTCAGCAAGGTTATGAATCACCTGAAAGGCGCCTATTCCTGCGTTGTGATGACGGCTACAAAGCTGATTGCATTCCGTGACCCGTTCGGATTCAGACCGCTCTGCCTCGGCAAAACAAAAGACGGTGCATATACTGTTGCATCGGAATCGTGTGCGCTCGACTCTATCGGTGCGGATTTTATACGTGATATTGACCCGGGTGAAATTGTAACAATAAGTATTGACGGCATTAAAGCAGACAGAACGCACTGCAATCAGAAAAGCGCAATGTGTGTATTTGAATACATTTATTTTGCACGCCCCGATTCTGTTATTGAGGGAGCGTCTGTTCATAAGGCAAGGATAAGAGCAGGTAAATTTCTTGCAAAAGAAAGCCCTGTTGATGCCGATGTTGTTATAGGCGTGCCCGATTCGGGGCTTGATGCGGCGCTCGGCTATGCGCAGTACAGTAAAATTCCATATGCAGTCGGATTCGTCAAGAACAGATACATCGGCAGAAGTTTTATTCAGCCGAGCCAGAATCAGCGTGAAGACGCAGTTAAAATCAAGTTGAATGCCGTGCGTGAAAATATTTCAGGCAAGCGTGTTATTATGATTGATGATTCGATTGTGAGGGGCACAACCTGCGCAAGAATTGTAAAATTATTGCGTGAGGCAGGGGCAAAAGAGGTGCATATGCGTGTTTCCTCTCCCCCGTTCAAATTCCCGTGCTATTTCGGAACAGATGTTGACAGTCAGGAAAATCTGATTGCCTGCAAATATGATACAGTCGAAGAAATTGCAGAGGTTATCGGCGTTGACTCGCTCGCTTATCTTTCGGTTGATGCTACGCATAAGCTTGCAGAAGAGGCAGATATAAATTTCTGCGACGGCTGTTTCACAGGCAGTTACCCCACTCCCGTGCCCTCAGAGCAGGTTAAGAATAAATTTGAACAAAAACTGAATATGTTTTCAAATTCAGATGAAATACTTGACTAAATCAATAAGTATCTTATTCTTGAAATATGCCGTCCTTTATTAAAAAATCTTAAAGACTACGATGCACTCAACTGCATCAATTTAAAAATATAATACGTTATGGAGCGTTTTCATCCCCGCCCGGGGAATTGATATGTATAAACAGGCTTGTCTGTATACTGATAAACGAGATACATTATTTGCTTTTTAATCACATCGGCAGACGCCGATGTAATTTCATATTCAATAAAAAAACATTCCATTTCAAACAGCTTGCTGTCAATAGGAATTGTGTCTGCCGAGTTATAGCTTTTTTCTGAAAATTTTGATTTTGGTTGGATTGTACAAATTGATTGTTGGATTTATGGTCACTTTGACGAAATTTTTGCTGTTTTCAGCCATAGGAGCTGCCATAGTGTTGGTGGAGGAAAACGGCCGTTACAGGGGGATAGCGAGTTGGTTAAAATTGCGATAAGGCGTTCACGGGGGGAGTCGATTATTCGGGTGCCGGTAACGCCGACGGCGTTGCAGCCGTAGCCCATACAGGTTGTGAGTGCCTGCTTGCCGCATGCTCCGCAGAATTTAAAGCACGGGTCAAGGTTAAATGCAATTCTCGGCAATACGCCGAAATCCTCCAAAACTGCAAACAGCGGGAAGAAAATCGCCATAGGCGGCAGCATTACGGCTATTACCCAGAGCAAAACTTTAAGCACACCGTTCACCAAAACATCTATCCACACCTGCGCAATTCCGGCATCTGCCATTGCATTTGCAAGAAATACTTCAAAATTATCAAACACACTGCGCAAAAAATCCGACGGATAGTTTGAGCCTGCTATTGTTATCCACAAAACGACAGCAAAAATTACAAGCATTGAAATTACTGACGTTCCCCTGCCCATAAGCAGTTTATCGAGAAACCATTCTCTTTTCTCCGCTTTTGACGGCAGTTTTTTCGACACTGTGCCTGCAATCCGCTTTGAGCGCTGAAATACACTGAGCGTAAGAGCTTCAACAAAATTTTCATCTGCCATATTAAAGCGTTCAAGCACATTTTTGGCTTTCAAAAACGCATTTTTCTGCTTCAAATCATCAGGCTCAAGATTATTTTCAAGCATTCTTATTGCCTTATATTTCGGTATATCTGCCGACTTCAGAATTCGCAGCGCCTGCTCAATCGGACTTACATATGTAACACCGACTATATTATTTTCAACGGCATTTGTTACAAGCAGATGTATTTCTTCAAGCAGATTATTAATACCCTTTCCACTTCTTGCAGTTGCCCGAACAACAGGCACGCCCAGCATTTCAGATAACTGTTTTTCGTCAATTTCTATGTTATATTTTTTTGCCTCGTCACACAAATTGAGCATAACAATTACCTTATCCGTAACTTCCATAACCTGAAGTGCAAGATTAAGATTTCGTTCAAGATTTGTTGCGTCAACCACACAGACGGCACAGTCATATTCAAGCGATTCCACATAATTCCTTGTAACCTCCTCCTCTTTTGAAGAAGTTACAAGGCTGTATGTTCCCGGCAAATCAACTAGTTCATACTGATTATATTTATAATAAAAATTTCCCTTTGCAGAATCGACGGTTTTACCTGTCCAGTTACCCGTATGCTGACTGCTGCCCGTAAGTTCATTAAAAACGGTACTTTTACCTACATTGGGATTTCCGACAAGCACTACCCTTCGCACCTTATTCATATAACAACACCAACCATTTCTGCATCTGATTTTCGCAGAGCGACAACAGAACCCTCTACACAATATGCTATAGGAGAACCGAGCGGATTTCTTCTTACACAGGAAATCTCGTTTCCTTTTATAAAGCCCATATCAAAAAGACGCCTTTTAATTCGGCAATTATTATCTATGTCAACGATAATTCCGTTTTGCATTTCGCACATATCGGCAAGCGTCATAACACCACCTCGGATTATACTATGTAAACGCAGTAATTTTGGTGAATTTGTGATATTTACTATTGAATTTATAACTTTATCGTGGTAAAATAATTAACGAAAAATTACACAAAAAAATTACAAGAAAGGCGATTTTTTTATGAAAAAACTCAAATATTTTGTAAACGGTGAATTCAAAGAATCAAAGACAGACGTATGGTATGACCTTCACAATCCGTCAACAGGCGAAATCACAGGTCAGGCTCCTTGCTGTACAAATGATGAAGTGCTCGAGGCTATCGAAGCAGCCAAGGCTGCTTACCCTGCATGGAGAGCAACTCCTGCAAGAAAAAGAGCGCAGATTCTTTACAATGTTCGCCAGTTATTGATTGACCATTCAGACGAACTCACAATGCTTGTATGCGAAGAAAACGGCAAAGCATGGGGAGAGGCTCAGGGTGATGTAGGCAAAGCACAGGAGGGCACCGAGCTAGCTATTCAGGCTCCGTCACTTATGATGGGCGAAAGCCTTATGGACGCATCGGCAGGTTTTGACACTGTTAAATACCGTGAACCCATGGGTGTATTTGCAGGAATTGTTCCTGTTAACTTTCCTGCTATGATTCCGTTCGGCTGGATGACTCCCGTCTGCGTTGCATGCGGCAACACAATGGTGCTCAAGGCAGCATCTCTTACACCGAGAACAGCTATGAGAATCGGTGAACTTTACAAAGAAGCAGGTATTCCCGACGGCGTTATCAACATTGTTACCTGCTCAAGAAACGAAATCAACACAATTCTTGAACACCCCGATGTTAAGGGAATTACTTTTGTAGGCTCTACACCTGTAGGTCTTAAAATTTACGAAAAGGCTGCTGCAAACGGCAAAAGATGTCAGGCTCTCTGCCAGGCTAAAAACCACGCACTTATTCTTGAAGACTGCGCACTTGAAAGAACTGTTGCAGGCGTTATCAACTCTGCATACGGCTGTGCAGGTCAGAGATGTATGGCTCTCTCCTGCTGTGTTGTTCAGGAATCCATTGCAGATAAATTTGTTGCCGAGCTGAAAGCACAGGCAATGAAAGTAAACTGCGGCCCTGCATGGGACAAAGGCACACGCCTCGGACCTCTTACTTACGAAAAGCACTACAAGGAAGTGCTTGCTGATATTCAGAAAGGTATTGACGAGGGTGCAACACTTGTTCTTGACGGAAGAAATCCCGAGGTGCCTGAAGGTTATGAAAACGGCTACTTTGTAGGTCCTACCATTTTTGACAATGTTACCGAGGATATGACAATCGGCAGAGACGAAGTTTTCGGCCCTGTTCTCTGCATCAAGAGATGTAAGGATTTTGACGAGGGTCTTGCTATTATGAATGCAAACCCGTATGCCAACGGCTCAGTAATCTATACCCAGAGCGGCTACTATGCACGCCAGTTTGCACGCTACACAGACGGCGGTCAGGTTGGCATCAACGTTGGTATTCCTGTTCCCGTTGGCTTTATTCCGTTCAGCGGTCACAAGCAAAGCTTCTTCGGTGATCTTCACTGCCTCGGCAAGGATGCTTACAGATTCTTTACCGAAAGCAAATCGGTAACTCAGCACTGGTTTGACGAAGAAGAAAAGAAAGCAAAAGAAGTAGATACGTGGGACGGACTTCTTTAATTTATAATTACAATAAAATTTATCGGGAGGGCACAGAGACCCTCCCCTACAAAAATTAACGGCGGGGTGA
>CABUAS010000007.1 GCA_902489595.1 uncultured Oscillospiraceae bacterium | reverse complement strand
TTACTCATAAAAAATATGCACCTCCAAAAGTGTCTAACTTTTGGGGTGCATATCAAAATTAATTCCTGCGTGGATTTTTGTGTCCCGTTATCTTAATTTATGATTTTTATTTTTAAAATATTCCCGTGTTTCTTTGCCTACTGTACCGCTGAGGGCAAACAGGGCGATAAGGTTTGGAAAAGCCATCAGGCCGTTTACGATGTCGGCAAGATTCCATACTGCGGCAACCGTCATATAAGGGCCTATAAATACTGTTGCAACATAAATAAATCTGAAAATTTTAATTGATTTTTCTGAGCCTGTCAGGTATTCAAGGCAGCGTTCACTGTAATAATCCCAGCCTAAAATTGTAGTAAAAGCGAAAAATGCAAGGCACATCATAAGAATGAAACTTGAGAGTTTTTCGTTCCACGGCAGTCCGGTCTGCCATGCGATTGTCGTTATGTTTACACCTTCAACAGCACCTTCTTCAAAAGCAAGGTCGGCGTTTGTCAGAACGATAGAAAGACCTGTCAGCGTACAGATAACGATTGTGTCTAAAAATGTGCCGGTCATTGTAACAAGCCCCTGCCGCACAGGGTCTTTTGTTTTTGCGGCAGCAGCGGCAATCGGTGCAGAACCAAGTCCTGCCTCGTTTGAAAAAATACCTCTGCCGATACCTTTCTGCATCGTAATTCTGAGAGTAATTCCTACTCCTGCACCTGTAACGGCTTTTGCAGAAAATGCCATTTTGAAAATATCGGCAACGGCGGCGGGTACTTCTTTAATGTGTGTAATTACAATTATCAGAACAAAAACAACATATGTTACTGCCATAAACGGAACAATAATTTCCGAAACTTTGGCAATTCTTTTGATTCCGCCGATAACAACGAGAGCGGTAAAAACGGTAACGAGAATTCCGCCGATAACTGTTGCGTATGTATAGTTGTTTCCACCGATTGAAAATGCGATGTGAGATCCGTTCGGGTCAAAAAATCCGTTAACTGCGCTTGCAATGCCGTTTACCTGGGTGATTGTGCCGATACCAAAAAGCCCCACGAATATGCCGAAAACTGCAAAAAGTTTTGCAAGCCATTTCCATTTTGACCCCATACCTTTTTCAATGTAAGCAAAAGGACCGCCGAGGTAGTGACCGTCTGATTTTTTCTGGCGGTATTTAATTGCAAGAAAACCTTCGGTGTATTTAGTTGCCATTCCGAAAAGAGCGGCAATAATCATCCAGAACAGTGCGCCTCGACCGCCAAGGCAGATTGCTGTTGCAACGCCTACAATATTGCCCGTGCCGATTGTGGCTGAAAGTGCTGTGCACAGAGCACCGAAAGATGTAACTTCGCCTTCGCCGCCTTCTTCGTTTTTAACCATATATTTTAATGCTTTTCCGAGATGACGGAACTGCACGAAACCTGTTCTTGCCGTAAGCCATATTCCTGCCGCAAGTATAAGAATAATTAAAGGCCAGCCCCATACAAAACCGTCAACTTTTTCAATAACGCTGTTAAGTGACATCGTAATCTGATAGTCCATAATGCACTCCTAAATAAAATTCGATTTATAATATCATACAGTATATTTTATGTCAATAAAATGATTATAATTATTAAATTAAAATGCATTATCGTTTCGGCGGTGAAAAAAACGGCTTTTAAAGCCGTTTTTTATAAATTATATAATCTTTTTGCATTTTCACTTGTAATATCAAGTATTTCTTGTGCAGTCATTCCGAGCACTTCGCCGATTTTTTCTGCAATGAAAGGAATGAAGGAAGAATCGTTGCGTCTGCCTCGGTGAGGTTCAGGAGCAAGATACGGGCAGTCGGTTTCAAGCACAAGCCTTTCCAGCGGAATTTCACGCACTACTTCAAGGCTTTTGCGTGCGTTTTTGAATGTAACAACGCCGTTAAGACCTATATACATTCCGAGCCTGATAATCTCCTTTGCCATTTCCCGTGACCCTGAAAAGCAGTGAACAACGCCGCTCGGCTTAGCTTCTTTAAGAATATCAAGTGTGTCGCCGTGCGCCTCTCTGTCGTGCACTATGACGGGCAAATTAACTTTTTTTGCAAGTTCAATCTGCGCTCTGAAAAATTCTTTCTGCTTTTCCTTTGAAGAAATCATCCAGTGATAATCAAGCCCGATTTCTCCTATAGCAACGCATTTTTCGTGCTTTGCGAATTTTTCAATTTTGTCAAGGCCTGACAGCGATGCACCTTCAAGATTTTCAGGATGAAAGCCTGATGCAAAATATATAAAATCGAACTGTTCTGCAAGGCTTTCTGAAACCTCGGTTGACTCAATATCGCAGCCGCAGGTAACGACTTCCGTTACGCCGTTTTTGTGAATGGCGGTTAAAAGTTCTGCACGGTCATCGCTGAACTGTTCATCATCATAGTGGCTGTGTGTGTCAAAAATATTATTATACATATTATCTTAACTGAGTGCCTGCGTCAAGGCCGTCAACGAAAAGCACTTTAACATTGCCGTCTGATGTATCGCCTGCAAGAATCATACCGTTGCTGATTTCACCGCAAAGCTTTGCAGGCTTAAGATTTGCAACAATTACAACCGATTTGCCGATTAAATCTCCGGGTTTGTACCACGGTGCAATTCCCGAAACGACCTGCCTTAATTCGCTTGTTCCGTCATCAACTTTGAGCTTAAGCAGTTTTTTAGCCTTTTTAATCGGTTCACATTCCATAACTTTTGCAACACGTAGTTCAACTTTTGCAAAATCATCAAACGCAATCTCTGCAAGTCCCTCAATTTCGGGTTTCTGTTCTTTTGCCTGAGCCTCTGCCATTTGTTTTTCAATCAAAGCGTTAAGTTCTTCAATTTCTTTTTCAACATCAATTCTCGGGAAAAGTGCAGGACCTTTCTTGACTGTAACATCAGCAGGAAGAACGCCTGTTTTACCTGCGTTTTCATATGTGATAAGGCTTTCTTCTGCGCCTATCTGCTCCCAAACTTTCGGCATTGTCGTCGGCATAAAGCAGGAAAGAAGGGTAGTGCTGACACGGATTGCCTCAAGCAGATTGTAAAGTACCGTTGCAAGGCGTGCTTTTTTGCTTTCGTCTTTGCCAAGAATCCAAGGCGTAGTTTCGTCAATATATTTGTTTGCCCTTGAAATAACCTTAAAGATTTCGGCAAGTGCATTGTTAAGCTGTGTTTCGTCAATAAAATGGTCAGTTTTCTCACGCAGGGAAGTTACCATATCAAGCAGTTCACTGTCAATATCTTCTGGCTGTCTGTCTGTCGGCAGAGTGCCGCCGAAATACTTTTCAACCATCGCAACCGTTCTTGAAACAAGGTTTCCTAAATCATTTGCAAGGTCTGAATTGATTCGGTTAATCATTATTTCGTTTGAGAATGAACTGTCTGCGCCGAGAGCCATTTCTCTTAAAATATGGTATCTTATTGCGTCACAGCCGTATCTTTCGCCAAGAATAAACGGGTCTACAACATTGCCGATGGATTTGCTCATTTTCTGACCGTTGAATGTAATCCAGCCGTGAACGGCAAGGTGTTTCGGCAGAGGCAGTTCAAGTGCCATAAGCATTGCAGGCCATATTATAGCGTGAAAGCGCATAATGTCTTTTGCAACCATATGCACATCGGCAGGCCAGAATTTATCATAGTCATTATAGGTATCGTTGTTGTAGCCGAGGGCTGTAATATAGTTTGAAAGTGCATCAATCCATACATAAACAACATGCTTTTCATCAAATGTTACGGGAATTCCCCATGTAAATGATGTTCTTGAAACACAAAGGTCTTCAAGACCGGGTTTAATGAAGTTGTTTACAAGTTCAACTGCTCTTGTTTTCGGCTGTAAATAATCTGTTTCGGTTAAAAGTTTTTCAATCCTGTCTGCAAAAGGAGACATTTTGAGAAAGTATGCTTCTTCCGATGCATCAATTACTTCTCTGCCGCAGTCGGGGCATTTGCCGTCAACAAGCTGGCTTTCGGTCCAGAAACTTTCACACGGAGTGCAGTATTTGCCTGTATATTTGCCTTTGTAGATATAGCCTTTGTCATAAAGTGTTTTAAAGATTTTCTGAACAGCTTCAACATGATAATCGTCTGTTGTTCTGATGTATCTGTCGTAACTGATGTTCATATATTTCCAAAGGTTTTTGAAAACAGCAACTACTTCGTCAACATATTCTTTAGGAGTGATGCCTTTTTCAGCGGCTTTCTGCTCAATTTTAAGTCCGTGTTCGTCTGTTCCCGTCAGGAACATAACATCTTTACCCTGTAATCTTTTGTATCTTGCGATAGAGTCGCAGGCTACAGTTGTGTAGCAGTGGCCGATATGCGGATTGCCCGAGGGGTAGTAAATAGGCGTTGTTATATAAAACTTTTCTTTTTCGTTTGCCATAATGTTTCTCCTTTCAATTTTATATGTACAGTTTTATACGAGATAAAAATCAGTTTTCTGATTTGTTTCCATAATCGTTTCGGTTGCCTCACCTGTTGAAAGATTTACTGCGATTGAGGCGTATTTTTCATCATCTTTGTAAAGAGCAAAATAATTAATGCCGTCTTCTTCAACAGTGGCATTGATGTCATATTGTGATCCGTAATGCTCCTCAAGTGCATTAAGCGCCTGATTGATGCTCAGCGGCAATTCGTAATTTTTTGCCTGTTTTGTTGTTGTGTTAGGATTTGCAGTAACATTTGATGTTTTTTGCTCAGTTGTGCTTTCGGCAGGTGTTTTCTCTGTTTCTTTCGGCTTTGATGACGAAACAGTTTCGCTTGCAGATATGGATTCTGAATTGCCTGATGTTTCGTTTTGAACATTATTATTCTTGTCAAAAAACAGGTAATATACGCCGAAAACAACTGCGATTATAAGTACAAGCGCAACAACAAATTTTATGTATTTGCTTGAATTATTCTTCTTTTTAGCCATTTTTATCAGCCTTTCCGATTAAAGCAGTGATGCTGCGCCTCTGTCAAGCATAAGCGTAACATCTGTGTGGAACTGTAAAACAGATGCAGGGCACTGCGGCGTTACATTGCCGTTTATAAGCTGTTTTATTGCCTTTGCCTTGTTTTCACCTATTGCAATTATAAGGATTTTCTTTGCCTGCATAATTGAACCGATACCCATTGTAACAGCCTGTGTAGGCACTTCTTCGATTGATTTGAAAAAACGGCTGTTGTCCTTAACAGTGCTTTCCTTAAGGTCAACAACATGGCTCCAGCGCTGAAAGCAATCGCTCGGTTCATTGAATGCAATATGGCCGTTTGAGCCTATTCCGAGCAGCTGAATATCAATTCCGCCTGCTTTTTTGATTTTGTTTTCATATTCTTCACATTCCTTTTCAGGGTCAGAAGCATTGCCGTTTAAAAAGTTAATGCTTTCTTCGGGAATGTTGATGTGGTCAAAAAGATTTTCATGCATAAATGTGTGGTAAGAATTTTTGTCTTTAACATCAAGATTAACATATTCATCAAGGTTAAAGGTTGTAACTTTTGAAAAGTCAACGACGCCTTTTTTATATAAATCAATCATCTGACCGTAAGGCTTGAGCGGCGTTGAACCTGTAGCAAGGCCGAGAACGGAATCGGGTTTCTGAAGTACCTGACCGCACATATAGTTTCCTGCGGCAATTCCGATTTGTTCTTCGGTATCAAAAGTGAGTACATTCATAGTTATTATTCTCCTCTGATTGTTATATTTTAAAACTATTATAAACTAAAAATTTTTACTGTCAATCTTTTTTGCTCTTTTAACTTTTATAATTTTGTCAATAATCATAAATGCTATAAGAAAAATCAGAAAGCCAAACAGTCCTCCGGCGGTGTCTATAACCCAGTCAAAAAACTTGCATGCTCTGCCCTCAACAAAAAGTTGGTGCACTTCGTCTGTAACGGCATAAAGAGATGTGCAGCATACGGGCAGAATAAATTTAACTTTTTTGAACTGCTGATAAAAGGTGATTGAAAATAAAAAGCACAGTCCTGCAAATTCGAGAAAATGGGCGATTTTTCTTACTATAAAAGTTGTAACTCCGTTTTCACCGAAAAGTTTGTAAATTATGTTCAGAATACTGTCGCTCTGTGCTGATGATTCTGTTGCCGTTCTTGACGAAAAGTAGAATATAACGCCCATACATACCACAACAAGAACCCAGCATACGGTGTTTTTAATCTTCTCTGTCTGCATAAATGAATGACACCCTTCCCGTGCCTGCATGAAACTGCACACCGCTTACTCCCTTAGCAGAGGCATAAAAGTTTGATTCGTAAAACAGAGGAGTGTAGCAGTATGTATCAATCAGTGCTTTTTCGCAGTTTTCACATTCTTCAACAAAACTGCCCGAGTCTGCGCCCTTGGCATTTTCAAGACTGTATATAAAATCTTCATCGTAAAATCCTGTTGTATTACTGTCACTGAAAGTCTGAAGAAATGATACAGGACTTGCCGATGACGCTTTGAATGGGTAAAGCGCAATATCATAATCTTTTGCGGCAGTTCTTGATTTCAGTTCATTTTCGGGTATAGCCTCAAGTTTGATTGAAATACTTATTTTTTTTCCGTTTACATTTGAAATAGCGCCGAGGCTGCTCTGTACTCCCTGAAGAACCTGCTTTGCAACATCCTCCATTGTGTCGGGCACTATAAATGTGAGCTCGGAGGAATAGATTTTATCGTCTTTTGCCGCCTCTTTCCACAGTTCAACAGCCTGTTCTCCGCTGTAGCCGAGCGTTATATCATTGCTTTGCTCTGTAAATGGTTTGCCGTTTGCAGTGCACGACGGTGGAATAAAGCCTTTTGCTTTGGCAAGAAAGTCATATTTTTCATAATCAGGGTCGGAAAGTGAAAGTGCAATAGCGTGACGGGCATCCTGATTTGCAAGAATTCCGCTTGAAGTATTTATAATCATTGCCCAAGTTATGTTGCTGTACGGCACAAGTTTTATTTTGTCTTTTTCGCTTATTGAAGTTGATTCATATCCACGCAGATATGCACTGTCGTAATATCCGCTCAGCAGTTTATCTGCAAGAAGTTCGTTTTCTTCAACGATTTTCAGCGTAAGGTCTGTCGCTTTTGCAGGAGTCGGTCCATTGTAATCTTCATTGTTTTTTAGGATGTATGATTTGTCAAGCTCGTTTGTTACGATAAATTGACCGTTGAACATTGTATACATAAGGTCAAGACCGTATCTGCCGTTTGTTTTTTCAAAAAAATCACGGTTGCACGGCATTGCAACGGCTGTTGAAAGAGCCTGAATAAAACCGTCGTCTGCCGATGAAAGCATAATTTCGAGTGTGTATTTGTCTATAGCCTGTACGCCGAGACTGTCTGCCGACGCATTGCCGTTATAGATTTCGGGTGCATTCTTTATGCATGAAATTGTGGAATAAAGCGGACTTTCGGTTTCACGGCTTGCCGCTCTCTGAAGTGCAAAAACAAAATCGTCGGCAGTGATTTCGGGATTATAATCCTCGCCCATTCTTTCTTTTACAGAATTAAAAATGTGCCATTTTAATCCTCTCTGAAGATTAAAAGTGTATTTCAGTCCGTTGTCTTCCATGCGCCAGCTTGCGGCACAGCCGGGGGTGATGTTGCCTTCATCATCACATCTTACAAGTCCCTCAAAGCAGTTTTCGATAATCAGAAATTCGTCTGATTCAGACGCAACCTGAGGGTCGTAACTGTTGATTTTACCGCTGAAAGGGTAAATTAAATCTATCTTTTTTTCTTTTGCACCGCAGCCGCTGAAAACAGAAACCATAAGCAGTATGCAGCATATAATTGAAATTGCTTTTTTCATATTTTTATCACCGAGTGTGTAGTTTTTAACTTTAATATTATAGCAAATTCTATTACATTTGAAAAGGTATATTTTTCAATATTTACTTTGAGTTAATTTTCAGTGTTTTAAATTACCGCTTTTCGTTTTTTAGCTGCTGTAAAATCAAACAGCTTTTGACAAAAAACAGAAAATATATAAAACGCCCGACGGCGTGTTACAAAAACTTTTGAAACATTTTGAAAATTTCGGAAAATTTTTCTTGACATATTAATAAAGAACTATTATTATATATGCACATTTAAAATGGGTAACTGTGTATTTGCGGTTTTACGCGGTGCTTTTCAGCAGGCAGAAATTGCGAATTTTAACGTAAATTTTACTCATTTTTCAGTAAATCTAAAAGAAACGGAGTGATTACCGAATATGGTAAATGTGAAGGATGTGCAGTTCGGTACAACTACACGAAAAAGTTTTGCAAAAATCAATGAGGTTATGCAGATGCCGAACCTTATTGAAGTGCAGAAACATTCATATCAATGGTTTCTTGATGAGGGTCTTGAAGAGGTATTCCGTGACATCGGTTCAATAACCGATTACACAGGCAATCTTGTTCTTGATTTTATTGATTATACCATGGACGAGGATCCGAAGTATACTATTGCCCAGTGCAAGGCAAGAGATACCACATATGCAAAACCCCTTAAAGTAAGGGCGAGACTTCAGAATAAGGAAACAGGCGAGGTTAAGGAAAATATTATCTATATGGGTGATTTTCCGCTTATGACAGACGCAGGCACTTTTGTTATAAACGGTGCCGAAAGATGTATTGTTTCTCAGCTTGTTCGTTCTCCCGGTGTTTACTACAATATGGAGCACGACAAAACAGGTAAAGAGCTTTTCACCAACACCGTTATTCCTAACAGAGGTGCATGGCTTGAATATGAAACAGACGCCAACGACCTGTTTTATGTAAGAATTGATAAGAACAGAAAAATCTTTATAACAACTTTCCTTCGTGCACTCGGTCTCGGCACTGATGATGAAATCCGTGAATTTTTCGGTGATGATGAAAGAATCGAGGCAACAATCGAAAAGGATACTACAAAGAATCAGGAAGAGGCTCTGCTTGAAGTTTATAAAAAACTTCGCCCGGGTGAACCTCCTACTCTTGATACTGCACAGGCTCACCTTGACGGTCTTTTCTTTGATGCACACAGATATGACCTTTCAAAGGTAGGCAGATACAAGTACAACAAAAAACTTGCAATCAGCGATCGTATCACAGGTTACAAACTTACACAGCCGATTATTTCTCCTATGGGTGAATTCCTTGCAGATGCAGGTGAATTGATTACTGAGGAAAAGGCACTTGAAATTGAAAATGCAGGTGTAATGAATGCATTTATTGATGTTGACGGAAAAGAAGTCAAAGTTGTATCAAACGGCATGGTTGATATTTCAAAGTATGTTGATTTTGACTGCAAACCGTTCGGCATAAAAGAAAAAGTTTCATACCGTGTGCTTGCCGAAATTCTTGAAAAGTGCGGCGATGATGAAGATGCACTCAAAGAAGAAATTAAACTTCATCAGGATGATCTTGTTCCAAAGCACATTGTTACAGACGATATTTTTGCAAGCGTTTCCTATCTTATAAATCTTGCAAACGGCGTCGGCACAACAGATGATATTGACCATCTCGGCAACCGCCGTATCCGTGCAGTCGGCGAACTTCTTCAGAACCAGTTCAGAATCGGTTTCACCCGTATGGAAAGAGTTATCCGTGAAAGAATGACTCTTCAGGTTCAGGATGATGAAGAGTCTATTACTCCGCAGGCTCTTATAAATATCCGCCCTGTAGTTGCTGCTATTAAAGAGTTTTTCGGTTCATCACCGCTTTCACAGTTTATGGACCAGAACAACCCGCTTGCTGAACTTACTCATAAAAGACGTCTTTCAGCCCTCGGCCCGGGCGGTCTTTCAAGAGACCGTGCAGGTTTCGAGGTTCGAGATGTTCACTATACACACTATGGTCGTATGTGTCCTATCGAAACACCTGAAGGCCCCAACATCGGTCTTATCTCATATCTTGCCTGCTACAGCCGTCTGAATGAATACGGCTTTATTGAGGCTCCTTACAGAAAAGTAAATAAAGAAACAGGCGTTGTTACATCAGAGGTTGTTTATATGACTGCCGATGTTGAAGATAACTTTACGGTTGCTCAGGCAAATGAGCCGCTTGACGAAAACGGAAGATTTTTAAACAAGCGCGTAACCTGCCGTCACAGAGATGAGTTCATTACATGTGAGCCCGAAAAGGTTGACTATATGGACGTTTCACCTAAGATGGTCGTTTCTGTTGCTACTGCAATGATTCCGTTCCTTGAAAACGATGACGCAAACCGTGCTCTTATGGGTGCAAACATGCAGAGGCAGGCTGTGCCGCTTCTTAAAACAGAGGCTCCCGTAGTCGGCACAGGTATGGAATATAAGGCAGCATATGACTCAGGCGTAGTTGTTGTTGCAAAGCGCGGCGGCGTTGTTACTGCCGTTGATGCAGATACTATTGAAATTACAGTTAAAAAGGGCGAAGTTGATAAGTATGAGCTTGTTAAGTTCAGCGGTTCAAACCAGGGAACATGCATTAACCAGCGCCCGATAGTTTCACTTAATCAGAAGATTGAGGACGGTCAGGTAATCGCCGACGGCCCTGCAACCTGCAACGGTGAGGTTTCACTCGGTAAGAATGCTCTTATCGGTTTTATGACCTGGGAAGGTTATAACTACGAAGATGCTGTTCTTATCAATGAAAAAATGGTTCGTGACGACGTTTATACTTCAATTCATATTGAAGAGCACGAACTTGAGGCAAGAGATACAAAACTCGGCCCGGAAGAAATCACAAGAGATATTCCGAATGTCGGCGAGGATGCTCTGAAAGACCTTGATGCAGACGGTATTATCCGCATCGGTGCAGAGGTTCACAGCGGTGATATTCTTGTAGGTAAGGTTACACCTAAGGGTGAAACAGAACTGACAGCAGAAGAAAGACTTCTTCGTGCAATTTTCGGCGAAAAGGCACGTGAAGTAAGAGATACATCAATGCGTGTTCCTCACGGTGAATACGGTATTGTAGTTGACGTTAAAGTATTTACCCGTGCAGACAGTGATGAACTGAATCCGGGTGTAAATAAAGTAGTAAGAGTTTACATTGCTCAGAAGAGAAAAATTCAGGTCGGCGATAAGATGGCAGGCCGTCACGGCAACAAGGGTGTTGTTTCAAGAGTTCTTCCTCAGGAAGATATGCCGTTCTTACCTGACGGACGTCCGCTTGATATTGTTCTTAATCCGCTCGGCGTACCTTCACGTATGAATATCGGACAGGTACTTGAAGTTCATCTCGGCTATGCTGCAATGGCTCTCGGCTGGAAAATGTGCACGCCTGTATTTGACGGTGCACACGAAGATGACATCCGTGAATGTTTGAAACTTGCAGGTCTTTCCGAAGACGGTAAAACTGTTCTTACAGACGGCAGAACCGGTGAAAAATTCGATAATCCGATTACAGTCGGTTATATGTATTATCTTAAACTGCATCATCTTGTTGATGATAAGATTCACGCCCGTTCAACAGGTCCTTACAGCCTTGTTACGCAGCAGCCGCTCGGCGGTAAAGCGCAGTTCGGCGGTCAGCGTTTCGGTGAAATGGAAGTATGGGCACTTGAGGCTTACGGTGCTGCTTACACACTTCAGGAAATCATCACCGTTAAGTCTGACGATGTTGTCGGCCGTGTTAAGACTTACGAGGCAATCGTTAAGGGCGAAAATATTCCTACATCGGGAACACCCGAATCATTCAAGGTACTGTTTAAAGAACTTCAGGCTCTCGGTCTTGATACACGTCTTTATGATAAAGAAGGCAATGAGGTTGAACTCAAGCAGGATCTCGATGACGGAACAGGCATTCAGCCTATTGATGACAGTGCTTTCACCGAAGTTAATGATTTTGATAATGCAGGCGAAGGCTTCTCAATAGAAAATGCAGAAGATGAAGGTCAGGAAGCAGGTCAGTCTGATATGTTCGATGGAATTTTTGCTGATGAATCAGATTATATGGATTCCGACGACGAATAATTGACGGCTGAACACCGCTATAACATTAATATATAAAGGAGTGCTTCCAAATGGTAAATGAAAATGAATTCAGTTCAATAAAAATCGGTCTTGCATCTCCCGAGCAAATCAGAAAATGGTCTTACGGAGAAGTCACAAAACCCGAAACTATAAATTACAGAACGCTCAAACCCGAAAGAGACGGTCTTTTCTGCGAAAGAATTTTCGGTCCTATGAAGGACTGGGAATGTCACTGCGGAAAGTACAAAAGAGTCCGTTATAAAGGCAAAGTCTGCGAGCGCTGCGGTGTTGAAATCACACGTTCAAAAGTCCGCCGTGAAAGAATGGGTCACATTGAACTTGCTGCCCCTGTTTCACACATTTGGTATTTCAAAGGTATTCCGAGCCGTCTCGGTCTTGTGCTTGACATCAGCCCGAGATACCTTGAAAAAGTGCTTTATTTTGCACTTTATATTGTAACCGATCCGGGTGATACACCGCTTGAAAAGATGCAGATTCTTAATGAAAAAGAATATGCCGAAATGCGTGAAAGATACGAAGATGATTTTGAAGCAGGAATGGGCGCAGAGGCTATTAAAAAACTGCTCCAGGATATAGATGTTTTCAAACTCCGTGATGAACTTACGGCAGAACTTGACGGCGCAACAGGTCAGAAGCGTGTAAGACTTCTTAAAAGACTTGATGTTGTTGATGCTTTCTGTAAGAGCGATAACAAACTTGAATGGATGATTCTTGATGTTATTCCTGTTGTTCCGCCCGATATCCGTCCTATGGTTCAGCTTGACGGCGGCAGATTTGCAACATCGGACCTTAATGATCTTTACAGACGAGTTATCAACAGAAACAACCGTCTTAAAAGACTTCTTGAACTCGGTGCACCCGATATTATCGTAAGAAATGAAAAGAGAATGTTGCAGGAGGCTGTCGATGCTCTTATTGATAACGGCAGACGAGGCAGACCTGTTACCGGTCCGAACAACCGTCCTCTTAAATCTCTTTCCGATATGCTTAAAGGTAAGCAGGGCCGTTTCCGTCAGAACCTTCTCGGTAAACGTGTTGACTATTCAGGCCGTTCCGTTATCGTTGTAGGTCCTGAACTTAAAATGCATCAGTGCGGTCTTCCTAAGGAAATGGCTATTGAACTTTTCAAGCCTTTCGTTATGAAACGCCTTGTTGCTACAGGCGCTGCATCAAATATTAAATCAGCAAGAAAAATGGTAGAGCGAGCAAGCAATCCTGCTGTATGGGATGCTCTTGAAGTTGTTATCAAGGATCACCCTGTTATGCTCAACCGTGCTCCCACACTTCACCGCCTTGGTATTCAGGCATTTGAGCCTGTGCTTGTTGAGGGCAGAGCAATCAAACTTCATCCTCTTGCCTGTACTGCATTCAATGCCGATTTCGACGGCGACCAGATGGCTGTTCACGTACCGCTTTCGGCAGAAGCTCAGGCAGAGGCACGTATGCTTATGCTTGCCGCAAACAACCTGCTTAAGCCGTCAGACGGTAAGCCTGTTACGGTTCCTACACAGGATATGGTTATCGGTTCTTACTATCTTACAATGATTAAAGAGGGCGAGCCGGGTCAGCCTAAGTTCTTTACAGATGAAGAAAGAACAGAAGAAATTACTTTTGCTCAGGTTAAAGAATTAACTAAAGGCGATCTTTCAGATGCTGAAATTCTCTGCGATTATGATGATTTCGCACTTGCTGAAAATTATGGAATTTACCGTGCTTACAAGATTTTCAGAGATAAAGATGAGGCTATGATGGCATATCAGGAGGGCTCTCTCGGTATGCACTCACCTGCAAAAATCCGTCTTTCAAAGAAAACAGAAGACGGCGTAAAATCTGCTGTTGTCGTTACAACAATCGGTCGAATTATATTCAACAATCCTGTTCCGCAGGATCTTGGTTTTGTTGACCGTTCAAATCCCGATAATGAGTTTGAACTTGAAATCGGCTTTGTTGTTAAGAAAAAGCAGTTAGGCCAGATTGTTGACAGACTTATTTCTGTTCACGGCGTATCTGTTGCATCTGTCGCTCTTGATGCAATTAAGGCACAGGGCTATAAATATTCAACAGTATCGGGTACAACCGTTGCTGTCTGCGACGCACTTATTCCCGATGCTAAAAAATCTTTCCTTGATGAGGCTGAAAAGAAGGTTGATGAAATCACAGCCAACTACAATTACGGTCTTATCACAAATGAAGAGCGTTCATCTGCTGTTATCAAGGCTTGGGAAGACTGCACCAATAAAGTTACAAATGAACTTACTTCAAACTTTGACGGTACGCATAACCCAATTCATATGATGGTAGACTCAGGTGCCCGTGGTAGTACGGCTCAGCTTCGTCAGCTTGCAGGTATGAGAGGCCTTATTGCAAATACAGCAGGTAAAACAATCGAAATTCCGATTCGTGCCAATTACCGTGAAGGTCTTAATATTCTTGAATACTTCATTTCATCACGTGGTGCCCGTAAAGGTCTTGCAGATACAGCGCTTCGTACTGCTGACTCGGGTTACCTTACCCGCCGTCTTGTTGACGTATCACAGGATGTTATTATCCGTGATGATGACTGTGGCTGTCACGAGGGTATCGTAGTTAAGGCTATTATGGACGGCAACCGTGAACTTGAATCACTTCACGAAAGACTTGTCGGCAGATTCCCGCTTGATCCTGTTATTGACGAGGCTACAGGCGAGGTTCTTGCAACTCCCGATGAAATGATGACTCCGGAAATTGCAGACAGAATTGTTGCCGCAGGCATTAAGGAAGTTAAAATCCGTTCGCTTATTACCTGTAAGTCACGCCACGGCGTTTGCCGCAAGTGCTACGGTTCAAACCTTGCATTCAACGAGCCTGTTCAGGTTGGTGAGGCAGTCGGCATTATTGCTGCGCAGTCAATCGGTGAACCCGGTACACAGCTTACAATGAGAACATTCCACACCGGCGGTATCGCAGGCGGTGAAGATATTACACAGGGTCTTCCCCGTGTAGAAGAATTGTTTGAGGCAAGAAAGCCGAAGCAGTATGCTATTCTTTCCGAAATTGACGGTACTGTTCGTTTTGAGGAAATTAAAAAGTCTCAGCATGTTATCGTTACAAATTCCGAAACCCTTGAGGAAAAGAAATATCTTATTCCTTACGGCTTCAGACTTCACGAAGAAATTGTTGAGGGTGCACAAGTTGTTAAGGGTCAGGAACTCACTTACGGTTCCAAAAATCCGCATGACGTTCTTGCAATTCTCGGCGAAGAGGCAGTTTATAATTACCTTATCCGTGAAGTTCAGTTCGCTTACCGTACTCAGGGTGTTGATATTAACGATAAACATATCGAAGTTATCGTTCGTCAGATGCTTAAAAAGTGCACTGTTGATGATGAGGGCGATACAGATCTTGTTTCAGGCACAATGGTGGATGTTGCCGCTGTTGACGAGGCTAACGAAATTATCGAAAACAGAATCAAAGCAGGCGAGACAAACCTTAAGAAAGCAACTTATATTCCGATTCTTATGGGTATCACAAAGGCTTCACTTGCTACGGATTCCTTCCTTTCAGCCGCATCATTCCAGGAAACAACAAGAGTTCTTACCGATGCCGCTATCAGAGGCAAGAGCGATCCGCTTATCGGACTTAAAGAAAATGTTATTATCGGTAAACTTGTTCCTGCCGGAACAGGTATGGATGTATTCCGTGATGTTGATGTTGTTCCGAGTTATTTCTCTGCAGAAGGTTCAGAAGAAATTTTAAATTTAGAACAATTACAAAAGTTATTGACAAACAGTGTGGGTGAGTGATATAATCTTAACTTGTGTGAGTGAATGATTTGTCATTTTTCACAAATCAGGCGGAATAATTTAGTTAAATTGCACATATTAAATGGGGCGGCATATGCTGCCCCGTGATGTGCGTTTAAATGACAGTTTAATTTTTGTATTTTTGAACTGCCATTTATGCGCATATTGCGTATAAAATAATCAGAAAGGAGATAAACTATTGCCTACCTTTAACCAGTTAGTAAGAACAGGACGCAAGTCCCTTGAAAAGAAGGCTAAAGCACCGGCTCTTTTAAAGAGCCTCAACACCAAGAAGAATGTTATGAATGATAACAATTCTCCTCAGAAGCGCGGCGTTTGTACGGCAGTTAAAACTGCTACACCGAAGAAGCCTAACTCAGCACTTCGTAAAATTGCCCGTGTTCGTTTGACAAACGGTATGGAAGTTTCTGCTTACATTCCGGGTGTTGGTCATAACCTTCAGGAACACTCTGTTGTTATGGTTCGCGGCGGCCGTGTTAAGGACCTTCCCGGTGTGCGTTACCACATCATCCGCGGAACACTTGATACTCAGGGCGTTAACGGCAGAATGCAGAGCCGTTCAAAGTACGGTGCTAAAAGACCTAAGGCTGCTAAGAAGTAATTAAAGCTTAGCAGAAAAGTTATTCTTATGGAAAAACAATAGTTTATACCTTATTTATATAAGCGTGTAGCCTACTTGTTGACTCCACGGGAAAACCGAGTACCTATGAACTCATTATTATTTATGAAGGAGGGAAGCGAAGATGCCAAGAAGAGGCCAGATCGCTAAGCGTGATGTTTTGCCTGATCCGCTTTACAACTCAAAGCTTGTAACTCGTTTGATCAACAACATCATGTATGATGGAAAAAAGGGTGTCGCACAGAAAATTGTTTACGGTGCATTTGACATCATTAAAGAAAAAACAGGTAACGATCCGTTAGAAACTTTTGAAGCTGCTATGGAGAATGTTATGCCTGTTCTTGAGGTAAAGGCTCGCCGTGTCGGCGGTGCAACTTACCAGGTTCCTCTTGAAGTTCGTCCTGAAAGAAGACAGACTCTCGGCTTGCGTTGGATTACTTTATATTCACGCCAGCGTTCGGAAAGAACTATGAAGGAACGCCTTGCTGCTGAAATTTTAGATGCTACTAATAAGACCGGCGGCGCAGTTAAGAAGTGTGATGATACACATAAGATGGCAGAAGCAAACAAAGCATTTGCTCATTTCAGATATTAATCCGTTTAAAGTTTTTGGGAGGATATTATGCCAAGAAAAGTATCTCTTGAAATGACAAGAAATATTGGTATCATGGCACATATCGACGCAGGTAAAACCACTACAACTGAGCGTATTCTGTATTATACAGGTAAAACTCACAAGATTGGTGAAACGCACGATGGTGCTGCTACTATGGACTGGATGGAGCAAGAGCAGGAAAGAGGTATTACAATCACTTCTGCTGCAACAACATGCTTCTGGAAAAACCATAGAATTAATATCATTGATACCCCCGGACACGTTGATTTCACTGTAGAAGTACAGCGTTCACTTCGTGTTCTTGACGGTTCTGTTACTGTTCTTTGCGCAAAGGGCGGTGTAGAACCTCAGTCTGAAACCGTATGGCGTCAGGCTGATGATTATAAAGTACCGAGAATGATCTATGTTAATAAGATGGACATTATGGGTGCTGATTTTTACAATGTTCTTAACATGGTAAAAGAAAGATTCAAATGTAATGCAGTTCCGATTCAGCTTCCAATCGGCGCTGAGGATACATTCAAAGGTATTGTAGACCTTATCGCTATGGACGCAGAGATTTACTATGATGATATGGGCAATGATGTTCGTCACGAAGAAATTCCTGATGATATGAAGGAACTTGCACAGAAATACCACGAGGAACTCATCGAGGCTGTTGCAGAGCAGGATGAGTCCCTTATGGAAAAATACTTCGAGGGTGAAGAACTCACAATCGACGAAATTAAAAAGACAATCAGAAAAGCAACCTGCGCAGGCGAGATGGTTCCGATTACCTGCGGCACATCTTACAGAAACAAGGGCGTTCAGCCGCTTCTTGATGCTGTTGTAGATTATATGCCTGCTCCTACCGATGTAGAATCAATCAAGGGTGTAAACCCTGAAACTGATGAGGAAGAGTTCCGTCATTCATCGGATGATGAGCCGTTCTCGGCACTTGCTTTCAAGATTGCTACAGACCCGTTTGTTGGTAAGATTTGTTTCTTCCGTGTATATTCGGGTACTCTTAATTCAGGAACACAGGTTTATAACTCAGTTAAGGGTCACAGAGAAAGAATGGGCCGTATTCTTCTTATGCACTCAAACCACAGAGAAGATATTGACACCGTTTATGCAGGTGATATTGCTGCCGCTGTTGGTCTTAAAAATACAACAACAGGTGATACTCTCTGCGATGAAAATCATCCGATTATTCTTGAATCAATGAATTTCCCTGAGCCCGTTATTCGTGTTGCTATCGAGCCTAAAACTAAGGCAGGCCAGGAAAAAATGGGCATTGCTCTTGCAAAACTTGCAGAAGAAGACCCAACCTTCAAAGCTTATACAGATGAAGAAACAGGACAGACAATTATCGCAGGTATGGGTGAACTTCACCTTGAGATTATTGTTGACCGTCTTCTCCGTGAATTCAAGGTAGAGGCTAATGTTGGTGCTCCTCAGGTAGCATATAAAGAAACAATTCAGCAGGAATCAATGTCTGATACTAAATATAAGCGTCAGTCAGGCGGTTCAGGTCAGTACGGTCACGTTAAAATCCGTATGTCACCGAACCTTGATGAAAACGGCATCGGCAAGGGTTACGAATTCGTTAACTCTGTTGTCGGCGGTGCTATTCCTAAGGAATATATCCCTGCTGTTGACGCAGGTATCCAGGGTGCTATGAAGAGCGGTATTCTTGCCGGCTATCAGATGGTAGATATTAAAGTTGAACTTTATGATGGATCTTATCACGAAGTTGACTCTTCAGAAATGGCATTCAAGATTGCAGGTTCTATGGCATTCAAAGATGCTGCTAAGAAAGCAAACCCGATTATTCTTGAACCTATGATGAAGGTTACAGTTATCGTTCCTGAAGAATATATGGGCGATGTTATCGGTGACCTTAACTCACGCCGCGGTCAGATTCAGGGTATGGAAGACAGAACAGGTGCTAAGCAGATTAACTCACGTGTTCCGCTTTCAGAGATGTTCGGCTATGTAAACGACCTTCGTTCAAAGACTCAGGGCCGTGGACAGTATACAATGGAACCGGACGGTTATGAGCCTGTTCCGAAGTCTATTTCTGAAGGAATTATTGCCGACAGAGCAAAAAAAGACTAATTAATATTAAATTTTAAGCAAAGGACTTGATATTTTATCTTTTCTTTGCTAAAATAACATTAACAATTAACATTGTAAATTAAAGGTAAATTTAAGGAGGAAATTCCAATGGCTAAGGAAAAATTCAACCGATCAAAACCACATGTAAACATTGGTACAATCGGTCACGTAGACCACGGTAAAACAACTCTTACCGCTGCTATCACAAAATACCTTGCTAACAAGGGTTATGCAAAGTTTGAAGACTATGCAGATATTGATAAGGCTCCGGAAGAAAGAGAACGTGGTATCACAATCAACACTGCACACGTAGAATATGAAACAGACACTCGTCACTATGCTCACGTTGACTGCCCGGGTCATGCTGACTATATTAAGAACATGATCACAGGTGCTGCTCAGATGGACGGTGCAATTCTTGTTATCGCTGCAACTGACGGTCCTATGGCTCAGACAAAAGAGCATCTTCTTCTTGCTCGTCAGGTTGGCGTACCTTACATCGTAGTATTTATGAATAAGTGCGACCAGGTAGACGATGAAGAACTTCTTGAACTCGTTGAAATGGAAATTCGTGAAACTCTTGATGAGTATGAATTCCCGGGTGATGATACTCCTATCATCAAGGGTTCAGCACTTAAAGCTCTTGAAGCTGCATCAAATGATGATCCTGCTTGTGCTTGCATTCAGGAACTCATGGATGCTGTTGACAGTTATATTCCAACTCCTGACCGTAAGGCAGACCTTCCTTTCCTTATGCCTGTTGAAGACGTATTCACAATCACAGGTCGTGGTACAGTTGCTACAGGTAGAGTAGAGCGTGGTCAGCTCAAGATGGGCGAAGAAGTTGAAATCGTAGGTCTTAAGGACGAAATCGATAAGACTGTTTGCACAGGTATTGAAATGTTCCGTAAACTTCTTGATTATGCTGAAGCAGGTGACAACATCGGTTGTCTTCTTCGTGGTGTTCAGAGATCAGACATTGAACGTGGTCAGGTTCTTGCTAAGCCGGGTTCAATTCACCCACACACAAAGTTCTCAGGTCAGGTTTATGTATTAAGCAAGGATGAAGGCGGTCGTCATACTCCTTTCTTCAATAACTACCGTCCTCAGTTCTATTTCAGAACAACAGACGTTACAGGTGTTATCACTCTTCCTGAAGGTACAGAGATGTGTATGCCCGGTGATAACGTTGTTATGAATGTTGAACTTATTACTCCTATCGCTATCGAAGAAGGTCTTCGTTTCGCTATCCGTGAAGGCGGCAGAACAGTAGGTTCAGGCGTTGTTACTGCAATCAACGAGTAATTTATAATTAAACACTTTTAAGAGCAACCGAAAGGTTGCTCTTTTTTATATGCTTCGCTAAATCGGCTGAATCCCGCCTTGCCGTAGGGCGGGGTGCCTTCACCCCGCCGCAATCGCAACACTTAAATTTACTTTTTTATTGACAAAATATTATTCAATCCTGTATAATGAAGTTGCACAGATATTGAATTTGTGTAAAAAAATTAAAAAGGAGTAATTCTATGAAAAAGACTTTAAGCTTAGTTTTAGCCATTGTTATGGCACTGTCTGTGTTCTCAGGCATCAGTTTTTCAGCCTTTGCTGCATCAAATGTTGAAAGCATAGAAGTTAAACTTTCCGAGCCTTTAACAATTTTTGAAAACACAGGCGGCGACTGGGTAATAATTGATGACGAAGTCCAGTTTTATGGCTATTACTGGCCCGGATTTAATACAGGAGATTATATTGTTGTAAATTTTTCAAACGGTACAACTAAAAATTACTATTATAAAGATTTCGATTATGATTCAATGGAAGATTCCGATTGTTTTATTGCAAATAGCGGTGATATAATTTATTATCATATTTACGGGCTTTTGGAAGGACAGGGTAATTGGAACTTAGGTGAACATAGTTTTACAGTTGCATTTAATGATAATTATGATTATTGGGATGCAAACTGGGAACTTTATGTAGATGTGCCCGTTACGATTATTGAACCTCCTGTTAAGTCCGTAAGCACTTCTTTTGCAGTAAATGAAATTGATGAAAATACATACGGTTACTGGAATCTTGATGAAAACGAAGAATATTATTTCCATTATGATTTTGATTATCTGTTTGATGAAGGCGACTCAATTACTCTTAATATGAAAGATGGCACTTCGGCTGTTTATACACTGAAAGAGCATTATTCTGAAGAAGATTATTATTATCACGGATTTTTTAATGATGACGATGAAGAACTTTTGATAATGCTTGATTACAACCATGATAATCAGTATGAAGAGCATTGGGGCACAGGAATACACGAATCTTATTATTCTCTGCCCGATTTCGGCATCAATTTTGCATTTTCTGTTGAAATTGTTAAAGGTTCACAGGATTCCTGCTGGCATTATGATGAATGGCAGTTTGTAAACGGCATTTTCCAAAGCGAATGTCCCGGATGCGGAAAGATAACAAAAATTCCTTTCACAGACATTAAAGGCTATGATTATTATGCAGATTTTCTTGCATACACATCTGTTTATAATGAATTTCTTAAAGGCACAAATCCGCCCGAATTTACAACATTCTCGCCAAAAACTGCAATCACCCGTGCAATGCTTGTAACTATTCTTTACAGAATGGCAGGCGAGCCGTACAGTGACGGCAGTAACCCATATGAAAAAACTCCGTTTACCGATATTACCGACAAGAGCGTTTATTATTACGACGCCGCTTGCTGGGCACTTGAAAACGGAATTACAACAGAAACCACTTTCAAACCGTTTGACAATGTTACAAGAGAGCAGACTGCTTCATTCCTTTTCAGATATGCACAGAATGAAGATATGCTCGGTGACGACGGCTACAAAGATGTAAACCTCAGAGATGAATATCTTGACGCATCGCTTATCCATCCGTGGGCGGCAGAGGCTATGCAGTGGGCAAATTACAACGATATGATTACAGGTACACTGCAAAGATTTGCAAATCCGCAGGGCGCAACCCAGCGTATTCACGCAACAAAAATCCTTTACGGTTTCGGTTGGCTTTGCGATATCGGCAATTTTGAATAATTGAATTACTTATGGCGGGGTGTATTCACCTCGCCTTTTCTTTTATTGCTTTTTTGTAAATAAAATGCTTTTGTGTTGCCGTTACTGCGATAATTTGATATAATATATTTATTGTTATTTCGGGTGATTATATGGAAAAAATGCTTGAAAATTTAACAGGCAATGTTGAAGAAATTACTTTTTTCAACGAGGAAAACGGCTTTACTGTTATGGAAATTTCTACGGCAGACGGTGAGGCTGTTACTGTTGTGGGCACTTTCCCGAAAATAGCTGAGGGTGAAGAAGTTCTTTTGACAGGCGAATGGGTTATACATCCCTCATTCGGCAGGCAGTTTAAAGCAAGCCTTGTTGAAAGAACAATGCCAGCCGATACGGCAGGTATTCTGCGTTACCTTGCAAGTGGAATTATAAAAGGTGTGCGCGAGGCAACGGCCGTTAAAATTGTTGAGGCGTTCGGCAGTGAATCTCTTGATGTGATTGAAAATGATGTGAACCGTCTTGCCTCAGTGCCCGGTATCAGCAAACCCAAGGCACGTAAAATTCAGGAGGAATACAAAAAGCAGTTCGCCGCCCGTGAAGTTATGGCAGGCTTGACTTCTCTCGGGTTAACGCAGGAGGAGGCTTTCAAAGCCTATAATATGTACCGTTCGGCGGCACTTGAGATTATCAGCGAAAATCCATATGCATTCGTTGGTGCAAACGGTTACAGTTTTGACCGTGCTGAGGAAATTTCATTAAATATGCAGACTCCGCCGCTTTTTGATTACAGAAGTCAGGCAATGGTTGTTTATGTTGTTCAGTATAATCTTCATAACGGTCACACCTGTGTGCCGAGAAATTCTGTTGTTAAAAAGGCGATGGATTATCTTGAATGCAACGAAGATATTGTCGAAGAGGCGATTGATACCGCTCTTGATGCAAAACAACTCTTTTCTGAAAATATTGACGGTAAAGATTATCTTTTTATGCCTGAAATTTATCACGCAGAAAAAGATGTTGCAGACAGAATTAAAATTATGGTGAATT
Source organism: uncultured Oscillospiraceae bacterium (assembly GCA_902489595.1). Lineage (GTDB taxonomy): Bacteria > Bacillota > Clostridia > Oscillospirales > Acutalibacteraceae > Eubacterium_R. The sequence continues at coordinate 19,518 of CABUAS010000007.1, read as the reverse complement.
ATCCGCCTCAGCAAAGCGAAATAAGTCCGTCTGAGGTCTATGCCTTTGAAAAAGCAAATGATATTGAGTTTGACGAAAAGCAAAGACAGGCAATCGAAATTGCCGTGAATAAAGGAATGCTTATTTTAACAGGTGGTCCCGGTACAGGTAAAACGACAACCGTTAAAGGCATTATAACGCTTATGAAAAACAGGGGATTCAATGTTGCCCTTGCCGCACCTACAGGCAGGGCGTCAAAGCGTATGACCGAACTTACGGGTTATGATTCAAAAACAATTCACCGATTGCTTGAAGTGGAGTACCGTGAGGGAGCAACAGAGCCGACTTTTGTTTATAACAGAAAAAATCCGCTTGATGTTGACGCTGTTATTGTTGATGAACTTTCAATGGTTGATATTACGATTTTCAACAGTCTGCTTGATGCACTGCCGCTTCACGCACGTCTTATTATGGTTGGTGATAAAGACCAGTTGCCGCCTGTTGGTGCAGGCAATGTTTTAAAAGATTTGATTGACAGCAAAATGATACCCGTTGTGGCGCTTGATAAGGTGTTCCGCCAGGCAATGCAAAGCCTTATCGTTACAAATGCACATCTTGTAGTAAGCGGCGAAATGCCTGATTTAAGCAGCAATGATGCGGATTCTGATTTCTTTCTTCTTAAAGAAAATTCCAAATATAATGCACCAAAGAAAATTGTTGACCTTGTTACACGGCGTCTGCCTGCAACCTACGGCTACAACAGTATGACTGATATTGAGGTGCTCTGCCCGTCACGAAAGGGCGAGGTAGGGTGCGAGCATATCAATATCCTTTTGCAGGAAAAGCTTAATCCCCCCGACAGAAGTAAAAAAGAACTGCGCAATAAAGGCTATATTCTCCGTGAGGGGGATAAGGTTATGCAGATTAAAAATAACTACGATGTGCCGTGGTTTAAAAGCAGTGAAAACGGCACGGGAGTTTTCAACGGCGACATAGGTATTCTGACTAAGATTGACAGAGCAAATGATATTCTGAATGTTAAATTTGATGACCGCGAGGCGATGTATTCGCTTGAAAATGCAAATGAACTTGAGCTTGCATATGCAATGACCGTGCACAAAAGTCAGGGCTCCGAATTTGATGCAGTTGTTATGCCTGTGCTTGCCACACCGCCGAAACTTGCTTACAGAAATCTGTTTTATACTGCGCTTACAAGGGCAAAAAATCTGCTTGTGCTTGTCGGCAATGAAAACTCTGTAAAAGCGATGGTTGATAATGATAAAAAAAGCAGGCGCTACAGTGCATTAAATCATTTTTTAACTGTTGACAATGATGAATTTATACAGTAACATTATTTATGAATTTATATTTTACATATACTAAGGACTGAAATTATGTTTGGATATGATTTGGGCATAGATTTAGGTTCGGATTCTATTGTGATTTCCGTTCCCGGCAAGGGAATTGTGGTAAATGAACCGTCTTATGTTGCCTATGATACTGAAAAGGAAAAGGTTTTATATGCAGGCAGGCGTGCCTATTATTTAGAAGGCAGAGAGCCTATGGGCATTTCTGTTATTCAGCCTGTTGTGAACGGTGCAATTACAAATTATGACGTTGCACTTAAAATGGTTAAGTTTTTTATAGATAAGGTAATCGGCAAAAGCATTTTTAAGCCGAGGGTTGTTGCCTCTGTTTCTGCACTCAGCACTGATGTTGAGCGAAGAACGCTGATTTCGGTTATGATTTCGGCAGGTGTACGCTCGGTATGCCTTGTCGAAGAGCCTCTTTGCGCCGCTTTCGGTGCAGGCGTTGACCCGACATTGCCGACGGGCGTTTTTGTAATTGATATCGGTGCAGGATCTACAGATATGGCAGTTATCAGTCAGGGCAGTATGAGTCAGAATGAAACTGTTAAAATCGCAGGCAACAAGCTTGATGAAGAAATTATGAAATATTTTAAAGATAAGTATTCTGTTTTAATAGGCAGGCGTACTGCTGAAGAAATCAAAAACAATATCGGCTGTGCCGTACCTCGTGAAGAAGATGTTGTAATGCAGGTTAAAGGCAGAAATATTTCTACAGGTCTGCCTGACAGTGTTGAGGTTTGCGGCAATGAAATTTATGAGTGCCTTAAACCGCTTTTTGATGTGCTTTGTGAAACTGCGATGGCTCTTTTTGAGCGGACTACACCGCAACTTGTTGCAGATATTACAAAATCTGCCGTTATTCTGACAGGCGGCTGCTCTGCAATTTACGGCATAGATAAAATGTTTTCAAATGCGCTCGGTGTTGATGTTACGATTGCACCGAGAGCAGAACTCTGTGTTGCAAAAGGCACGATGATTGCACTTAATAAAATGCATATTCTTGATGAATACGGCTATCGTTTTCAGACTAAGCAGGATGTTCGCATAAGATAGGAGAAACGATATGGGACGATTTTCCGATTTTTACCCCACAGTTTGTTTCTTTTATTTTGCAGTAATAATACTTTTAACCGTTTTGCTCGGCAATCCCGTTTATATATTAATTTCGTTTATTTTTGCTTTTTTATATTGGTTTAAACTGTCGGGTAAAAATGCGTTTGCGTCACTTAAATTTGTTCTGCCCGTTATATTTCTGACGGGTGTATTCAATATGCTTTTCAGCCATTTCGGCGTTACACGGCTTTTTTCAGTCGGAAGTTATGATTTTACGCTCGAAAGCCTTTTGTATGGGCTGTCTACGGGCGTAATGCTCGGGGCGGTAATTCTGTGGTTTTTGTGTTATACAGATGTTGTTACAAGCGAAAAGTTTATTGCGGTTTTCGGCGGCTTTATTCCGAATCTGGCGCTTCTCTTTTCAATGGTGCTCAGGTTTATTCCGCTTATGGTTAAGACTTCAAATGAGATTAAAGAGGCAAATATTGGGATTCATAAAGAGGTAAAAGGGCTGAAAAACAGTATTAACCGATTTTCGAGCCTTGTTTCGATTTCACTTGAAAAAAGTATGGAAACTGCCGATGTTATGCGTGCGAGAGGATTTGGAAGCGGAAAAAGAAAACCGTTCAACAGATATAAATTCAGTATTGCCGACGGTATTATGCTTGTCGCTTTACTTGTAATATCGGCGACAGTTCTCGTTTCATATGTTTTAAAAGTAAATGCATTCACTTTTGAACCGAAACCGGCTTTTGAAAATATTAATGTGATTTTTTATGTTTTGTTTGCAATGCTGTCGGCATTGCCTGTTGCTTTTGACTGTGCAGGAGAGATAAAATGGCATTTCTTGAAATCGAAAATTTAAGTTTTTCTTATCCGAATTGTGACGAAAAAGCACTTGACGATGTTAATATTTCTGTTTCAGAGGGCAGTTTGTGTCTTGTTGTCGGTAAATCGGGCAGCGGAAAATCCACTCTTCTGCGTCTGCTGAAAAAAGAAATTGCGCCAAGCGGTAAAATCAGCGGAAAGATAAAAATTGAAACAGACAATATCGGTTTTGTAAATCAGAATGTTGAAAGCAATATTGTTACAGACACAGTATCGTCTGAACTTGCCTTTTCACTTGAAAATAAAAGGCTCAGCAGAGAAAAAGCAGGATTGAAGATTGCAGAAACTGCGAGTTATTTTAATCTTAATGGTATTTATAACGATAAAACGGACAGCCTTTCGGGCGGCACAAAGCAGCTTTTGTCGCTTGCATCTGTTGTTATTTCAAACCCTGAAATGATTATTTTTGATGAGCCTGTTTCACAACTTGATCCTGTTTCCGCCGAGAATTTTTTAAACACTGTGTTTAAATTGAACAGGGAACAGGGGATAACTGTTTTAATAAGCAGTCATAAAATTGATAAGTTGCTGCCTCTTGCAGACAAAATTGTTTATCTTGAAAACGGCAGGGCGCAAACATATGAAAAGCCGCAGAAATTTGCTGATTTTCTGCTTGAAAACGGCAGTGATTTTAAATCGGTTCTGCCTGCATATACGCAGGCTTTAAGCGGCGCGCCTATTGATTTTATAACTGCGAAAAAACAGATTTCAGACACTCAATTCACAGAAAATCATATTGATTATACTAAAGATAATGAAAAAACTCTTTTAGCGAAAAATCTTTGTTTTGCATATAAAAAAGAGCAGAAAAATATTTTGTTTCGCCTAAATTTCTGCGCTTATAAAGGCAGAATTAATACTGTTATCGGCGCAAACGGCAGCGGCAAAACAACGCTTTTGAAAATTTTGTCGGGTATTTATAAGCCATACAGCGGCAAGGTGAAAGCACACGGCAAAATATGCTATATGTCGCAGAATGTTAAGACAATGTTTTTAAAAGATACCGTTTACGAAGAACTTGACTGTGATGAAGTTTGTTTAAAGCAGTTCGGCTTGATTGATTTGAAATACAGAAATCCGTTTGATTTAAGCGGCGGCGAGGAACAGCGCCTTGCGATTGCAAAAACGGTAAAAACGGGTGCTGATATTATTCTGCTTGATGAGCCTACGAAGTCGGTTGATGCCCCGTTCAAAGCAGAACTTGCCGAAACGCTTAAATCTTTATGCAAAAAGGGTAAAACGTTAATTATTGTTACGCACGATTTGGAGTTTGCAGGCAGATACAGCGATGTGGTTTCGTTTTTGTTTGACGGCGATATTATTGTATCAGATGAGCGGAAAAAGTTTTTTGCAAATCTTGATATGTATACAACCGTGCTTTCGCGGCTTACTGATGGCAAAGCCGTGAGTGTTGATGATATAAAGGGTTATGATGAGTAAAAAAGTTAAAATATTGTCTGCCGTGCTGATTTTGCTGACATCTGTATTAATTGTTTTATGGCAGATTTTTTGGGCGAAAAATACATCTTATTATATTGTAAGTGCGGTAATTTTACTGCTTTCTCTTGTGCCTTTTTTTGCTGAATTTGAAAAATCAAAGCCGTCTGCAAGAGAAATGGCGTTGATTGCGGTTTTGATTGCGCTTGCAGTAGCGTCAAGGGCAGTTTTTTATCTTATTCCACAGTTCAAGCCAATCGGTGCAGTTGTAATTGCGTCAGCCGTTTGCCTCGGCGCCGGCAGGGGATATATTGTCGGCGCATTTTCGGCGTTTGTTTCAAATTTTATTTTCGGTCAGGGGCTTTTTACTCCGTTTCAGATGGTTGCACTCGGACTTGTGGGTTTTATTTCAGGTCTGATATTTGACAAAATCAAGGCAAATCGGGTAAATCTTTCCGTTGTCGGCTTTATGCTTACATCTGTTTTATACGGCATTATTGTTGATACAAGCTCGGTTTTGACTATGGTAAATGATTTTAATATTGCGTCGGTGCTTGCTGTTTATGCCGCAGGTGTGCCGTTTTCACTTATTTTCGGCGGTGCAACGGCGCTGTTTCTGTTTCTTTTCGGTGAACCGTTTATTAAAAAAATAAAGCGTATAGTTGTAAAATACGACATTAATAAAAAGATGGAAAATGGTGATATTTATGGCTGATAAAAATAAAAATCCGATTGAAAAACTTGCCTCCCTTGCATTTACAATGGGTATTTTAGGTGTTGCAACTATAGGAATATGCCCTGCATTCGGTGTAATGGCAATGGTTGTGCCGATTATTATGAAAATAAAAAAAGCACCTGTCAGCGAAGAAATAGACAGCAAAAACAAAAAGTCTCTTTTCCTCGGTGCAGTTGCGGTTGTAATGTTTTTTATCGACCTTGCAATTATGTCGTTTGCCCACGTAAAGCTCGGCTGGTTTTAGACTTTGATAAATAGTCATAAATACGCCAAAGTCAAGAATATGTTATGGTAATTATATTACCGTATGGGTCGGTGTCTTCGACGACCCGTTTTGCAATAGCATTTTTAAACGCCGCAGAAATTCATTATTTCTGCGGCGTTTAGCATATTTTCTATATATTTTAGTCCGGATATCCGTTCGGGTTCCGGCTCTGCCATCTCCATGAGTCTTCACACATTTCGTTGATGTCTCTTTCTGCTTTCCATCCGAGCTCGTCGAGTGCTTTTTTCGGGTCTGAATAGCAGGTGGCGATGTCACCTGCACGGCGGCCTTTAATTTCGTAAGGCACTTCTTTGCCTGATGCTTTTTCAAATGCTTTAACTACATCAAGAACAGAGTAGCCTGTGCCTGTGCCGAGGTTGTAGATAAATACGCCCTCATCTTTGGCAACCTTTTCAACTGCTTTAACGTGACCGAGAGCAAGGTCTACAACATGAATATAATCACGAACTCCCGTGCCGTCGTGTGTGTCATAATCGTTGCCGTAAACACTGAGGCACTTTAATTTGCCGATTGCAACCTGTGTGATATATGGCATAAGGTTGTTTGGAATTCCGTTCGGGTCTTCGCCCATTGTGCCGCTTTTGTGAGCACCGATAGGGTTGAAATAACGCAGTAGGCAGATTGACCAGCTATTGTCCGAAACATATAAATCCTGCAGAATACATTCAATCATAAATTTTGTTCTGCCGTATGGGTTTGTAACTCCTCCGACCTGCATATCTTCTGTAAGCGGTGAAATATTGTTCATTCCGTAAACGGTTGCAGATGAGCTGAAAACGATTTTTTTGCAGTTGTTATTTCTCATAACATCAAGTAGAACAAGTGTGCCGTTTACATTATTATCAAAATATTCAAGCGGCTTTTCAACGCTTTCGCCTACGGCTTTGAGACCTGCAAAGTGAATAACCGATTCAACGCTTTCCGATTTAAAAATCTTATCAAGTCCGTCTTTATCACGTATATCGCATTCGTAAAATTTAAAATCTTTTCCAACCAAAGCCTTAATTCTGTCATAAGAGCTTTTTTTGCAGTTGTAAAGATTGTCAACAACAACAACTTCTTTGCCTGCGTTCATAAGTTCAACACAGGTGTGTGAACCGATGTAGCCTAAACCGCCTGTTACTAAAATTGACATAGTAATTCCTCCGTATAGTTAATTAAACATATTTTTCTATTAATAAGCTTTGCCCCAGTAAAGCATATGCTTGGCTGGCTTGCCGCAGCAAACGCAGGTGTCTGCAATATGCTCCTGTTCAATAGGTATGCAGCGAGAGCCGACTCCTGTCAGTTCTTTAACCTTGTCTTCACATTCTTCTTCACCACACCACATTGCTTTAACAAAGCCGTCGCCGTTTTCATCAAGCGCCTTGATGATTTCGTCTGTATTTTTGCAGGTGTATGTGCGTCTTTCTCTGTTTTCAAGTGCAGCGTTGTAAATGCCGTCACGAACTTCCTGAAGTTTCTGAATAACTGTTTCTTCAAGTTCGTCAAGAGAAACAAAAGTTTTTTCACGGTTGTGGCGTGTTACGATAACGCACTGATTTTTTTCAATGTCTTTAGGCCCGATTTCAATTCTGAGCGGAACACCCTTCATTTCGTATTCTGCAAATTTCCAGCCGGGTGTGTTGTTTGATGCGTCCATTTTAACACGGCAGACCTTTTTGAGTCTTTCCGTAAGTTCTTCTGCCTTTTCAATAACGCCTTCTTTGTGCTGAGCAACAGGAATAACAACCGCCTGAATCGGTGCAACGGCAGGCGGAAGAACAAGTCCGTTATTGTCGCCGTGTGTCATAATGATAGCACCGATAAGTCTTGTTGTCATACCCCATGATGTCTGGTGAGGGTATCTTAATTTGTTTTCTTTATCAAGAAACTGAATGTCAAACGCTTTTGCAAATCCGTCGCCGAAATAATGTGACGTACCTGCCTGAAGTGCTTTGCCGTCGTGCATTAAAGCCTCAATGCAGTACGTTCTTTCAGCACCTGCAAATTTGTCGCTTTCCGTTTTCATACCCTGAACAACGGGAATTGCAAGGTATTTCTGGCAGAATTCGGTGTAAACATTAAGCATTTTTTCTGTTTCTTCAATAGCCTCTTCTGCTGTTTCGTGAAGTGTGTGACCCTCCTGCCACAGAAATTCACGTGAACGTAAAAACGGTCTTGTTGTTTTTTCCCATCTTACAACAGAAACCCACTGGTTATAAAGCTTCGGCAGATCACGGTAAGATTCAACAACATTTTTGAAATGCTCGCAGAACAGTGTTTCGGATGTGGGCCTTACGCAAAGGCGTTCTTCAAGCTTTTCACTGCCGCCGTAAGTTACCCATGCACATTCGGGGGCAAAGCCCTCAACATGGTCTTTTTCTTTTTGTAAGAGACTTTCGGGAATAAACATAGGCATACAAACATTTTCGTGCCCTGTTTCTTTAAACATATTATCAAGGATTTTTTGAATGTTTTCCCATATAGCATAGCCGTAAGGTCGTATTACCATACATCCTTTAACGCTTGTGTATTCAACAAGTTCTGCTTTTTTGCAAATATCGGTGTACCATTTTGCAAAATCTTCGTCCATAGATGTTATGCTGTCAACCATCTTTTTTTGATTTTGTGCCATATCGTAATTCTCCTTCGGCCTGAATTTCGTGTGCTTTTACAAAGTCGTAATTATGTCCATATATTTTTCAGTCAGCACTTTAGATATTATAAACCAATTTACATAATATGTAAATATGATACTTTACTAAATTTACCATATCTTATTTAAGGTTTTTTATGTTTTATTGTCAAGAATGCAGTATAATCATTGAAAAAATTTCCGTTTTGATGTATAATTAGGATACTTTGATAAGGGGGTATGCTTATGCTTCTTCCGACAGCGATGAAACTTGATTTGCAGCAGGAATTGACGGAGCAGCTTGATATACACGAGGTGTTCGGTTTTGATATAGGCGGCTTTCATGTCGGCATTGACGAGGGCACTGTTGTATCGTGGGTCATTATGGCGGTTGTGGTAATTCTTTCGATTATCTTAACCCGAAATCTTAAAGTTACAGGTGCACTGTCAAAACGCCAGCTTTTGCTTGAAACCGTTTATGAAAAAGCGACTGGCTTTTTCAGAGATATTGTAGGTGAAAAAGGCGAGCGGTATATTCCGTGGCTTATGAGTACTGCACTTTTTATAGGGCTTTCAAATATGATAGGTATTTTCGGAATGAAACCGCCCACAAAAAGTATGCAGGTTACTCTGGCAATGGCGCTTACCAGCATTGTGCTTGTTGAATATGCTGCATATAAGGATAAGGGTGTAAAGGGCAGGCTCAAAGCGTTTACAAAGCCGCTTGCAATCGTAACGCCCATTAATCTGCTTGAGATTATTATTAAACCGCTTTCGCTTTGTATGCGTCTTTTCGGTAATATAATCGGTGCTTTCATTATTATGGAACTTATTAAAGCCGTAGTTCCTGTTGTCGTGCCCGTGGCACTGAGCCTTTATTTTGATATATTTGACGGGCTTTTGCAGGCTTATATTTTCGTATTTCTTACAGCACTTTATATTAAAGAGGCTGTTGAATAAATAAAACAAAATTAAACTGATAATTATTTAAAGGAGATTTTTATTATGGGAATAGCAATCGGTGCAGCAATAGCAGTATTGGCAGGTCTTGGTGCAGGTATCGGTATCGGTATTGCAACAGGCAAGGCAGTAGAATCAATCGCACGTCAGCCTGAGGCTGCAGGTAAAATTCAGACTTCACTTCTTTTAGGCTGTGCACTTGCAGAAGCAACTGCTGTTTACGGCCTTGTAGCCAGCGTACTTATTATATTTATGGTAAAATAGCATTTTTAAGTTACGATTTTTAATAAAACAGACAGTGAAAGGAAACAGTTAAATGCTTAAATTTGACTTGAATTTCGTTTTCATGCTTGTAAATTTAATTATTTTCTTTATTCTCGTAAGGGTATTCTTGTTCAAGCCTATAAAAAAGGTTATTGACAAGCGTAACGAAATAATTAATGAGCAGCTTGAAAATGCCGATAAAGCACAAAAGCAGGCTGAAGAACTGAAAAAACAGTACGAATCTCAGCTTGACGGTGTTGAAGATGAAAAAAGCAGAATTCTTGTTGAGGCAAGAAACTCTGCTAAAACAGAATATGAAAACATAGTTGCCCGTGCAGAAACAGATGCTGAAAAAATTAAGGCAAAAGCAAAAAAAGCATCTGATATTGAATGTGAAAAAGCAAGGCTTGCAGTTAAGGAAGAAATTGCCTCTCTTGCTATGGAAACGGCAAAAAAAGTTATCGGCGAAAGTGCGTCTGTGCAGACCGATAAAGAAATTTACGATAAATTTTTAAGCGAAAGCAGTGATGAAGAATGATTAAGAATATTGATAAATATCTTGATTATATGCTGTCTTCACAGATCAGTGTTTCAAGCCTTGAAGATGCTTTAAAGATAATGAAAGCAAATAAAGAGGTTGAAGAAATTCTTGATAATCCGCTTGTAACACCTGATGATAAGAAAAAAGCCGCCGAGGATTTGTTTATGCCGTCGGTAAGGGACATTATTGATATGCTTGCGGAAGACTGCAAAGTTTTTGCATTTGAAGAAATAATCGAGGCTTATATCGAAGAGGCGGATAAGAGAAATCATATTGCAGACGCTGTTGTTTACTGTGTAACAGAACCCGATGAACAGCAGATTGAGGGCATCAAAAAGTTTGTATGCAGAGAAACAGGCTGTGTTCTTGCAAATGTTAAAATAGTTAAAGACGAAAGTCTTGTCGGCGGATTTATCGTTCATGCAGGCGGAAAGGAATTTGATTTCAGCCTTAAAGGCAAGTTCGATTCCATTAAAAATCAGGTAATGCAGTCTGCACGAAACAGCAGTGTTGACCATGAATCCGTTATCGCAGTATTAAGAAAAGATATTAACGATTTTGAGCATATGAAGGACGGCGAGGAGTTCGGCTCTGTTGTCCGTGTAGGCGACAGTATTGCAACGATTGCAGGTCTTGAACACGCTATGTACGGCGAAATTGTTATATTTGAAAACGGCGTTAAGGGTATGGTGCAGGATATAAAAAGGCATCAGATAGGCGTTATTATTTTCGGCTCGGATGTCGGCGTTCATCAGGGCACAAAGGTTAAAAGAACGCACAAAAAAGCCGGCGTTCCGTGCGGCGATAGTTTTATCGGCAGAGTTGTTAATGCTCTCGGTGAGCCGATAGACGGCAAGGGTGAGATTAAGGCAGACAGCTATCGCCTTGTTGAAAACAGTTCCCCGTCGATAGTAGACAGAAAATCTGTTTCAAAGCCGCTTGCAACGGGTATTCTTGCCATTGACTCCATGTTCCCGATAGGCCGTGGCCAGCGTGAACTTATTATCGGTGACAGGCAGACGGGTAAAACATCTATTGCTCTTGACACGATTTTAAATCAGCAGGGCAAAGATTGTATTTGTATTTACAATGCAATCGGTCAGAAAGCGTCAACAGTTGCAAAACTTGTCAATACACTTGAAAAGCACGGCGCTATGGATTATACAATCGTTGTATGCTCAACTGCGTCAGACCCTGCGTCACTTCAGTATATTGCACCTTATTCGGCAACTGCTCTGGCAGAATATTTTATGTATCAGGGTAAAGACTGTCTTATTGTTTATGATGATTTGAGCAAGCACGCAGTAGCTTACCGTGCGCTGTCACTTCTTCTTGAGCGTTCTCCGGGTCGTGAGGCTTATCCCGGTGATGTTTTCTATCTTCATTCAAGACTGCTTGAGCGTTCAAGCCGTCTTTCCGATGAATTAGGCGGCGGTTCAATTACTGCACTGCCTATTATAGAAACTCAGGCGGGTGACGTTTCGGCGTATATTCCCACTAACGTTATTTCTATTACAGACGGTCAGATTTTCCTTGAAAGCGACCTCTTTTTCAGCGGTCAGCGTCCTGCCGTCAATGTCGGTCTTTCCGTATCACGTGTAGGCGGTGCGGCTCAGACAAAGGCAATGAAAAAGGCAGCAGGCTCACTGCGTGTAGACCTTGCTCAGTTCAGGGAAATGGAAGTATTTACTCAGTTCTCATCAGACCTTGATGAAGAAACAAAAGCAGGTCTTGTTTACGGCAAGGGACTTATGGAGCTTTTAAAGCAGCCTCTCGGCAATCCTTTGTCACTTTCGGATATGGTTGTAACGCTTGTGTGTGCAGTCAATAAAAAATTTGCAAGTGTTCCTGTTGATAAAATTAAAGCGTATCAGACCGATATGCTCAGATATATTAATACAACTTACCCTCAGATTTCTTCCTTTATTGAAAAGGAAAAAATTCTTGACGATGATATAAAGCAGCAGATTTTAGATGCTGCCGATGAATTCGGAAAGGTAAATAATGGCTAACGCAAGAGAAATTCAGAGCCGTATGAAGTCTATTAAAGACACTATGAAAATTACAAACGCAATGTATATGGTGTCATCTTCAAAACTTCAGAAAGCGAGAAGAGATTTAAAAAATACAGAGCCTTACTTTTATGAAATTCAAAAAAGCCTTTCAAAGATTCTCAGCATTGCACCCGAGGCAGGCAATAATTTCTTTGATTTAAGAGAAGAAAAAAAAGGCAGCAACCGAAAAATCGGCTATCTTGTTATCACTGCCGATAAAGGGCTTGCAGGCGCTTATAACCACAATGTTATTAAGGAAACTGAGGAGCTTGTTAAAAATGAAGAGGCTGATTTGCTTTTCGTGGTAGGTCAGGTCGGCAGGCATTATTTTGAAAAGAAAAATATTCCTGTTGAAATGCATTTTAATTATACTGCACAGAACCCTACAATGAACCGTGCAAGGCATATTGCAAACAAACTTGTTTCGCTTTTTTACAACGGTGAAATTGATGAGGTTTATGTAATTTACACAAGAATGATTAATTCAATCACAGTAGAAGTTGAAAAGCAGAAAATTATTCCGCTTGTCAAATCGCAGGTTGAAACCAAAACAGAAAGCGGCAGTTATGAAATGGCTGAATTTCTGCCTGATGCGCAGACTGTTTTTGATAAAATTATTCCCGATTTTGTGGCAGGATTTGTTTACGGCGCACTTATTGAATCTTACTGCAGTGAGCATAATTCCCGAATGATGGCTATGCAGACGGCAACGGATGCCGCTTCCGATATGTTGAAGCAGCTTGATATTATGTATAACCGTGCAAGGCAGGCGGCAATAACGCAGGAAATCACAGAGGTTATTGCAGGCGCTAAGGCACAAAAGAATAAATTATAACTCTAACTGTGTTTTGCAGTTTTCAGATAGGAGGAATCCTGAATAATGAATATCGGTAAAATAGTTCAGGTAATGGGCCCTGTTGTAGATGTAGAGTTTGACGGTGTGCTCCCTTCATTAAAGGACGCACTTTATGTTGAGTCAGACGGCAAAAGGCTTGTTATGGAGGTTGCACAGCAGGTCGGCAATAATACAGTAAGATGTATTATGCTTGCTTCCTCTGAAGGTCTTTACAAAGATATGAAAGTTTATTCGATGGGCGGTGCAATTTCAGTACCTGTCGGCAAAAAATGTCTCGGCAGGCTTTTCAATGTTACAGGTGATACGATTGATAACCTTGAAAGCCTTGAAAATGCCGAGCACCGGCAGATTCACCGTGACCCGCCGAGCTTTGAAGAACAGTCGGCAAATGTTGAAATTCTTGAAACGGGAATTAAGGTTATTGACCTTTTAACGCCGTACTCAAAGGGCGGTAAAATCGGTCTGTTCGGCGGTGCAGGTGTCGGTAAAACAGTTCTTATTCAGGAACTTATTACCAATATTGCAAATGAGCACGGCGGATATTCTATTTTTACGGGCGTCGGCGAGCGTTCAAGAGAGGGCAATGATCTTTGGAATGAAATGAAAGAATCCGGCGTTATCGAAAAAACGGCGCTTGTATTCGGTCAGATGAACGAACCGCCGGGAGCACGTATGCGTGTTGCCGAAACAGGACTTACAATGGCAGAATATTTCCGTGATGTTGATCATCAGGATGTACTTCTCTTTATAGATAATATTTTCCGTTTTGTTCAGGCGGGATCGGAGGTTTCTGCACTTCTCGGCAGAATGCCGTCAGCCGTTGGTTATCAGCCTACGCTTGCTAATGAGGTCGGTCAGTTACAGGAGCGTATTGCATCTACCAAAAACGGTTCTATTACATCGGTTCAGGCAGTTTATGTTCCTGCCGATGACTTAACAGACCCTGCTCCTGCAACAACATTTGCTCATCTTGATGCTACAACTGTTCTTTCAAGAAAGATTGCCGAAAAAGGTATTTATCCAGCCGTTGACCCGCTTGAGTCAAACAGCCGTATTCTTGAGGCAGACGTGGTTGGTGAAGAGCATTATTACGTTGCAAGAAAAGTGCAGGAATACCTGCAGAAATATAAAGAACTTCAGGATATTATCGCAATTCTCGGTATGGAAGAATTGTCCGAAGAAGATAAGCAGACAGTTTACCGTGCAAGAAAGATTGAAAAATATCTTTCTCAGCCGTTTCACGTTGCTGAAATGTTTACAGGTCTTAAAGGTGTTTATGTGCCTGTTAAAGAAACGGTAAAAGGCTTTAAGGCAATTATTGACGGCGAACTTGACGATGTGCCCGAAATGGCATTTTTTAACGCAGGCACTATTGATGATGTTCTTGAAAAGGCTCAGTCTTTAAAGAATTAAGGTGATTTGGATTATATGAATACCTTTAAATTAAAAGTAATTTCTTCAAGCAAGGTCTTTTTTGACGGCGAATGTGAAAGTGTTACCGTGCCTTATTATGACGGCGGCGGTCAGTGCTTTTTGGCACACCATGCCAACACTGTTATGCCGATTGACGTTGGTGAAATGACTGTCAAAACGGCAGACGGTGATATTATCAACGCTTTTGTCAGCAATGGGTTTATTGAATTTCTTGATAATGAGGCAAAAATTGTCTGCGTTTCAGCTGAATTGCCGAATGAAATTGATAAAAGGCGTGCCGAAGAGGCAAAACTTCGTGCCGAAGAAGAACTGCGCCAGAATATGAGCCTGTACGAGTATAATGAAACAAAAGCAAACCTTGCACGCGCAATGGAGCGTATAAAGGTAAAGAACAGACACGAAATATAAAACTTGCAGGGAGGGTCGCTGTGCCCTCCCGTTTTGCGTAGGTGAAAATTATGTCAATTAAAATTATTGCAACCGATCTTGACGGCACTTTAATGGCTCCGAACCATATAACTGTTACTGAAAGGACGGTAAAAACTCTTGAAAAAGCACACCGTTTCGGCATAAAATTTGCTATAGCAACAGGCAGAACCCTTGCCGTTACAGATAAAGTAAGGGCGCAGGTGCCTTTTGTTGATTATATAATATATTCAAACGGCGCATGCGTATATGACTGTAATGAAGAAAAGGTCATTTACAGTAATTATATGCCGAAAAATATTGTAGAGAAAATTGTTGATTTTCTCGATAAATATCCTGTTTATTATGAAGTTTATTCGGGCGGAGTTCAGCACGATCAGATTGACAGGGAGCAGTATTTTGAAAATAAAGGATTGCCCGAAGAATTTCTTGAGGAATATATGAAAAGCGTTGTCAGCCATAAAAGTCTGTCTGAATTTGCTAAAAACAATGAAATTGAAAAGATAAATCTTTATTATTTTGACGGCGAGTATCTGCCTGAAATTCAGGAATTTTTGTTTTCAATAGATGATATTGACTGTACTTCACCTGTTATGGGCGATATTGAAATGACTTTCAGCGGCGTGAATAAGGGCAGGGCGCTTGACGGCATTTGCAGTCAGTTCGGTATTGATAAAAGCGAGGCTATGGCATTCGGCGATGCTGATAATGACCTTGATATGCTCAGTTACTGCGAATACGGTTTTGCAATGGAAAACGGCAGTGAAATCTGTAAAAAATATGCAAAATACAGGGCGCTTTCAAATGCTGATGACGGTGTTGCCGATGCTGTAGAGCGTTATGTTCTGGCAAATATTAAGCCTAAACTGCTTGTATCTGCTTGTCTGCTCGGTGAAAACTGCAAGTACAGCGGCGGTAATAATTATAATGAAAATGTTGTGAATCTCGGTGAAAAGTTTGAAATAATCCCCGTTTGCCCCGAAGTTTTCGGCGGGCTGTCAGTTCCGAGAGAACCCTGTGAAATTGCAGACGGAAAAGTTGTTTCAAAGACTGGTGAGGACTGCACACCGCAGTATAACGACGGGGCAGAGAAAACGCTTTATATTGCAAATGAGTGCAACGCCGTTTATGCTGTTTTTAAAGAGCGCAGCCCGTCCTGCGGTAAAAATTATGTTTATGACGGCACTTTCAGCGGAAAACTTGTCAATGCAAACGGAATTACTGCCGATTTAATGCTTAAAAACGGAATTCTTGTTTACGGAGAGAGTGAAATTAATAAGCTGCTTGACGAAATTGATTTTTAAATATATAATGTGCTTATGATACTGCGGAGGTATGATTATGAATATTGATATTAAAAAAGTTATTGCGGCTCTTTTGGCAGTTATTTCTGTTGCATTTGCTTTTGCAGGCTGTTCGGATAGTGCTGAAAATGAAACAACGACTGCACCGATTACTACTGAAACGGCTGTTATTAAGAATTCTGATGCAGTTGACCTTATCAAAACATATACTGCCGAAGAACTTAAACTTGACGGTTCACTTGATGATTATAAAATTATGGTAAACAGCAACGGAAATGAAATTGACGGCAAATATTACATTAAAGTTGTTGCCTCCAAAGTTTCGGAACCGGATGCAGACGGCACAGTGTCTATTGATATTTTCGGTCAGTATTTTATCAGTTATGACGGCGCTGAAATTCTGATTTATGATGAGGAAAATGATAAATATACATCGGTGTCTGAAGTGCATACTTTGCCCCAAAGTTCAACTGAGGCTCACAGCCATTCACATGATGAGTGATTTGTTTTGATTGTAGGGGAGGGTCTCCGTGCCCTCTCGTTTTTTATGTTTTGAATTAATACGAAAGGAAAATCAATATGGTTAAGAATTATAAAAATATTTCACCCAAAATTGCAGACGGCGTTTTTATTGCCGAAAATGCCTATGTTATCGGTAATGCAGAAATTTCAAAAGGATGTTCTGTGTGGTATGGTGCAGTCATCAGGGCAGACAGCGGCAGTATTGTTATAGGTGAAAATACGAATATTCAGGATAATTGCACGGTTCACACTGCTTTTGGCTACAGTGTTAAAATCGGCAGCGGAGTAACGGTAGGTCATAATGCAGTAGTTCACGGCTGCACAGTCGGTGATAACACGCTTATCGGTATGAACAGTACAATTTTAAACGGTGCTGTTATCGGAAACAACTCTATTGTCGGTGCAGGCGCTCTTGTTACCGAGAACAAGCAGTTTCCGGATAATTCGCTTATTATCGGTGTTCCTGCAAAGGCAGTTAAAACTCTTGATGATGAAGCTGTTCAAAAAATAAAGCAAAACGGTCTTGAATATACAAAGTTTGCGGAAGAATATATGGCATAATGCCGAAAAACAGCGTTTTATTTTATCAATTATGTGAATTGTTTTTGAATTCTGTTTAATATATAATATTATAGTGACTGTTGGGGGGCAGGGTTTTGTAACTGCCCGATAATAAAATAGGGCGGTGTATTATGGCTGAAAACGAAAATAAAGAAATTCGCTATGTAGGCGTAAAAGAAAATCTTGCATACGGCTTTGCAAATGCAGGTCAGGTTTTCGGGTATAACCTTGTTGCAGGCGGTTATCTTTCGCTTTTTTTCACAAAGGTTTTCGGAATTCCTGCGGCGGCAGTTTCAACTATGATTCTTGTTCTCGGTATATGGGATACGATAAATGACCCGCTTATGGGCGGAATTATTGATAAAACAAGAACACGGTTCGGCAAACTGCGCCCGTACCTTATGGTAGTTCCTATTCCGCTTTCAATAGCGACAATTATGTTATTTGCAGGTCCTGAAATTTTGGCTGACGCTAAATCGACAACAGTTAAGATTGTTTATATGTACCTGTCTTACATAATTTGGGAGTTTTTCTATACTCTCGGCGATGTACCTTTTTGGGGGCTTAGCACTGCCATTTCGCCAAATCCGAACGATAGAACGAGGGCAATATCTTCTGCAAGGCTTATTTCGGGCATTATCGGCGGTCTTTCAACAACCTTCCTTGTTGTTATGATGGATTTAAGTAATAACGGCGTTTGGGGTCTTACCCTTTCACAGGATTTCCTTATCCTTGCAATTATTGCAGGCACTTTCGGTATGGCGCTGTTTTCACTTGCAGGTTTTAAAACTAAAGAAAGAGTAATTCAGACTGTTAGAGAGCCTTCAATATTAGACGGTTTTAAGGTTTTGTTTAAAAATAAACCGCTGCTGCTTATAATTATCGGCAATGTGCTCGGCACACTTGCAGGGCTTGCAGGCGTTTTTCAGACATATTATTACTCAGAAGTTTTAAATCTCAATTCGGCAGTTTTGTGGATAAATCTGCCCGGCACGATTTTCGGCTTTCTCACTTATCTTTTAATTCCGAAACTCAAGAAAAAACTTGATAACAGGCAGATTGTTATTTTAAATATTCTGTCAAGGTTTGTTGTTTCAACTCTTGTATTCCTTATCGGTCTTAAATTTTATAATTCAAGCGTTCTCGGCATTTCAATTCTGCTTATGATTCAGAATTTCGTTTTCAGTTTCTTCAACACAATCAATATGGTTATTCCTACTGAAATGATTGGTGATACTGTAGATTATATGGAATGGAAAACAGGTGAACGCAATGAGGGCGTAAGTTTTTCGGTTCTTACTTTCCTCGGCAAACTTACAGGCTCTGTGTCTACTTCCATCGGCACGGCACTTCTTCCCGTTATCGGGCTTGTGTTTTCTACCGCTCCGGACGGAACAACTGTAACAACAAAAGGCGATAAAACAGATTTGTATATCTGGGCGCTGTTTACTATTGTTCCGTGGGCGCTCAATCTTCTTACGGCAGTTCCTTATCTGTTCTATGATTTAAGGGGCGAAAAACTCGAAAAAATCAGGTCGGATATGGCTGAAAGGCGAGCAAAACTTTCACAACAGGTTTCGGGAGGTGCTGAAAATGAGTAATTGCCCAAAATGTAATGAAAAATTAAGTCCTTTCTATTTTAAGCAAACCTGCCCGAAATGCGGCACAAATCTGCTTTATTACAATCTTGAAGATAATTTAAAAGCAGATGCGGCTCTTGCAGATAAAGAATGGGGCGCAGTAGATAAAATTCTTAACGGCATAAAGATGTCATCAATAGGCTCTGTTGTTGCTGTTATCAGGCTGATAAGTTATTTCGTTTCGGTTGCACTTCTTCTTGTTCCGTGCTATGTCGTAACGGGACTTCCGAATGAAAAAATAAGCCTGCTTAGTTTAATTCAGATGTTTGTTTCCGGCGATTTGCAGTTTGGCGAAATTTTGTCTGACAAGGCGTTGCTGCTTTGTTTTATCGCCTTTGTGTGCGTGATTCTTATCGGTCTTGTTTCGCTTATTCTGTCACTGTTTTCATATACGAAAAACGGATTTAAGCGGAATATGGCTTTAACAATTATTGATATTGCCGTGTTCTTTGCACTTACAATGGTTATCAATTTTTCAAGCGCATCAATCAGCGTTATTGGTTGCCTGCTTGTTATGGCAAGTATGTTTTTAACCCTTGCGCTTCACAAAATTGCGGATAAAAAAATATCATAATTATAATGATTTACGG
>CABUAS010000006.1 GCA_902489595.1 uncultured Oscillospiraceae bacterium | reverse complement strand
TTTTCACGCATTAAAAAGACAGTTCCCGTAACATCGCAGCACATTGCAGAAACAAGCGCAGATGCATAACCCGATTTTCTAAACTCAGACTTTGTCTGCACGGCTGTAAGTATGGCATCATTTTCATAAATGGAGGAAAATATTGCCGAGGAAATAATTTCACCGTCAACATTAAGCGTAACCGCTTTAGCGCATCCATGGCGTATTCGGTGGCTTATATCAACGTACCAACTTTCAAAATCAACATTGCCGTAATCAACAAAATTAAACAAATCAAAAAGATACGGATATTCGTCAACATCAGTGTAATCACACTCAATTTCTGTTTTTCTTTCACTGCTCATTATGATGCCGCTGTCATATTCTCTGTCCAAAAGAAAAGCATCATCACAAAGCAGAGTTGAAAAGCCCATAACATTAACGAATTCGGTCAGTTCTTCAATATCTGCCTTATTTTGAATATAAGACAGTGTAATATCATTATCAAGAATACATATAACTGCAGTAACTTCACTGTTATTCTTCTGTGCATAAAACCTGATAAAAGGATATTTTGTGCCGTATGCCCGAAACAGTGAAAATATTTTTACTGAAAAAATATCTTTTTTACCGTATACTTCTGGACAAAAAGTTTCATCTAAAAGTTCAATCATAAATTTTATCCAACAATGCGAAAATAAGTTTTCTTGTTGCGTCAATATCGCTCAGTTTAACAACGCTTGAACCCGAATGAATATAACGGCATGGCAAAGATACTGCCATAACCTTTGAGCCTTTGCCTGCGCTTTGAATTGCACCTGCGTCGTTACCGCCTGCGATTGCAGTTTTCGTCTGAATTTTGATACCCTTTTCTTTGGCAGTTTCAAAAGCAAGATTAAATAATTCCCTGTCATAAACGGTTCTTCCGTCCATAAATGATACGACAGGACCGTCACCGAGAACGCAGCATTTATTGCCGCCTGTTACGCCGTCAAGATCTGCGGCAGTAGTTGATTCAAGAACAACTGAAATATCACTCTGAACCGAAAAGGCGGTACACTGTGAACCGCGAAGACCGACTTCCTCCTGAACGTTAAAGCAAAAATAAGTGTCATATTCAAGCTCGGATTTAATCAGTTCAATCATCAGCATACAGCCGATTCTGTCATCAAATGCTTTCGCCTTAACAAATCCGTCTCCGAATTCACTGTAATCGGATACAAAGTATGCATAATCGCCGAGAGAAACATATTTTTCTGCATCCTCTTTATTTTTTGCACCAATGTCTATACACATTTTATCAAAGGAAGGTGCGCTCTTTTTTTCATCGGCACTTAAAAGATGAACTGCTTTAGCACCGATAACGCCTTTAGTACCGTTGACATCAACTACACGGTCAATAACAACACGAGGGTCAATTCCGCCGACGGGGCTGAATTTCAGATAACCATCATCTGTTATATAGGTAATGATAAAACCCACTTCATCCATATGAGCAGAAATCATAACCTTTTTAACAGGTGACTTTTTACCTTTTTTGAAAGCAATAACCGACCCGAGTGCATCGACAGAATATTCACAATAATTCTTAATTTCATTTATTATATATTCACGAACACGGCTTTCATCGCCCGAAGTGCCGTTTAACGAGCAAAGATTTTTAAGCACCGTGAACACCTGCCTTTTCCTTAGCATAAGCGACAATTAATTTGCTTACACTTTCAATATCATTTATATCAACAACCTCAACGGGACTGTGCATATATTTAAGCGGAATAGAGATAAGACCGCATTTTATACCATTTTCGGTAAGCGAAATTACATCGGCATTTGTGCCTGTTCTGCCGTTCATAATTTCACACTGATACTCAATATTATTTATTTCAGCCACATTTTTTAATGTATTTGAAATATTTCTGTCAAGTGTAGGAGAATAGCCAATCATTGCACCGTTTGAAACAATACCGCACTCTTCTTTAGAGCAATCAGGCGAATAGCCAAAAGAAACATCAACTGCTATACATTCATCTGCATTTACTGCAAAAGCGCCTGTTTTTGCACCTCGTGTACCGACTTCCTCCTGCGTTGAAAACAAAACGGTAACTTTAACAGGCAGTTTTTTCAGTTCATCAAGAGCGAGCAGAATTGACGCTATGCCTGTTCTGTCATCAAGGCAGTTTGAAGAAATTTGATTATTAAGAAGCGGTGTAAACTGACGTTTAAATGTAACCCTGTCACCTAGAGAAACAAGTTTTTCAGCCTCTTCCCTGCTCATACCTATATCAATAGAAATTTCACTTATTTCGGGAACTTTATTTTCATCGTCCGCCTTTTGCAAATGAGGCGGAAGCGTCGAGATAACACCCATAATTTCCTGCTTGCCCCATACTGTAACTTCATAACCCAAAAGCATTCTTTTATCAATTCCGCCGACTGCGCCGACCTTTAAAAATCCGTCATCAGTTATTGAAGTGACAACCATCCCTATTTCATCAAGATGAGCATCAAGAAGAATATGATATCCCTCACCGAAAGTGCAGGTAACATTATTCATTGCATCTACCTGAACTTCTCCGTAGGGCGAAAGAGCATTTTTTAAATATTCAATCATTCTTTCTTCACAGCCTGATACGGCAGGAATACTAACCAAATCTTTAATCAAATCAACTGTTTTCATTATTCACCAAATCCGTTTACAAGTTCTTTAAATTTTCTGCCCCTATATTCAAAAGTTTTAAACTGATCAAACGCAGGGCAGGCAGGGCAAAGCGAAACAATATCGCCGCTTACTGCTTTATCTTTTGCAATAATGAGTGCATTTCCCATTGTATCTGTTTTTACAATTTCAATATCGCTGCTTTTATAGTCAGCAGACGAAACAACTGCATCATAAATTTTATCAGCCGTAGCACCGTTCAAGACAAGCAATTTAACCTTATCAAGAATATACGGCACCATTGTGCTCATATCATTACCCTTATCAGAACCACCGCAAATCATAATGATTTTCTGATTAAAAGCATTAAGGCCGCTGATAACTCTTGACGGCGAAGTTGCAATAGAATCGTTATAATATTTTACTCCGTTATATTCACGCACAAACTCAATTCTGTGTTCAACACCGCCGAAGGTCTGAGCAACATTTTTCATCGTTTCGGGGTTAACAATTCCCCATACTGCCGCTATTGCCGTGCAGTAATTATCAACATTATGAATACCGGGAATAATAATATCATTTCTGTTCATTACAACAGTTTTACTGCCGTTTTCTGCGTAAACAATATCACCGTTATCAGTAAGATATGCACCGTTTTCAACTGCATGGGTGAGTGAAAATTCATACAATTTCCCACGAACATCATAGCGCATATCATGATACACTCTTCCGCCGATTGAATAATCACAGTCAGCATTAAGCACAGTTCTTGCATTACTGCTTTGATAAATCAGAATATTACGCTTTGAATCTACATACTCATCAAGGCTGATATGGTGGTCAAGATGTGTGCTTTCAATATTTGTAACTACTGCAATATCGGGCTTATTAACCATATTGCCCATAGTTAAAAGTTGGAACGAAGACAGTTCAACAACTGCATAATCATCTTCTGTAATTTTATCAAGTTCACACATTAATGCCTTACCGATATTGCCGCCTAAAAATACGGTTTTACCCTCTGCCTTAAGCATTTCGGATATAATGGTTGTAGTGGTCGTCTTGCCATTAGAGCCTGTTACTGCGATAATTTTTGCAGGGCAAAAACTGAAAAACACTTCCATTTCACTTGTAACAGTCTGACCTCTTTCGATACACTCGCCGATCCAATTATTCTGAAAAGGAAGAATGCCGTTTGAACGGAAAACGATATCCATATCAGTTAAAACGTCAAGATAATTCTCACCAAGTGAAAAATGGACACCGAGTTCTTCAAGCCTTGCACAGATGTCTTCGCCTATATACGCTTTATCTCTCTTATCACAGGCATAAACTTCAATGCCATATGATGCAAGCCATTCGGCACACGGCGTATTTGCCACACCCATACCGACAAAAGCAACCTTCTTATCTTTTAAATATTCTAAAAACTCTTTGTAATCTTTGATATTATTAAACATAAAATAATCACCATAGCCTTTCAGGCTACAAAAAATTAATTAAAAGTCATTAACGCCTCTTGCAGCCTGGTAAGGCGTTAATGGTGATTACAGCCATCTCAAAATTTTACTACAGGCAAATTTTGAGATGGCAATATAATCGTAATAGTGTGATTTTTCACACTATTACCTCTAATGCGAATAAAATGTGCCATCTTTAAATTCTTTTATATTAAACGCTTTCATTCTTTCTTCAAGATCATCCTGAAAAGCCATATGGCGCTCGCCTTTAAGATTATCGGAAATAGGCGATGAAGAATTCATTACATATTTTAATATCATCTGCTGGCACTTAGTTTCCATATTACCGAGAAAATAGCACTTTTTTGTTTCAGGCTCAACGATGCAGAGTGCAATTTTTAACTGCTCTTTTTTTCCGAGCGGCGTAATCATTTTTGAAACTGCAACTGCATCATCTTCCGCTTTGTCGGTAACAAAGCACATAACGGCGTTGCCCTTGCGCTTAATTTTATGTACGGTAATATCTGTAATCACCGTATCAAGATATGCAAGCACATCGTTTCTTGATACTTTGGAAATATTAGCAGCATAGAAGAATTCATTTTTCTTTTCAGCGCATATATCAAAATCAAATTCACTGATTTCGGTATTTTGAGTTATTCTAAAGCCGTTTTGCTTAAATTCACCGACAAGGTAATTTATAAAATCACTTTCATTATTTGCAGTCGCAGAAGTATAGTAATAAGCATAATCATCTATTTCTTTTTCGATTCTTTCAAGAAAAGAATTACTTTTGCCGTATCTGCTGTAGTACAGAAAAATGACACATAGTGAAAGCAAAGCAAACACCTGACTTACATAATTTAGAATTACAAACAACTGATTGCTGTAACTCTGCACAGTCGGCGTAACGCCGATAAAAATAAGGATATAAACAACCGTAAATATTATCAGACTTTTCATTATTTTGAAAAGCCTCTTTTGTTTTTTTCTGAATTCTCTCATTTTATCATTTCCATAAATTCGTTTTCACTTATAATTTGTATTCCGAGGGCATTTGCTTTATCAAGTTTGCTTCCTGCCTCTTCACCTGCAAGTACATAGGTTGTTTTTTTAGATACACTTGAAGAAGTTTTACCGCCGAAAGACTCAATAATTGCTGACGCCTCTGAACGTTTCAAGGTAGGCAGAGTGCCTGTTAAAACAAAAGTCATACCCTTAAACCGTTCATCTTCAACAACAGTAAGTGAGTTCATATTCACTCCGCTTGATTTAAGGCTTTCAATTAATTCCTTCGTTTTTTCATTGCCGAAATAATCAACAACACTTTCAGCCATAACTGTGCCAAAGCCGTCAATTTCTAAAATATCATCAACATATGCATTCATAATTGCATCAATGTTTTTAAAATGATCAGACAAAAGCTTTCCTGCTTTTGCACCGATATGTCTGATACCAAGCGCAAAAATTAACTTTGACAAATCATTCTCTTTTGACTTTTCGATTGAAGCAATAATATTATTTATACTTTTTTCTTTAAATCCCTCTAAATTTTCCGATGCAATTTTATCATAAGTCAAAGAATAAATATCCTCGGTTTTTTCAATAAGATGATTATCTGCAAAAGTTTCAAGAATTGCGGGGCCAAGTCCTTCAATATCCATAGCATCACGGCTGCAAAAGTGAATAAGATTACGAAGAAGCTGTGCAGGACAGTCCGAATTTATACATCGTATTGCCGCCTCTCCGTCTTCTCTTATAACTTTACTGCCGCAGCTCGGGCAGATTTCAGGGTAAACAAAAATATCATTACCGCCTTTTTCATTCACACAGCGAACCTCGGGAATAATATCACCTGCTTTGCGCACGGTTACAATGTCACCGATTGCAATGCCTTTTTCGTTTATAAAATCCTGATTATGAAGTGTTGCACGCGACACGGTTGTGCCTGCAAGGTGAACAGGCTCCAACACTGCCGTAGGAGTAAGCACTCCTGTCCTGCCGACAGCGATTTCAATGTCAATCAGTTTCGTCTGCTTTTCTTCAGGAGGATATTTAAAGGCAACTGCCCATTTGGGGAATTTAGCAGTAGAACCAAGTTCACTGCGAATTGCAAAATCGTCAACCTTAATTACTGCACCGTCAATATCAAATTCAAGTTCTCCGCGCATTTCGCCGATTTTATCAATCTGATTTATGGCATCAGTGATATTATCCACAAGTGTATAATCAGGCACCGTATTGAAACCGAGTGTTTTAAGATAATCAAGGCTTTCTTTGTGGGAATTAAGGGTAACACCGTCAATCTGCTGAATGTTAAAAACAAAAATATCAAGTCCTCTTGAAGCAGTAACTTTACTGTCTTTCTGCCTCAAAGAACCTGCGGCGGCATTACGTGGATTTTTAAAGGGAGTTTCACCGTTCAACATCTGACGGTCAACTACTCTTTCAAAGCTCTTTTTGGGCATATAAACCTCGCCGCGTACTTCAATAAAAGGAACAGGCTCATTAAGTTTAAGCGGAATATTGTGTATAACACGCAGATTGCCGCTTACATCTTCACCGACATCACCGTCACCTCTTGTTGAACCGCGCACAAATAAACCGTTTTCATATTCAAGACTTACGGAAAGTCCGTCAATTTTAGGTTCAACACAGTATTTTGGTATAAAACCTGCGTCATTTACTCTTTTTTCAAAATCTAACAATTCATCTTTTGAAAAAGCATCCTGAAGTGATTCCATTCTGACAGTATGAACTACACTTTCAAAAGTATTATCAGCCTTACCGCCGACCCTTTTGGTTGGTGAATCCGGACTGTCATACTGCGGATATTTTTCTTCAAGCGCTTTCAAATCCCGCATCATCATATCATACTCATAATCCTCAATTTCAGGGGCATCATCGTTATAATATCTGTTGCTGTGATACTGAAGTGTTTTTCTTAAATCATTTATTTTTTTCTCAATTTCAGACATACTACCACCAATAAATTAAATTCATTATAGTTTATCACATATATTGTAATTAATCAATTAAATAAGATTACAAAATTATTAAAATTACAGCACCAAAGAAAAAGCAGACGCTGAATAAGCGCCTGCCAAAATATTTATTTTACAAACTTATGGAAAACCTTTTTGCCTTTTCTTAAAATAACATCACTGTCAAAATCCGAAGCAGAAATAGACATATTCACATCGGTTACTTTTTCATCATTAACGGCTACGCCGCCCTGCTGAATAAGGCGTCTTCCCTCACCTTTAGACTTTGCAATACCTGCTTTAATCATCATATCGAGAACCGAAACAAAACCGTCTGTAAAATCATCATCCGCAAGAGTTGTAGTAGGCATATTAGAATTGTCAGCACCGCCTGCGAAAAGCGCTCTTGCTGCTGTCTGAGCTTTAACCGCCTCTTCTTCGCCGTGAACGAGCTTAGTAAGCTCAAATGCAAGAATTTCTTTAGCGGTATTAAGCTGACTGCCCTGCCAAGAATCCATTTTTTCAATTTCATCAAGAGGTAAAAATGTCAACATTCTTATACATTTAAGAACATCATCATCAGCAACATTGCGCCAGTACTGATAAAAATCAAACGGAGAGGTTTTGTTCGGGTCAAGCCAAACAGCATTGCCTGCCGTTTTGCCCATTTTATGACCCTGCGAATCGGTAAGCAATGTAATAGTCATTGCGTGTGCGTCTTTGCCGAGTTTTTTTCTGATAAGTTCAGTGCCGCCAAGCATATTGCTCCACTGATCGTCACCGCCGAACTGCATATTACAGTTATAATTTTTGAAAAGATGATAAAAGTCGTAAGACTGCATTATCATGTAGTTAAATTCAAGGAAAGAAAGACCTTTTTCCATTCTCTGTTTGTAGCATTCGGCTCTTAACATATTATTTACTGAAAAACAAGCGCCGACCTCACGAAGAAGTTCTACATAATTAAGATTTAAAAGCCAGTCGGCATTATTTATCATCATAGCCTTACCGTCCGAAAAATCAATAAAACGCTCCATCTGGCGTTTAAAACAAGCGGCGTTATGATCTATGTCCTCACGGGTAAGCATTTTTCTCATATCTGTTCTTCCGGACGGGTCACCTATCATTGTAGTGCCTCCGCCGATAAGAGCGATGGGTTTATTGCCTGCCATCTGCAAACGCTTCATTAAAGTCAAAGCCATAAAATGACCTGCCGTCAGGCTGTCTGCCGTGCAGTCAAAACCGATATAAAACACAGCCTTACCGCTATTTACCATTTCTCTGATTTCGTCTTCATTAGTAACCTGTGCAATAAGACCGCGCTGCTGTAATTCTTCATAAACTCCCATTTATATTTCCTCCTTGGAAAGTAATAATTCTTCTGCACTTTTTAGCAGAGTATCTGTTATTTCAAGACCGCCCATAATCCTTGCAAGTTCATATTTTCTGCCGTTAAAATCAAGAGGGGCTACTTCTGTATACGTTCTGTTGTTATTAACAGATTTTTTAATTAAATAATGTTCATTTGCAACAGATGCAATCTGCGCAGAATGAGTAACACAAATAACCTGTGCATTATCCGAAACCGATTTGAGCCGAAGACCGATTTTTCTGCTTGCTCTGCCCGAAACACCTGTATCTATTTCATCAAAAATTAAAGTTCCGATTGTGTCATTATAGGCTATTATGCTTTTAATTGCAAGCATAATTCTTGAAAGTTCACCGCCCGAGGCAATTTTTGCAAGCGGTTTTGCACTCTCGCCGGCATTTGTAGCAATTAAAAATTCAATTTTATCATAGCCGTTTGAAGTCAGATTGCCTTTATCAAAATGGACCTCAAATGAAATCTTGGGCATATCAAGAAATTCAAGTTGTTCTTTTACTGCTTTTTCAAATTTTTTAGCGGTTTTCTTTCTCTCTTCGGAAAGTTTGTCAGCAAGTTCAACTGCTTTTTCTAAATATTCATCATACAAAACAGTTAATTTTTCAAGTTCTTCATCATTGTGCAGAATAGAATTTTTCTGCTTTTCGGCATTATTCAGAAATTCAAGCATTTCTTCTTCGGTACTGCCGTATTTATGACCTAATCTATACAAAAGGTCGAGCCGCTCTTCAACCTTTTCACGCTCATTTTCATCAAATTCGAGTTGAGATAACTGTGATAAAATCATATCTTTAATATTTTCAAGGCGGTCGGCAGTATCATATAATTCAGATGATATTTTTTCAAGTTCAACACTGTTATTTACCGAAGATACTTCTTTTGCGCTAAGATTAATCATTGAAACTGCGCCCTGATTTTCATCATCACCGTTAAGAAAATACAAGGTATTATTAAGTGCATTCAAAATATTTTCGCTGTTTTCAATAATTGATTTTTTCTTTTGCAGTTCTTCACGCTCGCCGACTGTTATATCGGCGTCAATTAGTTCTTTTATCTGATAATCAAGCAGTTCAAGTTCTTTATCTTTGCTTTCTTCATCAACAGCAACTGCTTTCAGTTTACGCCTTACGGTAATAAGCTGATGAAAACATTCTTTATAATTTTGCAGTATGTTTTCATCACTGCACATCATATCAATAAACTCAAAATGCTTATCGGGGTTTAAAAGTGCCTGGCTGTCGTGCTGACCATGAATATTTACAAGGAGCTGACCGACCTCTTTAAGCATGGAAACAGTAACGGTGCCGCCGTTAATTTTACAGACGGATTTACCGTTTGAAGTAATCTTTCTTGTAATAAGCAAACCATCGTCAGCATCAGCATCAAAACCGAATGATTTAATTTTATCAATAACAATATCGGCAGGATTATCAAAAAAAGCGGAAACAAAAGCATAATCTGCGCCGTTTCTCACAAGTTCACGAGATGTTCTTTCGCCGAGAATAGCATTTATGGAATCTACAACGATAGATTTACCTGCGCCTGTTTCACCCGTCAAAACATTAAGACCGCCGCTGAATTCAATTTCTGCTTTTTCAATAACTGCGATATTTTCTATATTAAGAGTTTTCAGCATTTATTGATTTCTCCAGATTAAGAGTAAAGTTTTTTGCAAATTCTTCTGTTTTACACAATACGAAAATGGTATCATCGCCTGCAATAGTGCCTACTACACCGCTCCACTGCATTGAATCTATTGCGGCGCAGGCAGCATTTGCAGTGCCGGAAAAACATTTAACACAAACTGTATTAAGTGCATAATCAACACTGATTATTGAATCACTGAAAATAGATATAAATCTGCCTGCCATACTGTCGTTATAATTTTTCTTGCCGGCAGAATAAATATATCTTCCTGATTCTGACTGCTCCTTTACAAGCCTTAGTTCACGAATATCTCTTGAAATCGTTGCCTGTGTAACCTCAAAGCCTGCCTCACGGAGTTTAGACTGAAGTTCTTCCTGCGTTTCAATCTCAAAACTATTAATGATTTCTAAAATTTTTGCTTTTCTTTTTTTCTTCACCCTAAACTCTCCTTTCAATTATCTTCTTTTTCAATATTTCATAAAAATTATCAGGTTTGATTTTAACAAGTTTTGCAGTATACGGCGAAAGCGAAAGAGCAACTTTTGTTTCAGAAGTAATTTCAATCGGTTCTTCACCGTCACAGGTAAGAACGGCACTGTTGTTCATATCGCTTGAAATTGTAACAAAAAGTTGATTTTTACTGTTTACTACCGTACTTCTGTCTACAAGTGAATGAGGGCAGATAGATGTAACTACAAAACAGTTCAAATCGGGACTTAATACAGGGCCGCCTGCCGCAAGTGAATAAGCAGTTGAGCCTGTAGGCGTTGAAATAATTACACCGTCAGCACGGACATTCATAAATTCCCTGCCCTCAGTTGTAATATTAAAATTAACAAGCCTTGAAAAATCGCCTCGTGTAATAACGGCGTCATTAAGGCAATGAAATGTTTTTACAGTTAAATCATTGTAAATAACATCTGCTTTCAGCATTATTCTGTTTTCAAGCTGATAATTGCCTTCGGCAACATCTTTCAAAAGTTCGATTTCATTCTTTTCAATACCGCTTAAAAAGCCAAGTGTACCGCCGTTAATGCCAAGTGCAGGCTTATTATGCATTGCCGCCTTTTTAGCAACTCTTACGGTAGTACCGTCACCGCCGACAGCTACAACCATATCGCAGACATTAATCATTTCATTATCATCCGCAAAAAAGCAGTTTTTACCTGCGCCAAGCCGAGAATATTTACTTTGAAAATAAAATTTATTATCGGTATTCAGGAAAAGTTCACACATTTCTTTAGCAATTTTAAGCGGCTTTTCAATATCAAAATCACCGAATACAGAAAAAATCATATCGTTTCTCCATACTATTTAACGTCAAGTTCATTATGCGACTTACTGACTAATTCTTCTGCATTTACGCAGTCATCAATTTTTGGTTCTTTGCTTTTTTCAAGATAAATAAGATATTCTATGTTGCCCTCAGGTCCTTTAATCGGCGAAAACTGCAGTCCGCAAACGGAAAAACCGTTTTGAACCGCCATTTCAATCACACGGTTTACTACTTCAAGGTGAACACTTTTATCACGCACAACGCCTTTTTTACCTACCTTTTCTTTGCCCGCCTCAAACTGCGGTTTTATAAGGCAGACCGCAGTGCCGTTATCGGTAAGAAGTTTATTAAGATTCGGAAGAATATGTTTTAAAGATATAAAAGAAACATCTACAGATGAAAAATCAATTTTATCTTTAATTATATTTTCATCAGCATATCTGAAATTGGTTCTTTCAAGGTTTACAACTCGCTCGTCACAGCGAAGTTTCCATGCAAGCTGACCGTAGCCGACATCGACCGAATAAACTTTTACTGCGCCGTTTTGAAGCATACAATCGGTAAATCCGCCTGTAGATGCACCAACATCCATACAGATTTTTCCATTCAGAGTTATAGGAAATTCCTGCATAGCCTTTTCAAGCTTAAGACCGCCGCGGCTGACATATTTTAAAGTATTGCCGCGCACTTCAAGTACATCATCTTCTTTAATTTCAGTACCTGCCTTATCTACTTTCTGATTATTGACATAAACAAGGCCTGCCATAATAATGGCTTTCGCCTTTTCTCTGCTTGGTGCAAAACCTTTTTCAAAAACTGCAACATCAAGCCTGATTTTCTTCGCCATTTGAAACCTCTTTAATTATTGACTCTTTATCAAGTCCATACATAATAAACTGCCTTGCAACAGACGCCTGTTTAACAAATTCATCAGTAACAGCAATATGCTTATACTTTGCATTTATACCGTTTTCCTCGAGCAAAAGTGCAAATGCCTCACCGACACCGCCGGATTTTATTCCCTCTTCAAAGAAGTAAATCTTTTTTGCATTTTTAAGATGCTCGCAGATTTCAGGATTTAGCGGTTTTATTTTATTAAGCTTAACGGCAAAGCAATTATCAAGTTCACTTAAAGCGTTATAACAGTTTGCAAATTCCCTGCCGTATGAAATAAGGCAGATTTCTGATTCACTGTTCCCGAACACATCAAAATCTTTTTTTGTATATTTATAACCGCCGTCAAATTCGGGAGCACTGCCTCTCGGATAACGGATTGCAACAGCGCCTTTATCGTGATATATAGCCTTGCCGAACATAAGAGCAAGTTCATCATACCCGACAGGAGCATAAACAGTTAAATTAGGCACTGAATTCAAAAAAGCAGTATCAAAAACGCCCTGATGTGACTCACCGTCTTCACCGACAAAGCCTGCACGGTCAATTCCGAAAATAACTTTTAAATTCTGCATAGCAACATCGTGAATAAGCTGATCATATGAACGCTGTAAAAATGTAGAATAGACTGCAAAAACAGGCACCATTCCGTTTCTTGCAAGTCCGCTTGAAAATGTAACGGCATGCTGTTCTGCAATACCGACATCAAAAAATCTGTTTGGAAATTTTTTGGCAAATTCAGTAAGTCCTGTGCCCTCAGCCATTGCGGCAGTCACACAGCAGATTCTGCTGTCTTTCTCGGCAAGGTCACACATAACCTGACCGAAATGTGAAGAAAAGTTAGCACCGGAAATAAGCGGTTCACCCGTATCAATATTAAATTTGCCGATTCCGTGAAACTGTGTCGGATTCTTTTCCGCGAAATTATAGCCCTTTCCCTTTACAGTATTGATATGTATTATAACAGAATGATTGTGCGCTTTGGCGGCATTAAGTACATTTACAAGACTTTCAATATCGTGACCGTCAATCGGACCGTAATACCGAAATCCCATATCTTCAAAGAATGTTGAATGGTAAACATGCTTTCTTATCTTTGAATTAAAGGCAGTTATTGCTCTGTTTAACTGATTGCCGAGTTTAGGAAATTTTGACAGAGCACGGCGAACTTTTGATTTGAATGTAAAATAACGGGGTGAAGTTCTGACTGTTGTAAGATGCTTTGACATTGCGCCGACATTCTGACTGATAGACATATTATTATCATTGAGAATTACTATCAGATTGCTGTTTTCATTGCCGCTGTTATTAAGCGCCTCATAAGCAAGACCGCCTGTCAGTGCACCGTCCCCGAGAACGGCTATTACCTTACCTTTTTCGCCTTTAATCTGCTTTGCTTTGGCAAGACCGATTGCCTGAGAAACAGACACGCTTGAATGACCGCTTGAAAAAATATCGTGCTCACTCTCAACAGGGCGTGTAAAGCCGCTGATACCTCCCTCGGTTCGCAAAGTGGAAAATTCATTTTTTCTGCCTGTCAGAATTTTATGTGTATAGCACTGATGACCGACATCAAATACAATCTGATCCTGCGGACTGTTAAACACCTTATGCAAAGCAACAGTAAGTTCTACAACCCCGAGATTAGATGCCAAATGACCGCCTGTTTCTGAAACGGTTTCAACAAGCATTTTTCTTATTTCATCGCAAAGCTCATTAAGTTCATCTATATTCAAATCCTTAATATCTTTCGGGGAATTAACCCAATCAATAATAGGCAATTATATCAACTCTTTTCAAAAAAACATTAAACCTGAAAACTATTTTTTTCTGTTTACAAGTTTATTTGAAAGCATAACAAGAAATTCGTTGTTATCAAAAACATCAAGCAAAGAAACTGCATTTGCAGTAAGTGTTGCTACGTCCTGCTGTGCTTTTTCAATACCTACGAGCGTCACATAGGTAGTTTTATTATTATCTGCATCGGAACCGACAGGCTTTCCTAAAACAGTGCTGTCGCCGACAACATCAAGAATATCATCTTTAATCTGAAATGCAACACCGAGTGCATAAGCAAATTTAGATGCATTTGCCATCTGCTTTTCGGTTGCCCCGCCTGCAATACAGCCCATAAGACAGGAAGCGGAAATCAGTGCTCCCGTCTTTAATCTGTGAACAGACAAAATCTGATTTAAAGTCGGATTAATTTTTTCGTATTTAAGATCAATTACCTGACCGCCGATCATACCGCATACACCGCTGTTCTGCGAAAGAAGACTGACAGCATTAATCTTTTTGTAATCAGACAAATCACTTTCTGTAATCAGCTGAAAAGCGTGTGTTAAAAGTGCATCACCTGCAAGCAGTGCCGTGTCTTCACCGAATTTTTTATGGCAGCTCGGTTTGCCGCGCCTGAAATCATCATTATCCATACAGGGCAAATCATCATGAATAAGACTGTATGTATGAATATATTCAAGTGCACACGCAAAAGGCAATGCCTCTTTTCTATCAAGACCGAGAGTCTTGGCAAATTCAAGGCAAAACACGGGTCTTAATCTTTTGCCGCCGTTTGCAAGGCTGTATTTCATAGCCTCAACAACTTCATCCTGACCGTCACGGCAGGAAGGAAGATACTCAATTATCGCTCTGTCAATCAGCGATACATCATCGTTAAGAATATCATTAAATTCAAAGTCAGTCATAGTAGTTTAATCCTTATTAATTTCAGTTATTTTCTGCTTAGCTTCTGTAAGTTTTTTATTGCACCATGCCGAAAGCTTAATCCCCTCTTCATAAAGCTTTATACTTTCGTCAAGTGTCGATTCATTTTTTTCAAGCAGATTTACTATTTCTTCAAGCCTTTTTACTGCCTGTTCATAAGTTAATTCTTCAGCCATTTTGGGTTACCTCTAATACTTTGCAGACGGCACTGCCGCCGTTCATTTTTATATCAAGGCAATCATCTGCCTTAACCTCATTTATATTTTTAACGGTCTTGCCGTTTTTCTCGCATATTGAATAACCTCTTGCCAGAACTGCAAGCGGACTTAATGCATTCAATTTTTCTGCAAGAATACCGAACGCATTACCTTTGCTTTCAAGCAGATATTTATATTCATCGTTCATTCTATCAAGAAGAACAGAAACATTATCCTCAAACACCTTAACAACTTCGCTGTAATCAGCAAGAACATAAGATGACGATAATTCATCAAGCCTGATACTTTCATCGTTAATCTTTGAATTAACGGAATAATCAATCTGCTTTTTAAGCCCCTCGACATAGTTGATTAAAGACAGAATATCTGGACACACAAGTTCAGCCGCCGCACTTGGTGTCGGAGCTCTTAAATCAGCAACAAAATCACAGATTGTATAATCCGTTTCGTGACCGACCGCAGATACAATAGGCGTTTTGCAGGCAATAACTGCTCTTGCAACCTCTTCGGTATTAAACGCCCACAAGTCTTCAATCGATCCTCCGCCTCTGCCGACGATAATAACATCAACATCATTCATACCGTCGAGCAGTTGAATTGATTTGACAATATCCGCTGAAGCAAGCGCACCCTGAACAATAGTGGGCACTATCACAAGCTCTGCAAGCGGATAACGCCTTTTCGTAATGTTTTTTATATCCTCAACTGCGGCACCGATATTTGAAGTTGCCACACCGATTTTTTTAGGATAAAGCGGCAGTGGTTTTTTTATATCATCACTGCAAACACCCTCATTGAAAAGCTTTGTTTTCAGCTGTTCAAAAGCAAGGTTCAATGCACCGAGCCCGTCAGGCTGTAAATCCTCGGCATAAATCTGATATTCACCGTTTTTTTCGTAAACCGCCACTCTGCCGCGGCATATAACTTTCATACCGTTTTCGGGTTTAAAACGCAGTTTTGCGGCATATGACATAAACATCACTGCTTTAATCTGCGACTTTTCGTCTTTTAATGTAAAATACATATGTCCTGAGCGATAGTAATGAGTAAAATTGGATATTTCACCGCTGACATAAATATTTCTTAACGGCTGACAATCCTCAATAAGCATTTTTACAAGTTCATTGAGTTTGGAAACTGATATTACATTCATTTTGATTTCAAATACGCATAAATTGCAACGCCTGCAGCATTATCACAGCTGAACTGCGGCTCAGCAAAATAAGCTCCGTACTTTTCCTTTATAACCTTCTGCAGCATAGAATTGCCTGAAACACCACCGGAAAAAATCACAGGCATTGAGCCGTATTCGGCTGTAATTTTTTCAAGCATCACATCTGCCGCTTTAACTATGCTTGATATTACAAATTTTGCAATATCCTTATATTCTTCACCGTCGCAAAACATTTTTTCAGCCTTGTTCTCTACACCCGAAAGAGAGCAGTCAAGACCTTTAAATGACGGTTTTATTTTAAATTCTTTCTGACTTTCACAGGCAAGTCTATCGAGTTCTTTACCGCAGGGAAACTGCATACCAAGCATAACGCCTGTCCTGTCTATTGCCTGCCCTGCTTTCAAATCAGAACTTTGTGCGATAATCTCTGCTTTAATAATTTCATCATTGTCAGGTCTGACGAGCAAAGCCTCGGTAGTCCCCCCGGAAAGGTGAAACGCAATAAATTTTTCACTAATCAAATCAAGCCTGCCTGCGCTGAAAAGAGCAGACAAGATATGCCCCACCTGATGCGATGTTTTATAAAGCGGACTTAATGTAAAGGCGGAAACTGCATTGGCGGTGTTTTCACCTACAAGGAAACAAGGCATATAACTGCCCTCAACATTTCTTGGCTTATTGCTTACGCCGACAGCCCTGATATTGGTATTTTTCAAATCAAGACTGTTAATCAGCTCCGGCATATTAACGGTATGCTGAAAAACAGCGTCGCTCTGCCTGAGTCCTCTCTCGCCCTGTTTTACAGTCAAAAGTTTCTTTTGCTGAATTATATTCTCACCGTCAAACAATGCAACCGAAGTTGTATAATTACTCGTGTCAAAACCCGCAAACATTATCTGCTCCTTGAAAAACTGCCGAGTATGCCGTTTACAAATTTTGAATCATCTGTACCCGAATACTTTTTGGCAAGTTCAACTGCCTCATTAATTACAACGCTTTCAGGCACATTGTCGCAGTTTATCATTTCATACAGTGCAAGGCGCAATATTGCAAGATTAACTTTTGAAATTCTTGCCAGAGTCCAGCCCTTTAAAAATTTTTCAACAATACCGTCAAGTTCCTCTTTCTGAGAAACTGAGCCCTCAAACAGCGCTTTGCCATATTCAGACAGTGTGTCAATATTTTCACTGTAAACTTCTTCAAGTTCAAGAACAGGCTTGTCCTTAAAAAATTCACTTTCATAAAGCAGAACGAACGCCTGCTCTCTCATTTCACTGCGGTTCATATATCCTCCAAAAAAACACGGCTGAAAATATAAATACTTCCAGCCGAATTTCAATTACTGTTCTTCACTTTCACAAGGTTCGGCAGAGTCCTTTACAGGCTCTTCATTTTCAACTGATGCAATAATGACATTTACTTTTGAAACAAGACGTCCAGTCATATTCTGAACAGCCTCTTTAACAACCTTCTGCACCCTTTCGGCAACAGGCTGTATTTTAGCATTTATTGCAATGTTAATATAAACAAAAATTTTAATTTCGTCTCCGTCAAGCGTAACACGAACAGGACTCATAACCTTTAAACTACCGCTTTTAATTGTTGTTACAACATCGGAAGGTTTATTTGAAAATCCTGTTACTCCGTCAACATCTTTAGTTGCGTTTATTACGATTGAAGAAATTGCTTCCTCTGATATTACAAGGCTGCCTTTAGCCGTCTGCTTTGAAATTTCCATAGTTACAGCTCCTTTGTTTTTACTATTCTAACATAAAAAAATAAAATATACAAGATTAATTTGACTGTATTATGGTAACATTTTCAAAACTGCACGAAAGCTGCTCTGTTGCAATCTCTTTTATCTGCAAAATTATATCATCCGTAAGCTCGGCTACATCAACAATAACGTCAACTCTTGTGCCCTCGGTATCAACAACCGCAATGCAATTATTAACGCCTTTTGCGCAGACAAGCGTTTCAATTTTATTTTCGATTTCAATATTTGAAGAAAGCTTTGCAATACTTTCGGATGCAACCTTTCTTGCCTCATCGTCTTCGGAAGTTGAATTTACAACCTGCTGCAGTTCTTCAAGTGCAGAATCATGTGCTTTCTGTCTGTCAACTCTTGCAGATGAAAAATAATCATTTTCGTTTTCGGTTTCCACCTCGGTCGATGCATCAACAAAGGTTGCCTCTCCAAGCGTTTTATTTGATGCGGTAATCGTACTGATTTTTGATGAAATGTCGCTGTTTTCCCAATACCAGTTACCGCCGAGA
Organism: uncultured Oscillospiraceae bacterium; assembly: GCA_902489595.1. GTDB lineage: Bacteria > Bacillota > Clostridia > Oscillospirales > Acutalibacteraceae > Eubacterium_R. The sequence continues at coordinate 27,141 of CABUAS010000006.1, read as the reverse complement.
CCGACCGCAAGAAGGAGCACAAATACTGAAATAGCCGTTTTTGTTTTTCTGCTTTTCTTTTTCTTAATCTGATCTTCGGTTAAAAGTCCTTTAACATTCACCGTGTTTTCAGCTTCAAGCTGACCAAGTTCTTTATTTTCTTCCATTGCTATCACCCTTTGAATTTAATTTTGTAACAGAAATTCTGTTTGATGAAATATTAAATAATGCCGAAACACATTTAATTACCTTTTCTTTAACGGCAATGTTATCACCGCCCGAACAAACTATTGCCACACCCTCAATATCAGGGAAATTTTCTTTCAGTAAAATCGGCGAATCACCGTTTTCACTGTCATATATAACATATTCATCACTGCTTGATTTAGAATTATCGCTGCTTGAAGAATCACTGTTTTTTGCATAAACGCTTTCGCTTGTATTCCTTAAAGTAATCATAACTCTGCACTCGCCTACCCCGTCGATACTTGAAAGAAGTTCGGTTAGTTCATCGTTAAGGCTGTTTACATAAGAGGCGTAATCGGTATCTTTATCAGCATTTTTTTTGTTTTCACCCGAGGCAGTGCCGAAATTCAGTTCAGAAAGCAGAATTAACAAAATACCGACAACGCCGACAGCGATAATAATTTTATTTTTATTTTTTGAATTTACAAACTGAGAAAACTTTTCTTTAAATTTATTCACCTAAATATTTCACTTCCGCAACCATTCCGAGTTCGTTTAATATATATTCTCTGACTTCTTCAAGAGATGTGCCGTCAGGAACATAAACCGTAAGATTTTCAATTTCAATTTCGCTGTTTTTGAATTCAATTTCAAGCGAAACACTTGCGTTAATGCCGATTTCTTTCAGTTTGTTTACTATAACAGCCTCGGCATTATTTTTCTCAGCATTTTCAATCTGCTCATTATAATTGTTTTCAAACATCGGCAAATCAATTTTAAAATCGCCTGCATCAGCGTTTGAAACAGGATAGAGAAAAGAAACAAAAATAAACATTGAAATAATCATCTTGTAAAACCTGCCCATACTGCCCTTAGGAGTCATTATAGAAAATATTACAGCAAGTATAAGTGTGATACAGACAGAAAAAATCCAGTTTTTTATAAAATCCATTATGCACTTCCCCTTGCGGCAATAAGAATTCCTATTGAAATAACAGTTGTTACCATTGATAAAATTAAAATAACATTCATTATAAGTAATGCATCACAGAACGCTTTTATTACACTTGAAACAGAAGAATCACAAAAAGTTTCAGATACGAGAACTGATAAATTCAAGAACAATCTCCACGCTGCTACTTCGAGTATTGCAGGAAGAAAAACTACAGCCACGGCGATTATGCCGACTATTCCGACACTTGAACGGATAAGGGATGAGTAAGACTGAATCGAAAGCAGGCCCTCGCTTATTGCACTTCCTATAACCGGAACGACTGAATTTATAGCAAAACGGATAGAACGCAGACCGATGGCGTCTGCTCTTGACGCAACGGCGGTTTTAATTGAAAGAATAGAAACAAACCCTGCAGCGCATACTGATATTGCCGTTGTAATATTCTTTTTAAGAAAAGCCGTTATACCGTTAAGATTGAGTTCAGAACGTATGCCGGAGCATATTCCTATGGCAAGAAAAGCATTTGAAAGCGGTATAAATATGTTTTTTGAAATATAATTCAGTATCTGCGAAAGGGTCAGCAAAAGCGTATTTGTTGAAAATGCAGACACGGCGCTGCCTGATGCGGCAACGATTGCACAGAATGCCGGCACAAAAGCATACATAAAATCCGAACAGACGGATATTGTTGAGCAGGCAAGAGCTATCGTCGTTTTAAGTTTCATAAGCATAATTACGGAAATGACAAGCGCACTTACTGTTGAGTACATTGATGACATTTCATCATCACGGACATTTGATTTCATACTTTTGAAAAAAGATGACAGAATAATAAATACAAGCAGTGAAAGCATTGCCTTAAACGGTGTTTCAACTGCACCTTTCAAAACAGAAGCAATTTCATTTTTTAAATCATCGAAAGAAAGATTAACAAGATTTTCATAATCAAAATCCAAAAACCCCGATGATTGAAGAAAGTTATATGTATCATCGTCAAGTTCTTCAAAAGCATACAAATCGTATGAACTGAGTGTACTGTCATACTCTTTTTTATCGATTTCCTCCACGCCGAAAGCCTGAAAAGGTGAAAATAAAATTAATACAAACAGTATAATTATTATTAAAAATTTTTTCATTCTAAAAGTCCTGTAATTATATTGAGAACAGATTCAAAAAGCGGCAAAACCATTAAAACCACTATAATTTTTGTCGCCGTTTCGGTCTGATTTGCGAGAGTGTTCTCACCTGCATCACGGCACATATCTGAAACAAACTGCGTTATCAGCGTAATACCAAGCACTTTCATCATAAGTTTTATATACTCTGCGGCACTTTCTGCACCCGAGGATATTTCGGCGATATAACCGAATATGCCGGAAATGCCATCTGCGGCATAAATAAAAATTATAAGTGCAGTTGCAAGCATAACTATCATTGAAACGGTTTTATTATAATCACGCAGTAAAACAGTAAGTAAAAGACCGCAAACTGAAATTCCTATAACCTGTATCATAGATTAAACAAACTTTTCACAGTTGAAAACAACGAACTGATTTCGGGAATAAGCATCATCAGCACAACAATAACTCCTGCAAGAGTAGTCAGCATTGCCTGGTCTTCCCTGCCGGACCTTATCAGCACAGTATTAAGCACAGACACAATAATTCCTATTGCTGCAATTTTGAAAATAAAATTAACATCCATATAACGCACCTACACCAAAATAATTGATACAGCCATTCCGCCGAAAATACCAAAAGCAATATACAGTCTGCTGTGGTTTTTGTAATTGACAAGATATTTTTCTTTGCTTTCTTCCATTGATTTGCAAAAAGAATTTATGATGTCAAGCATTGAGGAACTGTCTGTTGTACCTAAAATTCTGAAAAGTGCATTGATTTTTTCATTTTCACTGTCGGAAAGTTCAGTTTTTATATTGATATTTTCAGGGTCAAATGTTTTAAGAAAACTAAGATGGGACAAAGCAGGCTCATGTGAAAGATTATTTACGACAGACTTTGTATCGTTTGAATAGTAACCTATTTCAATGCTCATTAAACTGCACATCTGAAGGAGTTCACAGCAAATAATATATTTATTTTTAAGTTTCTGTGCCAAACTGAATCCCGTTATAACCGACACTAAATTTATTAATACAACGCCTATTAATTTCACTTCTTAATTCACATACTTCCATTATTTCAAAATCGTTTGTATAATCATTAAGCAAAATAACAAAATCAAATTCACCGAGAGAAATAAGATTTCTGATAACCGGCTTATCCAAAATTTCCTGCCTTGTTGAGGCATGAACGGAAACGGCGAATTTAACGCCCGACAAAAATCCCTGTCTGACGGCTTTTGCCTCGCTTACGTCTGATATTTCATCACAGACAATAAAATCGGGTGAAAGAGTTCTGACTGCGATTTCAATTCCCTTTGCTTTTGGAAATGACGATAAAACATCAGTATTGCAGCCGACATCCGATATGATTCTTCCGTTTGATTTAAAGGCAATTTCACAACGTTCGTCAACGACGGCAACTTTTCGGTACTGATTATTGAAACCAGATGATAAAAGCCTTGAAAAATCACGAAGAAAAGTAGTTTTGCCTCCTGCCGGCGGTGATGCAACTATGATGCTCGGCAGGCTGTTTATATAAAGAACATTCATAATCTGACGGGCACAGTCCTTAACTTCCCGCGCAATTCTGATATTCAGAGATGTAACGCTTTTTACGCTTGAAATACTGCCGTCTTTAAACACTGCAGAAGAGGCAATGCCGACTCTGTTGCCGCCGTCAACAGTAATAAATCCGTTGATTAAATCGTCAATATGAGTCTGCACCGAAAAATTGCTGAGCCTTTTATAAATCAAGTCAAATTCATCATCATTAACTTTATATGTAAACTGCGTATTGTGATTCATAAGTTTACCGTTTTCGGTAATGAAAAGCGATTTATCAGAAAACACAAGAATAAGGGGCTTATTCTTTCTTATTCTCAGTTCCGTAAGTTTATTAAGTATTTCTTTAGGCAATGACAAAAGCACATCATTCATACTGTCTGTAAGATACGGAAAGACTGTTTCAATGCTCATTTTTCTCACCTCAATAAGGTATATGCCGCCTTGTCCTTAAATATTACCGTTTGTAAAAATACGGAAAAAACATTGATGATTTGAGAATAATATGTTATTATTTTATAAGATATAAATTCAATCAAAAATCGGTGATTATATGAACGCATTTTCAGGCAAAACAAAAACAAAATCAAACAAATTCATAAACGGCGAAACAGTTAATTACACCATTGCTTTTCTGCTGTCTTTTTTTGTACTTATCTGCATTAAGCAGATTTTCAAAACCTTTTTCGGCGTAAGCACACAAATATCGGTAACAATCGGCTTTATATTAAGTGAAATTATTTTATATTTTGCCGAACGATATTTTGTTTTCAAAGATGAAGGCATAAACGGAAATTTGAGGCAGATACTGTTTGCCCTGCTCGGCGGAGGTATTCACTTTGCAATATTCAGCGCCGTAAAATTTGTTTTTTGCGACCGTATAGGCGCTTTTGATTTTACGGCCTGGCTTATTTCGACAGTGCTGATTTTTATAATCAATTATCCTTTTGCAAGGCTTTTGATTTTTGACTGCATTTCGCTGCCTGAAAAAAAGAAAAACGGCAGAATATACGGTGCCGTTTTTGAATACAGATTCATTTTGCTTTCAATGGCACTCGGCGCGCTCTGCTTGGTTTTCATTTACTCTGTTTTCAGAGTATTTCCGTTCGGCGATACAACTGTTTTAAGAATGGATTTATATCATCAGTACGGTCCTTTGTTTGCAGAACTGTTTGACAGAGTAACCGATCACAAATCATTTATTTACAGTTTCACATCCGGCGGAGGTTCAAGTTTTTTAGGCAACTACTTCAACTATCTTTCAAGTCCGCTGACAGCATTAATATTCCTTTTTGACAGGGTTCAGATGCCGTATGCGATTACTTTTTTAGTTGCGCTGAAATGCATTTTGTCGGCAGGTTCATTTACTTTCTATCTCAAAAAAAGCCAGAATGCAAATGAAATTTATTTAAGCGCCTTTGGCATTTTATATGCTTTTTCAGCATACTTTCTCGCTTATTTCTGGAACATTATGTGGCTTGACGCAATGTTCCTTTTCCCGTTTATAATTCTCGGTATTGAAAGAATTATCAACAACGGAAAGCCTGCACTTTATATAATTTCGCTTATTCTGCTTCTTTACAGCAATTATTATATGGGCTATATGGCGTGCATTTTTGCAGTAATTTACTTTTTTGCTTATTACTTTATTAACAATTCTTCATCTGCAAAAATCAACAGTTCATATATTCCGCAGAAGAAAATTTCTTTAAAGGCGATTTTAAATAATAAATTAATCGACAAAGGATTAAGATTTGCAGGGGCTTCGCTTCTTGCAGGGCTTTTGTGTGCATTTTTCCTGCTGCCTGTATTCTTTATTCTGAACGGTTCAAGCGCAACATCGGGCGAATTTCCAAAAACTGCAAAATTTTATTTTTCAGCGTTTGAATTCATTAAATCACACTTTGCTTTTCTCGAAACAACAATTCGTTCAAGCGGAGAAGATGTTTTGCCGAATGTTTACTGCGGCGTTATAACGCTGATTCTTGTACCGCTGTTTGTTGTAAACAAAAACATAAAAATGAAAGAAAAAGGCATTTATATTGCACTTCTTCTGTTTCTGTTTGCGTCATTTGATATTAATATCTTTAATTATATATGGCATGCTTTTCATTTTCCGAATGACCTGCCCTACCGCTTTTCTTATATGTATTCATTTATTCTGCTTGTTATTTCTTACAAAGCGATTAAAAATATCAAATACCTCGGCATTAAGGAAATCGGCTTTACGGCAATGGCTTGGGTTGCAATGGTTGTAATTGCCGAAGAACTTAAAACTGAAAAGATGAAAAATCTGACTCCTTATATGACTATTGCTTTCTTAATCATATGGTGTGCAGTTCTGTTTTTAATGAAAAAAAAGAATTTCGGCAAAGCGGTTATAGGAACAATGATTATTTCTGTTGCTTTCTGTGAAATCATCGTTGCAGACACAAAAGCATTCAGCCTTGCACAAAAACAAACTGATTATGTTGAAAATTACAGCACCTACCGTGAAGATATTAATTATATCAAGGAAAGCGATACTTCTTTATATAAGTCTGAACTTACAAACCTTAACACAAGAATGGATCCCTGCCTTTATGGTTATAACGGCATAAGTACTTTTTCATCTATGGCGTATGAAGATTATTCACATTTACAGTACAGCCTCGGTATGTTCGGCAACAGGATAAACAGTTACACTTACAACACACAGACGCCTGTTTACAATATGATGTATAACATCAAATATCTTATCTACAAAGATGAAAAAACACGCCCGTCAACCGACCTTTATACAAAATATTATGAGAGTTCAGACGGTGAATCTATCGTTTTTCAAAACGATTACTTTCTGCCGATTTCATTCTGCGTCAGTGAAAATATAAACGGGTGGGATACTACCGAAAACGATCCATTCCGTGTTCAGGGCGAATTTTTTGAAAAGGCAACGGGATACAGCGGTGTATTCAAAGAAGTAAACTATATCAACTGCATTTACAGCGGCATATCGGGCGATAATATTGCTGAAAACGGTTCTTATAATTTTTATTCTTCGGGTGATTCCGGAAATATAGATATTTCAGTAAAGCCAAACACAAACGGCAATTTATATCTCTATGTGACAACAAAAGATATTACGAATTTAACCTGCACATCGGGTGAAAATACAGTTAATCAAAGCCTTGACACGCCATATATTCTTGATTTAGGCTACAAAACCGTTGATGATGAAGTTACAATTTCACTTGACTGCACTGCGGCGGACGAAAGTGACGGAAGTTTTGACATTTATTGTTACAGTGTTGACAAAAATGTGCTCAATATGGGTTACGATAAACTGAAAGTAACTGCAATGGATATTGAAAATTTCAGCGAAACCGAAATAACGGGAACAGTTACTGCAAAGGAAAACTGCGTTTTGTATTCATCAATACCTTATGATGCAGGCTGGACTGTTACGGTTGACGGCGAAAAATCAGAAACATTCGGTGTTGGTAACTGCCAGCTCGGTATAATGCTCAAACCGGGTGAACATACCATAGAGTATAAATACAGACCAAAAGGTCTTATGGCAGGAACTGCAGTGAGCATTGTTACCGTTCTCGGTATACTGACTGCACTGTTTATAACTGTAATGAGAAAAAAGATGATGAAGATAACTCTGTAAATTCAGAACAAAATACTCCAAATAATGACAAAATAGTTAAAAGTTTAAAATAATGTTTACAATTATTAATAAATATAGTAAAATACAAGCGCATAACAAACTAAATAATTATAAATCTGAAGGAGAATTTTTGAAATGGCAAGATTAACAGCACAAAACATCGAAAACATCCCTTACGGTCCGCTTGGCATTATTGCTATGCCCGGCTGTGAAACACTTGCACATAAGGTAGATGAATACCTTGTTAAATGGCGCAAAGAACAGGCTCTTGAACATCAGAACAACATCGCTTTCTTTGGCTACACGAGAGATACCTATCTTATTGATATTTCAAATCCGCGTTTCGGCAGCGGCGAAGGCAAGGCAGTTATTAATGACACTGTAAGAGGCTATGACCTCTACATTGTTACAGACTGTTTCAACTACAGCGTAACATACAATATGTATGGTATGACTGTGCCAAAGTCACCCGACGACCATTATGCAGATTTAAAAAGAGTTATTTCTGCCGCATCATCAAAGGCAAAGCGCATTTCGGTAATTATGCCGATGCTTTATGAGGGCAGACAGCATAAAAGATCAAGCCGTGAATCGCTTGACTGTGCAATGGCTTTGCAGGAACTGACTGCACTCGGTGTCGAAAACATTATTACATTTGACGCACACGACCAGCGAGTTCAAAACGCAATTCCGCACAAATCATTCGAAAATGTTATGCCTACATACCAGATGATTAAGGCTATCGTAAACACAGTAGACGATTTGAAAGTTGACAAAGACCACCTTATGGTTATTTCACCGGACGAGGGTGCAATGAACAGATGTATTTTCTTTGCTACTCAGCTCGGCGTAAACCTCGGTATGTTCTACAAGAGAAGAGATTATACAAGAGTTGTAGACGGCAGAAACCCGATCGTTGAACATCAGTATCTCGGTGATTCAGTAAACGGCAAGGATATTATCATCGTTGATGATATGATTTCATCAGGCGAATCAATGCTTGAAGTTGCACAGAAACTTAAGGCTCTCGGCGCTGCAAGAATTTTTGTATGCACCACATTCGGACTTTTTGCTAACGGTCTTAAAGTATTTGACGAGGCATATAAAAACGGCGTATTTGAAAAAGTATTCACAACCAACGGCGTTTACCAGACTCCTGAACTTCTTTCAAGAGAATGGTATCAGTCTGTTGAACTTTCAAAATACATTGCTTATTTTCTTGATACTTTAAATCACGATATGTCTGTATCATCTCTCCTTAATTCCTCAGAAAAAATTGATGCAATTTTAACTAAAAAGGGACTGAAATAATAAATGAAAAAAAACAACGATAACATTGAAAACATTGAAAACGGTGATATAACCGAAATAGACGGCACTGCTGCAAAAAAATCAAAAACATTTACAAAAAAACAAATGATTATTTCTATTGTAATTGCTATGGTTCTGACAGTAGTTATATGCCTGTCAGCTGTTTGCATTGCAAATGATTTCAACCCGATTTCATATTCAATCAGTGTAATAACAAATGATAAAGATAAAATTATAGGTAAGTGGCAGAGCCAGGATATGCCCGGTCTTTCCGCTTATGAATTCCATGAAGACGGCGACTATGATTCATATATATCCTCATTTAATTTTTCAGGTAAATATGAAATCAAAGGTAATAAATTAACACTTATCAACACAAAATCACAGGAAGAAATTGTTTACAGGTTTTCGGTAAACGGCGACACACTTTCGCTGACTTTAATTGAAGATGCCAACGCAAACGATGTTAAAGACGACGAAACAATTAAGTTTGACCGAGTTGACACACTTAATCAGAAATCAATCGCCGATATGCTCGGAGATTTAAAGCAGGATATGGAAGAAACAACGGAAAAAGAATAATAAATTAACTTAGGGCGGATAAAATCCGCCCCCAGCGTGTAGAAAAAGTCTAAACAATAAATTTCTACACGCTGGCAGACTTCGAGAAATGGAACAGAATTTTGCATTTTAGGAAGGGTGCTGTACGTTGGTACCGCCCCTGAGTAAAAGGCAAAAAACGCCAAAAGGTGCAGAAATTCGATGTTTCTGCACCTTTTTATATACACTGTGCAAAGCGGTGCGTCAAGGATGCCGCACCCTACAATAATGAAGTAGCCATATCACATTTTAAATTTCAGCGTGGTTCTGACCACTTTATCGACAGTCTGAGGCGGATAGAATCCGCCCCTTTTTTCTTAATAAAATGCAGTAAAAAAGCCGTCAGGTATTAATTTACCTGACGGCTTAGTTTATTTTCAGCAAATACGGGGCAAACCCTCGCCGCGAAGGACTGATATTTTTCTCTGACCGCCCAGTGTTGTATTTAAAACAACTCCGTTACCGTCTGCAATTTCGCCGATAATACGCACATTTTCACCGTATTTTGAATTTTTAATAATTTCAAGCGCACTATCTGCATCATTTGCAGAAACAACGGCAATCATTTTACCCTCATTGCCCATATGCATAATTTCAAGACCGAGAAAATCGGCAAAAGCCTTAACCTGCGGGTCAACAGGCAAATCATTTTCATTAAGATTTATTCTGACCTCAGATGCATCTGCAATTTCATTTAAAACAGTACCGAGTCCGCCTCTTGTAACATCACGCATACAGTGAATATCAATATGATTATCCATAAGGTTTTTAACAATATCAACGAGCGGTGCATTATCGCTTTTAATTGTATTCTCAATATTCATTCTTGCCGAAAGAATTGTAGCGTGATGATCACCGAGATTGCCTGAAAGGATGATTTTATCCTCTGCTTTGCAGTTTGATGAAGAAATACTGTCATTTTCAGCAAAGCCCACGCCCGTTGTGTTTATATAAACGCCGCCGCTACCCTCTATAACCTTTGTATCGCCTGCAACAATGATTACTCCTGCCTCTTTTGCAGTTTTGGACATAGACTGCGCAATACGCTTTAAATCATCAGTATCTGCACCCTCTTCAATAATAAATGCAGATGTAATATATTTCGGCACAGCGCCGCGCATAAGCAAATCGTTAACAGTGCCGCAGACCGACAGCCTGCCGATATCGCCGCCTTTAAAAAAAAGCGGTGTTACAACAAATGAATCGGTAGTTAAAGCAATCTTTTTATAGCCGTCTACAACTGCACTGTCTTCCATTTTAGCAAGTATATCATTGCCGTATGAATTTTCAAAAACGGAATTAATCAAATCGGAAGTGTACTTTCCGCCGCTTCCATGAGCCAAAGTAATTTTCATAATTAAAATTAAAAATCCTTTCTGCCGTTTACGTAATAAGAATAACAGCTGCCCTCGGTTGAAACCATACAGGCACCCTGCGGACTTTCGGGAGTACAAATTTTTCCGAATAACGGGCATTTGACAGGAGAAGTTTTTCCGATAATAACCTCAGAGCATCGGCAGGCAGAATTTATTTTATTATCCTTAACAATATCTCTGCTGCCTGCATCAAACGAAGCGTATTCGGGTTTAAGAGCCATTCCGCTGCCCTTTAAAATACCGATACCACGCCACACGGCATCGCAGGGTTCAAAATATTTTTGAACGCTTTTCCTTGCCGTTTCGTTGCCGCAGTCACTGACTGCACGCTTATATAGGTTTTTAGCAACGCCTTTGCCTGCAAGTTTGACAAGCGCATAAATAGATGCAATGAGTTCTTTGCCCTCAAAGCCTGAAACAACAAAAGGAAGATTATATTTTTCGGCAAGGCTTTTAAACTCATTGGCACCTGTAATTACCGCTACATGACCGGGTGCTAAAAAGCCGTCAATTTTACTGCCGCTCTCACACAGAAATTCAATGGCCTTCGGCATTGTTTTAAGTGCCGTAAGCAGTTTGATATTCGTTATATTCCGCCTGATTGCCTCGTCAATAAGAACGGCATAAATCGGCGTGGTAGTTTCAAAACCAACGGCGGCAAAAATATACGTAGTTAATTTATCTTTTTCAGCCGTATCAAGCATTTCAAGCGGTGAATAGACCATTTTGACTTTACCGCCCGAAGCCATTGCATCTTTTAGACTTTCTTTACTGCCCGGCACTCTTAGCATATCACCGAAAGAAACAACAACAGTATTTTTCTGCCGTGAATAATCAATAAGAACGTCAATATATTCTGCAACTGTTACACAAACAGGACAGCCGGGACCTGAAATAAGCCTTATTTTATCCGACAGCATAGACGGAATGCCTGCCTCGCTGATTGAGGCAGTATGCGTGCCGCAAACCTCCATAAAAGTAAGCGGTCTTCCGTCGTAATTCTTAAGTTCATCAATTATTTTCAAAAGTTCAGGCATTTTCAATATCCTCTAACTCTTTAAACAAATCAATCATACTCTGCGCCTCATCATCATCAAGCACCTGAATAATCAATCCTGCGTGAACCAAAGCATAATCACCGACTTTTACATCGACAACGCCTGTGTGAGCCTTAACACGATTACCGCTGTAATCTATTGTTGCCGTACTGCCGTTAATTTCAATTACCCTGCCCGGTGCTGCTACACACATATTTATCCCTCCGTTAAATCAAGCAGTGCCATATAAGCCTGACCAAGGGAAATCCCCCCGTCATTTGTCGGCACTTTTTCATTTATATAAACATTATAACCGTTTTTCTCAAGAAGTAAAACAGCTCGTTCTGTCAAAATTCTGTTTGCAAAAACACCGCCCGAAAGTGCAATGTTTTTAATATTATACCGCTTTGCAGTATTAAGAATTTCATCTGCAACCGCATAATGAAAACCAAGGGCAATACTTCTGATTTTTTCACCGTTATCTTTGGCGGATATAATCTGATTTAAAAGCACACGCCAATCCCAGTTCTGGATTTCAAATTTAATAAAATCGTTTGCTTTTCGAGCCTCTTTTTCAAGTGCGATTGCGCATTTGCCCTCAAAGTTGTTATAATTCTCAATTTCAAGCAATGCGGCAGCTGCATCAAAAAGCCTGCCCATTGATGTACTGTTAAAACAGCCTATATCACTGTTTAAAACAGTTTTTACCATTTCGTCGTTACATTTACCGATTTCATTCAGATAGCAGTTTAAAGCCTTGCAGGCATCTTTTGACACGGTATTGCCGCCGAAAAGCTTAACAGGTTTTAAATTTTCGGCACGGCTGAATTTTTTATTTTTATAAATAATAATTTCTCCGCCCCAAACAGTACCGTCCGTGCCGTATCCCGTGCCGTCAAATGCAAAGCCGAGGACATCGCCTTTTAAATTATGTTCGGCAATTACCGAGGCAATATGGGCAAAATGATGCTGAACAGACAAATCGGCATTATAAACACCTGACGAAAAATAATCGGGGTGTAAATCACTTGCAACATAATTATGATGAAGCGAAAACAGATTTTCCATATGATTAATATTATTCTTATATGTTTCAAAAACCTGCTCATTTTCCAAATCACCGAAATACTGGCTCAAATACGCAAAATTTTCTTTAACAAGGCAGAATGATGATTTCAAATCGCCGCCTGCTGCAAAAATAATTTTATCTGTTTTATCAGACAGGACAATCGGCAAAGGAACATATCCCCTTGCACGGCGCATTATCTGAACTCTGCCGCAAATTACACGTGTAACCGAATCGTCAAGGGGAGTTAAAATATCTCTGTTATGATAAAGCACACCGTCAAGATATTCACTGTCATTATAAAGTTTTAAAGCCGTTTCGTTATCGGTAATAATCGGCTCATTTGTAATATTAGCACTCGTCATAACAAGCGGGAAATCAACATTGCGAATAAGCATATGCTGAACAGGATTTGACGGCAGCATTGCCCCTACGTCGCCGCTGTTCTGACAAACAAAGCCGCCGAAATCTTTTTTCTTTTTTAAAAGGACAATCGGTGCGGCACTGCTTTTGAGCAAATCCGACTCCATACCATTGACAAAAGCATATTCTTTTATGCTTTCGGTATTTTCTAACATTACGGCAAAGGGCTTTTCTTCCCTTTTCTTTAATAATCTGAGTTTATTTACTGCATTTTCATCATTTGCATTGCAGACAAAATGAAAGCCGCCTATATCTTTAACTGCAATAACTCCGCCGTTTTTTAGTGCCGTTACGGCATTTTCAATCGGGTTGCCTTTTTCGGTATAGTAAAATTTCGGTCCGCAGTCATTACAACATATAGTCTGCGCGTAACTCCTGATATTATCGGGATTATTATATTCATTTTCACAGTCATCACAAAGCGGAAATTTATTAAGAACTGTATTGCACCTGTCATAAGCAAGTTTATTTAAAACAGAATAACGGGGGCCGCAGACAGTGCAGCTGATAAACGGGTGATGAAACCGTCTGTTATTCTTATCAAAAAGTTCTTTCACACACATATCACAAGTGGCAATATCAGGCAAAACAAGCGGCAGCATATCATCTTTATTACTGCTTTGTTCTATATAAAATTCATTATAAATTTCAGCATTTTCAATAACTGTTTTGCTTATATTCCAGATTTCAGCACCTTTAGGCAAACAGCAAGCAAGGCGCTGAAAAAAAATCTTCAACGCCTGTTCATTACCCTGGGCAATAATTTCAACCAAAGCACCTTTATTTTTAACATATCCTGTAATATTTTCTTCCTGTGCAAGGCGAAGCACAAACGGTCGAAAGCCGACTCCCTGAACCAAGCCCCACACAAAAATTTTATAGGTCATTCGGTAATAATATCCCCCAAATTACTCTTTTGTAAATGTTACTGTTCCCTCACCCTTGCCTGTAAAAGAAAGGCTCTTTTTAGGACATTTTTCTGTGCAAAGCCCGCACTGAACACAGTTATCAAGATTAACAGACCATGTTTTGGTTTCTTTTCTGTCTACGGTGATAGCCTCATTCGGGCACTGCTTCTGACAGATACCGCAAAGAACACAGCTTGAAATATCGTTTGTAAGTGTACCTTTTTTGGTATGTACTTCTTCCTGCTCAGTTATGGAAAGCACTTTTTTCGGGCACTTTTCAACGCAAAGACCGCATTTAACGCACTTTTCATCATTGACTTTCCATACTTTTTCTGCTCTGTCAACCTCAAGTGCATCATTAGGGCACTGTCTTTTGCAGATACCGCAGAAAATACAATCGTCCATTGAATTAACAAGCTTCTTTTCAGCCTTAGTTTCTTCAATCGGTTTCTGAAGTGTATCAACAGTTTTAGTGTAATCAGGTTCGGTATAACCCGGCTTGATTTCAAGGCAGTGCTTAGGGCATCCGTTTACACAGTTTGCACACTGCACACAACCCATTCTGTCAATAGACCATGTTTTATTAACTCGGTCTACAGTGATTGCTGATGACGGGCATTTTTTCTGACAGATTCCGCAAAGAATACAGTCATCAAAATTATTTACAATATGTCCCCTGCTCCTTTCGGGGAACTTAATAGGAGCGGCAGGATAATTTTTAGTTGCAGGCTTTGAAAAAAGATTTTTTAAAGCAATAGGAGCAAAATCCATTAATTTAGACATTTGATTACCCCCTTATCTTTCGGTACAGCTGATGCACGGGTCAATGGTAAGTACCTGAAGCGGTACATCTGCCAAATCGGAACCCGGCAGAATATTAAGAAGTGAAGTTAAATTTGTAAATGTGGGAGTACGTATTCTTGCACGGTTAAGAAACGGAGTACCGTCACCCTTAACATAATAAATTGCTTCACCACGTGGTTGTTCAAGGCGTACAAAAGCCTCGCCGTTCGGATTGCCAGCAATTTTTATTGCAATTTCGCCATCGGGAATTTTTGACACGGCCTGTTCAATAAGATGAATTGACTGGAAAATTTCGTTAATACGAACCTGACATCTTGCATAGCCATCGCAGTCATTGCTTGTAATAATCTCAAAATCAAGGTCATTATATGCGGCATAGCCGAGTTTTCGTGTATCAAGTTCAATACCCGATGCACGCATCATAGGACCTACTGCACCGAATTTAACGGCGTCTTCTTTAGTCAGAATACCAACACCTTTAAGTCTTGACTGAACGGAATAGTCTTTCATAAAGACATCGGTAACTTTTTTTAGCTCTTTTTCCATACCTTTCAGTTCTTTAACAAAGGCATTCAGCATATCTGAGTCCATATCCTTAAGAACACCGCCGATTTTGTTAACAGAAAAGATTACACGGCCGCCCGTGCTTTCTTCAAACATATCAAGAACTCTTTCACGCATTCTCCAGCACTGCATAAAGAGAGCGTCAAAGCCGAATGCATCGGCAAGCAGACCGAGCCATAAAAGATGACTGTGAATACGGCTCATCTCGCTCCAGATCGTACGAAGATATTTTGCTCTGTTGGGAATTTCCTTATCGAAAACTCTTTCAACTGCTTCACAGTAGCCCATACCGTGCATAAAGGAGCAGATACCGCAGATTCTTTCAAACACATAAACGTAATCGTTAAAATTTCTTTTTGAAGCAAGGCTTTCAAGACCACGGTGAACAAAACCGATTGACGGAATTGCCTCTACAACCTTTTCATCTTCAAGAACCAAATCAAGGTGAATCGGCTCGGGAAGTACGGGGTGCTGAGGTCCGAAAGGAACAATAGTTTTAGCCATTATTCATTGCCCTCCTTTTTCTTCATTGGGGTTTCAGCCGAAATATCATAAAGTTTTCTGTTATAATCAAGCGATATGCACTGAATATCAACACCGAAAAGTTCTTTGATTTCATTTTCATAAAGAACGGAGGCAGGAAAAATATCCGTAATACTGCTCATTGTTTCGCCGTCATTAAGAACAATTCTGTAATTTATAAAATGATTTTCAGGCGTTGCAACAGAGTACGTAAGTTCGGTAACACCAACAAGACTTACTGCGTGAATCTGAACAAGGCGGCAGCCTTCGTCACGGTGATGACGCATAATGTTGTCAAGGTCGGATTTATCAATTTTAATAAGTTCGTATTCCTCTCTCATTATTCTGTCTCCTTTTCAGCAAGTCTTTTTTCATTTTTTTCTTCAAGCACCTTAACTGCTTTCACAACACCGTCAATAATTGATTCGGGTCTTGCAGCACAGCCGGGTACATAAACATCAACAGGAATAACGGTATCAACACCGCCTTTGATGTTATAAGCATCTTTAAACACGCCGCCGTTGCAGGCACAGATACCTACTGCAACTACAACTTTCGGATTTGACATCTGATCATAAATCTGCTTTACAACCTCTGCACACTTATTGTTTACACCGCCGGTGATAAGCAGAATATCGGCATGCTTAGGGTTGCCTGTATTTATAACTCCGAGTCTTTCTACATCGTAAACAGGAGTTAAGCAAGCAAGAACTTCTATATCACAGCCGTTGCACGATGCAGCATCGTAGTGCATAATCCAAGGCGATCTTCCGAGTTTAGACATTGTAACTCCTCCTTAATTAAAGAAATGTAATACAAGAAGATTAACTGCGCCGATTACGGCAGTAACAATCCATGTATTTTTAAGCATTTTCTGCCATTTCATACGTGCATTTGAATTATCAATAAGAATCAATACAAAATAGCAAAGCGATGCAAGCAAGAAACTGATTGGTATACTAATCTTATTATCTGTAATAAAGAAAATCATAAGCATACCAAATAAGAAAATATTTTCATACCATGCGGCAAGTTCGTCAATCGCAAAAATTTTACCTGAAAATTCGGTAGTAACGCCCTTTACCATTTCTTGGTGAGCATGGTGGCTTGTAGCAAGGTCAAACGGGTGCTTGCGCAGTTTAATTACAAGAATAAACATAAAGCCTGCAAACACACCGGGAAGTTTAACAATAAGCGGCAAAGGACCGGGCTGAAAACTGAATGAACCTGTTGCAAGATAAACGCCGACAGCAGTAATCAGGGTCATAGGTTCATAAGCCATCATCTGAATAAGTTCTCTCTGCGCACCCATATTGGAATAAGGTGAATTTGTTGAGGTAGCGGCAATTACAAGAAAAATATTTGCCGTGGTGAGTACAAAGAATACCATAAGTAAATCAAGGCCTGCAAAAAACAATGCGCCTGACGCAATTACAAAAAACAGATAACTTACAAGAAAGCAAACCTGAATATTTTTAACACTGACCGTTTCTTTTGAAAAAAGTTTAATTATATCGTAAAACGGCTGAAAAAGCGGCGGACCCTGTCTGCCCTGCATACGGGCACTTATAATTCTGTCAACACCCGACATTAAACCGCCGAGAAAAGGTGCAAGAAGAATATAACAAATTGTATGAGCAATATTTGCAGCAGTCATTATAATGCACCTCCTAAAGAATATGCGAGGCAGATAACTACAATCGCAGTAGCAATAGCTGCACTCGGAACATAAAGTTTTCTTTCGCCAAACCAGTCTTCAAGATACCAGTTTGTAAGATACATTCTCTTTTCTTCGCCGAAAGAATTTTTAAAGTTAAGATCATCACCCTCATTATAGCCGTTCATATAAACATGAGCATGGTGAGGCGGAGATTTTTTGATAACGATACCGGTTGCAACAGGAATAACAAATACAGCAACAAGCATAAATATCATAACTACAATATTATTTTCGCTTATAACTTCAGACGCAAAACCGAACACATTTGTAAGATACGGCAAAATAATATCTCTTGAAATGAGCGGGAAAACGGTGCAGAGTGCAAGCATCATAAAACTATGAACAAGAATTGACAAATGCTGATTTGCCGAAAGTTTATTAGTGCAGATTGTAGACTGAGGTTTGTATGAAAGAATTTTTGCAAGCCACTTTGCCCAGTAATAAAGCGTAGTTGCCGAACCAAAGCAAATAAAGAGAACAAGCAGAATTCCAACAAGCTTATCATCTGCCTCAAGGAATGAACGAAGAGCCGCCCACTTTGAAACGAGCATACCGAACGGTGCAAGGAACATACCTGCGATACCGATAATAAGAGGATATGCAAGACGCGGGAAACGAATGATAAGCGAATGCATATCTTCAATATTTCTTGAACCTGTAAGGTTTTCAATGGCACCGACATTCTGGAACAGCAGTGATTTTGAGACTGCGTGGAAAATTACAAGGAATACACCTGCCCACACTGTTGTTGTTGTACCAAGGCCTGCACAAGCGGTGATAAGACCGAGGTTTGAAATTGTTGAATAAGCAAGAAGTTTCTTAGCGTCTGTAACGGTGATTGCAAGCATTGAAGTTACAAGGAAAGTGAATCCGCCGATAAGTGCAACCATTGTGCCTGCAATATTGTTTTCCATAAGCGGAGCAAGGCGGAGAAGAAGATACACGCCTGCTTTTACCATTGTTGCACTGTGAAGAAGTGCTGACGACGGTGTAGGCGCAACCATTGCTCCGAGCAGCCATTTTGAAAACGGCAGCTGTGCACTTTTAGTGAGTGCGGCAAATGCAAGAAGAATTACAGGTGCAACAAATGCTGCATTGCCAAGCAGAACCGATTTCTGAATCAAATTCTGCAAATCGAAAATCTGATTGTTAAAACCGAGAATAATAATTCCTGCACAGAAACCGCAGCCACCGAGAAGGTTCATCCACAAAGCCTTGAATGAATTGTTGACCGCCTCATCAGTTTTTGTATAACCGATAAGCAGGAATGATACAACCGATGTAATTTCCCAGAAGAAATACATCCAGGTAAGACTTGATGACATAACAAGACCGAACATTGCACCGAGAAATACATACATCATTGAGAAGAAAAATCTTCTTCTGTCTTTAAACTCGGTATGGTGATGATGATAATCCACCATATAGCCGCAGGCATAAACAGTAATAAGTGTTCCTACAACCGCAATAATTAAAATCATAATAACCGTAAGCTGGTCTATGTAAAGATGATTTGCCTCTGCCGGTTCAAAATGAGCAATGCTCTTTTCACCGATAAGCTCAAACCAAAGCAAAGCTACAGTCTGAACAACAGATAAAACGATTGCATAATACTTTTTATGCTTTATTGACAGCACAGTAACGAGAACCATAAGGAATACCTCGCCTGCCATCATCGCTTTGTCAATAATTCCAGTATTGCTCAACAATGCAATCGGCTGAGCACCTTTTGCAAACCACCACACGGAAAATGAAATTGCGGCAGCCATTATCACAGCGGAACTGACATAAGTTACAATTTTTCTTAAAGTATTATTTACACTCACGCTTTGCAGAATTGCAGAGCCGAAAGGAAATAAAATCAAGAAAAGCAGTAAATTTTCCATTACCTCAACATCCTTTAAATTATTTTGTGCAAAATATGTAATATCCTGCAAACATACTAAGTTATTTTAACACTCTGTTAATAAAAAATCAATCTTTTATTTAAAATAAATATATGGTATTTATACTAATTTTTACTGTCTTTGTTCATAATAAAATTGTACATAATTTTTAAAGGTGGTTATGTATGCAATACAACAAAGTAGAAATATGCGGAATTAATACAAATGAACTGAAAGTACTCAAGGAAAAAGAAAAAATTGAACTGCTCAAAAAAGCAAGAAACGGCGATATGAAAGCCCGTGACGAACTCGTTAAAGGAAATCTGAGGCTTGTGCTTTCCGTTATACAACGTTTTCAGAACAGAGGCGAATCTATGGACGACCTGTTTCAGGTCGGCGTTATAGGGCTTATAAAAGCGATTGATAATTTCAATCTTGATTTGGATGTGCGTTTTTCGACATACGCAGTGCCGATGTGCATAGGCGAAATAAGGAGATTTCTGCGTGATGATGCGCCGGTAAGAGTTTCAAGGTCTATGAAAGACACGGCATACAAAGCGATGCAGATTAAAGAACGTCTAACAAATAAAAATCAGAAAGAACCGTCGATAGAAGAAATTGCAAAAGAACTAGGAATTAAGAAATCAGAAGTTGTGCTTGCACTTGAGGCAATCGTTGACCCCGTTTCGCTTTATGAGCCCGTTTATAACGACGGCGGTGATACAATTTTTGTTATGGACCAGGTCGGCGACAGCAATACGGACAGTGACTGGATTGACGAAATTATGATTAAGGATGAAATAAGCAAACTCGGCAGACGTGAACGAAATATTATGTATTTAAGGTTTATGCAAGGCAAAACGCAGATGGAGGTTGCAGAAGAAGTCGGCATATCACAGGCGCAGGTTTCAAGGCTTGAAAAAAATGCATTGAAAAAAATTAAAGGGCATTAAAAAAACGCCACGGGTGTAAAAGGTGATATGCACCCCAAAGGTTAGACACTTTTGGAGGTGCATATCAAAGACCCTCCCGGCAGAATAATTTATTTACCAATAAATTACAGATATATCATTGTTCAAGAAGTGGTTTAAGGTATTTGGCGGTATAAGATTTTTTGCATTTGCAAAGCTCCTCGGGAGTGCCGCAGGAAACAATTTTGCCTCCTCTTTTACCGCCCTCGGGACCCAAATCAATAATATAATCCGCATTTTTGATAACATCAAGATTATGCTCAATAACAAGCACCGTATTTCCCGTATCAACAAGCGAATTAAGCACATTGATAAGCCTGTGAACATCGGCGGTATGAAGTCCCGTTGTTGGTTCATCAAGAATGTAAATTGTTTTTCCTGTTGAGCGCTTCATAAGCTCGGTTGCAAGCTTGACACGCTGTGCCTCGCCGCCTGAAAGCGTTGTTGCAGGCTGACCGATTTTTACATAGCCGAGACCGACATCCGACAAAGTTTTAAGTTTATTATAAATTTTTGGCTGCTGACTGAAAAATTCAAGACCTTCATCAACAGTCATTTCAAGAATTTCAAAAATATTTTTACCTTTAAATTTAACCTCAAGCGTTTCTCTGTTATAACGCTGACCGCCGCAGACATCACACGGCACATAAATATCTGCAAGAAAGTGCATTTCGACTTTAACAATACCGTCGCCTCCGCAGGCTTCGCATCTGCCGCCCTTGACGTTGAATGAAAACCTGTTTGCTTTATAGCCACGCATTTTAGCCTCGGGAACTTCTGCAAACAAATCTCTTATATCATTAAACACGCCTGTATAAGTTGCAGGGTTTGAGCGAGGTGTTCTGCCTATCGGCGACTGGTCAATATCAATAACTTTATCAAGATATTCATAACCTTTGATTTTGTCAAACTTACCCGGCTTTTTCTTGGCGTTATTGAGTTCTGTCACAAGAAATTTATATAAAATTTCATTAACAAGACTTGATTTGCCCGAGCCTGAAACGCCCGTTACAGCTACGAATTCACCGAGCGGAATTTCAACATCAATTTTTTTCAGATTATTTTCGGCAGCACCGTAAACAGTAAGCTTATGCCCGTTACCCTCACGTCTTTTTTCGGGAACGGGAATTTTTTTCTTACCGCTCAAATACTGACCTGTTATCGACTCCTCACAGTTAATAACATCATCAACAGAGCCTGCCACAATCAGATTTCCGCCGTGAACGCCTGCACCCGGACCGATGTCAACAATGTAATCGGCTGAACGCATAGTATCCTCATCGTGCTCAACAACAATCAGCGTATTGCCCAAATCGCGCAGATGGCGAAGAGTTCCGAGAAGTTTTTCATTATCACGCTGATGAAGTCCGATTGACGGTTCATCAAGAATATAAAGCACGCCGACAAGTGAAGACCCGATTTGCGTTGCAAGACGGATACGCTGAGCCTCGCCGCCCGAAAGCGTTGCCGCCTCTCTTGAAAGTGAAAGATAATCAAGACCCACTGAATTAAGAAAGTTAAGGCGTTCACTGATTTCTTTGATGATCAGCCTGCCTATCATCTGCTCTTTTTCGGTAAGTTCAAGATTATTGATAAACTCTATTTCCTCGGAAATAGGCATTTTACAGAATTCGGCTATATTTTTACCGCCTACGGTTACGCCGAGGCTCATCGGCGAAAGCCTTGCACCTTTACAGTCGGGGCATCTTGCAGACACCATAACGCTTTCAATTTCCTGACGTGACCATTCGGAGGTTGTTTCGTCATAGCGCCTTTTCAGATTATTTACAACGCCCTCAAAATCATTGGTATATGTTCCCGAGCCGTAGCTTGTAACACGTTTCATTTTGATTTTCTTGCCTTTTGTACCGTGCAGAATTGCATTGACTGCCTCTTTTGACAGCATTTCAACAGGCATATCAAGAGAAAAATTATACTCGTTGGCAAGCGCATCAAAATACATTCTTGCGATTGACGAACCATCTGCAACATTCCATCCGCTTGCCTTTATTGCTCCCTGATTTATGGATAACTTTCTGTTAGGAATGATTAAATCCTCGTCAATTTCCATAAAAGTACCGAGACCCGAACACCGTTTACAAGCACCATATGGATTATTGAAAGAAAACATACGGGGGCTCATTTCCTCAATGGAAACACCATGCTCGGCACAGGCATAATCAAGTGAATAAAGCTGTTCCTCTCCGCCGATAACATCGCATAAAACAACGCCCTTGCTCATTTTTGTTGCAGTTTCAATGCTGTCTGCAAGTCGGCTTTTTATATCGGGTGAAACAACAAGCCTGTCCACAACAATTTCGATATTATGCTTTTTATTTTTATCAAGTTTAATATCTTCGGAAAGGTCATAAATACTGCCGTCAACCCTTACACGCACAAAGCCGCTTTTTCTTGCGTCATCAAGTTCTTTGACATACTCGCCTTTTCTGCCTCTTACTATCGGCGACATAATCTGAATTCTTGTTCGCTCTTCAAGTGTAAGAATTTTATCAACAATCTGATCAACGGTCTGCTTTTCAATCACCTTACCGCAGACGGGACAGTGCGGAATACCTATACGAGCGTAAAGAAGTCTTAAATAATCATAAATTTCCGTAACAGTGCCGACAGTTGAACGGGGATTGCGTGAAGTAGTTTTCTGGTCGATTGAAATAGCAGGACTTAAGCCCTCGATATAATCAACATCGGGCTTATCCATCTGACCAAGAAACTGCCTTGCATAGGAAGAAAGACTTTCCACATATCTTCTCTGACCTTCGGCATAAATTGTATCAAAAGCAAGACTTGATTTTCCCGAACCGGAAAGACCCGTAAAAACGACAAGACTGTCTCTCGGTATTTCAACATCTATATTTTTTAAATTATGCTCACGGGCACCTTTTATAACAATGTTTTTAGCCATTTTCTGCCTCCGAATTCATCTGCTTTAATGCCTGTTTTCCTTCTTTGGTAACAGGTTTAATCCACTTTTTCGAAAGATAATATTTTACACACATTCCTATTTTAGGTATATCTTCAAAAATATACATAATTGCAAATGCCCAAATAAAAGGTACTTTGAACACATAAACTGAAATAAGCGTTGCAGGCACGGAAAGTGCCCACAGTGAAATCAAATCAAACTTAGCACCGGTAACAGTGTCTCCGCCCGATCTGAATACAGACACAACCTGCAAATAAGAGAACATTCGCATAGGAAACGCACAGGAATAAATTATCATCAGAATTGCAGCGGTATGCAGTGTGCTTTCTGCAATATTGCTGCCCATATTGAATATACCTACAAGCTGATTTCTGAACAGAATTACGAATACGGAGGTTATCACGGCAAGAACGGGAACGATATAGGAAAAACGCTTAGCATCAGTAATTCCCCTTTCAATTTTACCGCTGCCGATTGACTTGCCTATCATTACCGACGACGCACTGCATATACCGATAAAAATAATAAAGGCAATATTTTCAAAACTTCTGAGAATCGTTATGGCGGAAAAATATTCATAACCCATATTACCGAAAATTATATTGAAAATAAATGTGCCAGCACCCCACATACCCTCATTGAGCACAACCGGTGATGCTTTTTTCAGATACTCGGTAAATTCATCTTTACCAAACACAAAAAACTGTTTAAGACCTGCGATAAGTATATTCTTCTGACAAACAGAAATGACTATAAGAAGAATAACACCTGACCACGCTGAAATTACAGTGGCAAGGGCTGCACCTGTAATACCCATTTCGGGGAAACCGAATTTACCGAAAATCATTGAATAATCAAGAAAAATATTCAAAACAGTTGTAAATGCCGAAACATACATCGGCAGTTTAACATTTTCAACGCTTCTTAAAATTGTTGCAAGAATATTAGTCAGCGCAACAGCAATAAAAGAAAAGCAAACACACTTTAAATATTCCGAGCCTGCACTGATAACAGACGGGTCTGAATTAAAAATTCTGACTACTCCCCTTGTAAACACAAGGCTTATGACTGTAAAAAGCACGGAAACAATGAGTGCAAAAATTATTGATATACCCGAAACACGGCGGATTTTTTTAATATCCTTAATTCCCCAGTACTGAGAAACAAAAACAGTGGTAGCAGAGCAGAAACCTACTAAAATCATATTCATAAGCCATGCCCACTGCCCTATCATTCCGACTGATGACAATGCCACAGAGCCGAGATTGCTTACAAGCAGTGTATCGGCAAGTGTAAACGAACTCGTAAGCAGATTTTGCAAAGCAACAGGTACGGCAAGTCTGACTGCTGTTTTCCAGAATCCTTTATCATTAAACAAACTTAAATTCATTTCAGTCTTTTTTTAACTCCTCAATTTTATCACGCAGGTATGCCGCATGCTCAAATTCAAGCATTTTGGCAGCCTCTTTCATTTCTTTTGTCAGGCGCAGAATAAGCAGTTCACGCTCTTTTTTAGGCATACGCTTTTTCCGACCGTCAATTTTTTCTTTTGATGTGATTTCAAGAATTTCACGAACATCTTTTTTGATTGTCTGCGGTGTAATACCGTGCTCTTTATTATATTTTTCCTGCAATTCACGTCTGCGGACTGTTTCCGATATAGCCTTTTCCATAGACGGCGTAACACTGTCGGCATACATAATAACCTCGCCGTTTGCATTTCGCGCGGCACGGCCGATTGTCTGCACAAGCGAAGTTTCGGAACGCAGAAATCCCTCTTTATCAGCATCAAGAATTGCAACGAGCGATACCTCGGGAATATCAAGCCCTTCTCGCAGAAGGTTAATGCCGACAAGAACATCAAATTCACCGAGGCGAAGATCCCTTATAATTTCCATACGCTCAATAGTATCAACATCGTGATGCATATAGCGCACTTTAATATCAAATCCCTCAAGATATGATGTCAAATCCTCTGCCATTGCTTTGGTAAGTGTTGTAACAAGCACACGCTCTTTTCTCTCAACACGAAGATTGATTTCAGATACAAGGTCGTCCATCTGATCTTCGGTAGACTTAACGGTAATAATCGGGTCAAGCAGTCCCGTAGGTCGTATAATCTGCTCAACAATCTGCGTTGAATTTTCTTTTTCAAGTGAACCCGGTGTTGCCGACGTAAAAATGACCTGATTGATTTTACCGTAAAATTCTTCAAATTTAAGCGGTCTGTTATCAAATGCAGACGGCAGTCTGAAGCCGTATTCAATAAGGCTTGCTTTTCGGCTGTGGTCACCGCCGTACATACCCCGTACCTGTGGCAGCATAACATGGCTTTCGTCACAGAAAAGCAGAAAATCATCGGGGAAATAATCTATAAGCGTAAACGGAGCTTCTCCCGGTTTTCTGCCGCTCATAACAGCAGAATAATTTTCAATGCCTTTGCAAAATCCCGTTTCCTGCAGCATTTCAATATCGTTCATCGTGCGCTCTTTAATTCGCTGAGCCTCAAGCAATTTACCTTTTTCTTCAAAATAAGCAACACGCTCAACCATTTCGTTATAAATTTTATCAAGTGCAATCTTCATCTTTTCATTGCCTACAACATAATGAGAAGCAGGATAAATACATACGTGAGAAAGCACTGCCTCAATTTTAGCGGTCAGCGGATTGATTTCACAAATTCTGTCAATTTCATCGCCGAAAAATTCAACACGGATTGCACTGCCGCCCGAGCCTGCAGGGTAAATTTCAAGCGTATCGCCCCGCACTCTGAATTTGTTGCGGACAAAGTTAATATCATTTCGCTCGTACTGAATGGAAACAAGTTTTTTTATCAGTTCATCTCTGCCGTACTGCATACCGTTTCGAAGCGAAATAACCATATTTCGATAGTCTATAGGGTCGCCGATTGAATAAATGCAGGAAACTGACGCAACGATGATAACGTCACGCCTTTCGGAAAGTGCGGCAGTAGCGCTATGGCGAAGTTTATCTATTTCTTCATTAATTGCACTGTCTTTTTCAATATAAGTATCGGTTGTGGCAACATAAGCCTCAGGCTGATAATAGTCATAATAAGAAACAAAATATTCAACTGAATTTTCGGGAAAGAATTCACGGAATTCACTGCAAAGCTGAGCCGCAAGCGTTTTATTATGAGCCAGAACAAGCGTTGGTCTGTTTACCTTTTCAATGATATTTGCCATTGTAAAGGTTTTGCCCGAGCCTGTAACGCCCATCAGAGTCTGCTCTTTGTCACCCCTCAAAACGCCTTTAACAAGGCTGTCAATCGCCTCAGGCTGATCGCCCGTAGGCTTGAATTTGCTGACTAATTTAAACTTATCCATAAAAATATTTCCCCATACAGTACTAAAATATTTTAATCAATCCTGCGCAGTTGGAGTTATTGTAACATATTAATTTGTATTTGTAAATTGAAATATACAAGAAAAATAAAACAAAAAACGGTGCGTCGGGGACGCCGCACCCTACAAATTTAATAATGAAGTATTTCAAGAATGGTACACAGCGAATTTGTATTTACTTTTTTG